>JAJRVZ010000177.1 GCA_024277055.1 Calditrichota bacterium
AGTGACCGGGTGACAAAGTGATGTGTGATGAGTGAAGGGTGATGCGTCCCGGAGGGACCACTCCGTGGTAATGAGTGACGAGTGACACGGTAACAAGGTGACAAAGTAACCGGGTACGTGATGTGTAACGCGTGATGCGTGAAGAGTGCTGAGTGAAGGGTGACAAGTGACAAGCAACGAGAAACGAGCAGCGAGCAACAAGTACGATTCTCTGCCCGTCATTGCGAGGAGCGAAGCGACGCGGCAATCCGGTTTGCAGAGGCTTGCTTCACCCGATTCATGTTTTGCGAAAAATTTGCCACCTTTGCCGCTGATTTCTAAATTTAAACCATCACCAATGCAAAGTATGTCATGAAATTACCGCAATCCTACCATAGTTTCAGAGAACTCGATCAATTTCACAATTATATCGATTCTTCGTTCCGTACATTTCAAATATTCCTGATGCATAAAAAATACAAGCAGGCAAAACTGGAATTGAAACGTCTTCAAATCCTTCTCGGGCAACATATTAAGGATGAAGAAGCCCTGCTTCTGCCGTTGTATAAAAAACTGATCAACCCGTTACCGAAGGGCGGAGCGTTGGAATTTTATATTCGCGAACATGAACAGATTTCCGGATATGTGAAGCGATTCCTGCAAACCATTCACGATTGGAGCGTTGAAAAACCGCCGGCCGGGCTGGAACTGGTGAAACTGTTCGATGCCTGCTACGATTTCAAACATCTTGTGGATCACCACGATACGCGCGAAGATACGTTTTTATACCGTTTACTGGATCAGAAAACACAGGATAAAAAACGAAAGGCCCTGCTGGAGAAAATGTTAAACGGCCAGCAAAACGCCCTGGAGGCCTGTGATGCGGTTACATGAATATATCCAGGAATGTATACTCCTGCTGCAGGCATTTGAGATTACCCAGGAAACCATGCTGCGACTGAATCTGCCACGCGCCTGTGATGAGTTTCAGGTTGAAATGAACGGTTTCCGTACCTTGTTCAATGAAATGTCCGTTGCCCTTCGTCAGAAAGAAAACTTTTCCCCGCGCCGCCGGGTGCTGCTGACCAAACAGATTGAACGGTTGAATAAATTCCTGAAAGAAATGAATGGACTGATCAGCGGCTGCCGCTATGATCAGAGCATAAAGGAAACGCATATCATTTTTGTTTTCGAACGTCAGCACCTGTTTAAAAATATCCTGCGCCGCCATTTGAAAGACATGGCCGCCTGACGGCGACCGGCGCTGGAGATGAGCGTCGTCACAGGGTTGCTTTGCCCCGAACGCCGGGACTCGCAATGACGATTATCAGTCACATCCATTCCCGGTAAATACCGGTTATTTCAGCAGAACCATTTTGCGCACCTGCGAACCCTTTTCGCCCTGCAGCCGGTAAAAATAAATCCCGGCCGGCTGCCCGGCGGCATTCCATTGTACCGAATATTTTCCGGCTTTCAATAAACCGCTTAATATTTCGGTAGTTTCCTCTCCGAGTAAATTGAATACCCGTAAGTGCACCCGCTGCGCCTTTTCCAGTGTAAAGGAAATGGTCGTCTGTGGATTAAAGGGATTCGGATAATTCTGCTGCAGGATGAATGACAGCGGTTGAATATCATCATCGGTAACGCCGGTCGGATCGAAAGTATAAAAAACCCAGCTGCTGTCGGAAGCCAGACGAACTCCCGATAGATTTTTTACACCGGTGGTCACACGGGCCGTAAAGCTTTTGTTCAGCGGCAACGGCTGGAGGGGAATGAAAATGAAAAAGCTGTCCGCACGCTGAAATTGTCCACTGAGCGTCGAGTCTTCACTGGACAACACAAAATTGGCGTTGTTAAAGGACAGGGTATCCATTACCGCATTGAAATCCACCCTGATCACCGCATCGGAAGCAACATTCACCGCCTCCGCAGCCGGTGATAGATTCACAATCTGCGGGGCAGGGGTCTGCAGGTTAAAATCCACGGTCAGCGTTTGTCCGGCTGCCAACAGCACCGTTTTAATATCACTGCCATAACCGGATCGATAGGTTTTCACATTTACAAAGCCGGCCAGTACACTGTCGATCTGATAAAAGCCGTTGACGTCCGTCGTATCCCGTGCCAGACCGTTGGCGACTACAACCACATTTTCCAGCGGCTGCGAATTGCCTGCATCGCGCACGGTGCCCTGGATGGTGCCGACCTGCGAAATGCCGGTCGGGTTGATCAGTATCTTGGCAAAATCGATGGCGTACCCGTCACCCGCGCCGGAGGTGAAATCATCAATCAATATCGACAACTCACCGTCGTTCAGCAGATAGAGCACATCAGCCGGAATCTGTGTGCTGATAATCCTCCCGATGGGGCCGGTTTGCACCAGCCCGTTGATAATCGCTTCCATGAACGGTACGCGCACGTTGTCAAAATAAACTTCGTAGGAGGCGCCCCAGACCGTTGCCTGGAAATCGTCCACAAACATCTGCAGCAGGGCCGAGGTAATTACTCCGACGCTGTCGGCAGGGAAATTTATGACTACCGGCTGGACATTATTACCCGGACGGCTGGTATTGCTCGTGTAACCGTCCTGCCCGTACGGCGGGTTGCCGGTATAACTGGTTATCACCATAATACGATCGGTGCCGCCGGGATCGGTGGAATCCACCGCCCAGGGATATCCGTGCCACGGCGTGCTGTTGCCGGAAAAGGGATCGAAATTATTCGGCCAGCCGAAATTGAGGTTGTCGATATCCCCGGTGCGGGCCATCAGTTGCGCTTCGGGTGTGTTAAAAAGCGTCGTGTCCTTCGACGCCCAGTCGCCGTCTTCGGGAGTGACCTGGGCGTAAATAGAGGAAACCGAAAAGAGGAAAATGATTGTAAGAACCAAAGATTTCATGAATTCATCTCCTCAAATAATTAAAAAATATGTTTCAGATTTTTGATAAATTGTAACGTAGATACTAATTAAAATTCGGAATATTCACGTATTTAATTAATGAAAAATTAAACAATCTGATTTTGGAATTCACAATAATTCAGTTGTTATCTTTAATATTTTTATAATTTCATCATGTTTAACTACCAGCGGCGGCAGCAGCCGCAGCACCGTCGCCCCGGCCGGCAGGGCCAGCACACCCTGTTCCGCCAGTTTTTCAAGGCAGGGATAAACCTTCTCCTTTAATTCAATCCCTACCATTAACCCGAGGTGCCGCACCTCGCGGATTTTCGGACTGTTGATGTTGCGCAGTTCTTCAGCCAGAAACGCGCCCTTTTCCGCCGCCTGTACTGCAAGATCATTTTCCAGCATGAAATCTATCGCTGCAATGGCCGCTGCCGCTGCCAGCGGATTACCACCGAAAGTAGTGCCGTGTTTACCCACGCCGATATCCGGATCGGCACGACAGGCCACTGCGCCGATGGGCACGCCGCCGGCCATGGCCTTGGCCATGCACACCATATCCGGCTGCAGGTCAAAATGTTCGAAGGCGAACATTTTTCCGGTACGACAGAAACCGGTCTGCACTTCATCGATGATCAGCAGAGTATTTCTGTCCCGGCACAATTGCTGAACCTGCTCAAAAAATTCCCGTCGCCCGATATTAACCCCGCCTTCGCCCTGAACAATCTCCAGCAGAACGGCGGCGGTGTTGTCGGTCATTTTTTCCGCAAACTTTCCGGCGTTGTTAAACGGCGCGTGTATAAAGCCGGGCACCAGCGGCTCGAAGGGCTGCCGGTATTTTTTGTTGAAAGTCGCGCTCAGCGCACCCATGGTACGGCCATGAAAACCGCGCATGGCACAGAGAATTTCCGTTTTGCCGGTCGAAACGCGGGCAAATTTAATTGCCGCTTCCACCGCCTCCGCACCGGAGTTACAGAGGAAAAAACGCGAAAGGTGGGGCGGGGTAATGGCGTTCAGTTTTTGCAGTAATGTAGCGCGGGTGGGGTTGGAAAACGACTCTGGACAGGTGATCAGTTGCTGCGCCTGTTCATGAATTGCTTTAACAACTGCCGGATTGGCATGACCGATATTGACCACACCGTGCCCGGCCACGCAGTCGATATACTCTTTACCGGTATCATCCCACACTCGGGCGCCTTCGCCGCGCACCAGGGTGATGCCCCGTTTGCCGTAAATTTTGACTTCATGCTTCAGTTCGATTTCTTGCGGTGTCATTTTTGCTCCAAATTGCTGACTGTGGCTGCGCCGGTAACAGGAAACAGGTTGCCACGGTGTGGGTTCTGCCGGACGCATCACGAAACAAGTTACTTTGTCACCTTGTTACCCTGTCACTCGTCACTCATTACCACGGAGTGGTCCCTCCGGGACGCGTCACCCTTTACTCATCACTCTTCACTCATCACTTTGTCACCCGGTCACTGCGAAGCACAGTTCCCGGCGCAGCCGCAGTTACTTCAACGAAAAGTCACTCTCGTCACTGAGCGCAGCGATCAGTGACGTGTCACTCGTCACGCGTCACGTAATAACCGTTCCACTGCCGGCCAGTGCATCACGCAGCGGGTTTTGCGTACGACCGTCGGCCAGAATCACCGTAGTCGGTCCGGCGGCAAACAGTTTGCGCAGGGCAAGCATTTTGCGTTTCATGCGTCCTTCCACCTGTTCCTCGCGCCGCTCCAGTTCGACAGCGCTCATGGTTTTCACCAGCGAATCTTCGTCATCCTTTTCATCCAGGAAACCCGGCGCTTCAATAAACGAAATGATCTTTTCCGCCCGTAATTCCGATTGCAACAGTACCAGTATATCGTCATTTTCAGAGTTGACCGCGAAACCGTTTTCATCGAGCAGGGGAATGCAAAGCACAGGAGTATACCCTTTCTCCAGAAGGTCTTGCAGCAATTCGCTGTTCAGCTTCTGCGGTTTCCCGGAAAAATCACGCAGTATCATGCGTTTACCGTTCTGTACGGTTTTGATGCCGCGGTTACGCCGGGCACGGATCAGCCCGCCGTCCATACCGGAAAGACCGATTGCATTTATGCCCGCCTGCTGACACATTTCCACGATACGTTTGTTTTTCAGTCCCGAATAGGCCATCATGATCAAATCAAGTGCCTGTTCATCGGAAAAAACGCTGCTGTAACCGGAAACCGATTCAATCACTATTTTTTCGAAATTCAATTGTCGGGCCAGCCGGTCGCGCAGGGCATTGGCGCCGTGAATGATCAC
>JAJRVZ010000178.1 GCA_024277055.1 Calditrichota bacterium
ATTGGTGATGAACTTAGTGGTCGTGCAGTCCATCCGATCCGGTGTATTCCGGGCGGATTCAGCAAATGGCCGGATGAACGGGAGGTGGAAACGCTGCGCGGGCGACTGATAAACGAAGCGCTGCCCGACGTTGACTTTATTGTTGATGTGCTGGCATCTTTGGCGAAAGAGATTCCGCAATTTGAACGTGAAACGGAATATATTAGTCTGTACGACGATAGCGAATACGGTTTCTACGACGGTGTGATCTGCTCTTCGGACAGCGGAAAATATCCGGTGAAAGATTATTTGTCCGTTACCAATGAATTCGTAGTGCCCCACTCGTCCGGCAAGCACACAAAATTCAGCCGCGAATCGTACATGGTCGGCGCCCTCGCCCGGTTTAACAACAGCCATGAACTGCTGCGCCCGCGCGCGAAAAAGGTTGCCGCCAGACTGGGGCTGACAGCCCCGAATTACAACCCTTACATGATCACAGTAGCACAGGTGGTGGAGGTGGCCCATTGCATCGACGAAGCTATTGATTTGATGGAGCGTTTGCTCGATGCCGGAATAAAGAACGAAAAACCGAATCAGAAGCCAACCCGTTACGGCAGAGGTGTTGCCGCTACCGAAGTACCGCGCGGAATTCTGTTTCATGATTATACCTACAACCGTCAGGGAATGATCGAGGCGGCCAACTGCATTATTCCGACCGGGCAAAATCTGGCCAATATCGATCAGGATATGAAAAAACTGGTACCGGAAATTATTGCGGAAGGCAAGAATGAAATTACACGCAAACTGGAAATGCTGGTCCGGGCCTATGATCCCTGTATATCCTGCTCGGTTCACATGCTGGATGTGCAGTTTCTGGAGTGATGCATGATTAAGATACTGGGAATAGGAAACCCGTTACGCGGCGATGACGGTGTTGCATTGGCGGTTCTTGAACGGCTGACGGCTCAAAAACGTCGGGAATGGGACCTGCAGGAACTGAGCAGTGATGCCTTTGGGCTTCTCGAACATCTGCTCGACAATTATCCTGTGATTCTGATAGACAGTGCCGAAATCGGTAAAGAACCCGGCGAATACGCCTGTTTCGATGTTTCACAAGTTTCTCTGAAACAGGCGTCATCGTTTGTATCTACCCATGGATTCAGTTTTGCCGAGGTGCTCTTAATGGCAAGAGGGCTGGGAAGTGTTGCCTCCGTCAGTATTGTTGCCGTTCAGCCGGAGAGTCTGGAATTCGGGACCGGACTTTCGGAAAGTGTACGAAAAGCGCTGCCTGCCATTGAAGCGGCGGTTTTAGAGGAGATTAAAAAATATGAAGCAAAAGATTCTGATCATTGACGACGATATCGATCTGGTCGAGGCCATGCGCCTTACTCTTGAAAATGCAGGGTTCGAAGTGATCGATGCCCAGGAAGGAGAAAAGGACTGGCGAAGATTATGTCCGAACACCCGGACCTTGTGATTCTCGATGTGATGATGGGTACACAGGACGAGGGATTTCACGTTGCCTATCGGATTCGCAGTAACGCTGCAACGGCAGATTTGCCGGTGATTATGCTCACGGCCGTCGGACAGGAGACCGGGTTCGGTTTCGATAAAGACAAAGATGAGGATTTTTTACCCGTGAACGAATTCCTCGAAAAACCGGTGAATCCGCAAAAACTGATCGAGCTGGTTAAAGTGCATCTGGGTATGTAAATTATCCGAAAACCGGATAACGGACCGTTCCATTGAAAGAAAAGCCATTTTCAGCGGAAAGATTTCCCTTTCTCAATATTGATTTGCTTCAGTCGCGAATCACGTGGTCTGTGCGTCTTCGCTGGATCGCCATCGGCGCACTGACGGCGGCGGCCCTGCTGGCCCGATACAGTTTACGGCTGGAACTCAAGTATCCGGCGGTCGGATTTATTATTGCAACACTGGTTATTCTTAACATTGCCTATTATCTGTTTCAGAAATTAAAACCTGCGCAAAATATTGCTTGGGAATTACGGTTTCTTTACATCCATATCTTTTTTGATCTGGTTCTGCTGACGGTACTGATCCATCTGGTCGGCGGGCTGGATAATCCCCTGTATTTTTTCTACCTGTTTCATGTGGTGATCAGCAGTATTGTTTTCTCGCCGCTGGTTTCGTATCTGTTCGCCGCAATGGTCATGTTCCTGTTCAGCGGTCTTGTGCTGGCGGAATATACCGGGCTGATACCCCATTATAATATTTTCAGGACAACCCTTCACAGCGATCCAGCGGCGGTGGCGACCGTGTTGCTGGTTTTCACCATCACCATATTTGTATGTGTGTATATCGGTACCGCATTTATGCGCATCTACCGGCAGGCAAAGAGCAATATCGATCAGAAAAACAGGCAGCTGATGCAGGCCGATGCGGAAAAAACCCGCTTTTTTCGATTCACTTCGCACGAATTGAAATCGCCGGTGGTCGCTATAAAAAGCAGTATCGACAGTTTTATCGAGAACTACCGTAACCAGGTGGATGCCCGCGGAATAGGTTTATTACAACGTGCTTCGGAACGGGCTGATCAGATGCTCAGAATCCTTAAAGAATTGTTGGAGTTATCCAGAAGCCGTAATCCGGATCATGAATTCGAAAGAGAAGAAGTTGAATTGAATGCTTTGTTACGGGACGTTGCCGGAGAAGAAACGCCGGTAGCTGAGGCCGGAGGGGTCGAAATTGATCTGAATTTGCCGGAGCAAAAAATTATTGCCCGCGTTCACAGGGAATCGATACGAAAGGTTTTTTCAAACTTAGTGGGCAACGCCGTTCGTTACGGCAGAAAAGGGGGGCGGGTATCGGTGGAATTGCAGCTTGAGAGCAGCGGGCGGGCAAGCATCCGGGTAACAGATGACGGTATCGGTATTGCCGGGGAAGATCTTGTAAAAATATTTGATGAATTTTACCGATCTGCCGAAGCAAAAAAGAAGGTAAGTTTTGGTACGGGACTTGGGTTAAGTCTTGTAAAACAGATCGTCGAGCGGCATGATGGACGGATCGAAGTAGAGTCAGAATTAAACCGGGGCAGCTGTTTTACGGTGTTTCTGCCTGTTGACGGACCGGGTAACTAATCGGGGTGTGGTGTTTATGAAAATCGGTGGTATAGTTCAAAACAGGAATCTGACCTTTTACCTGATCACATCTCTGGATGATCAACCGGGTATGGCAGCCGAGGTACTTGAACATTTCGCCGGCAACCGGATAAATCTTGAGTATATTACCGAGCAGACGGCCAACAACGGCAAAGCACTGATGGCTTTCTGCGTGGCCGACAGTGATGCGGCCCGGGTGGAGCATTTGTTGAAGGACGATCACGCTCTGACAACAAGATTCAAAATCCGGAAAACGGAACATGTCGGGGTGATCGGGGTATACGGACCGCATTTCAGGGAAAAACCGGCCATTGCCGCCTTATTTTGCAGGGTACTCGGCAGCCGGGGGATTAATATTTTGGGCATGTCCAGCAGTATTTCCAGTGTGTGTTGTGTGGTGCGCGCCGACCGGATGGATGCCGCCCGCGAGGCGCTGCTTGAACAGTTCGAGCTGCCCTGAACCGTTTCATTTCTATTTATCCACCAGTTCCGCATACAAACGGTCGATAAGATCGCAAACGCTCCTTTTAATCGGCGGCGGCAGGGATTCCAGTTTTTCATTTGTTCCGAGAAGAACACGGTATCGATCGGCAGGTTCCGCAACCCCCGAAGGGGGTGCCGGCGAATCGGAACCGGTAAGGATCCATTCAATACTTTTTCCGCTCAAGCGGGACAGGCGCAACAGAACGGTCGGAGGGGGAATGCGTCCGGAAAGGTATTTGCTGACCGCCGGCTGCGTGATCTGCAGTTTTTCCGCCAGCAGCTGCTGGTTTAAACCGCGCGACGCCATGATTTCACGAATACGCTGACTTATTGCCGTTCCATTCATAAAAATCCGTATAATACTTGTTATAATGTATAAAAATTGTTATATTCCGTGAGGGTTGAATATAACAAACGGCATACAGACATGCAAGCAAAAACAAATGCATCGTGGCGGAGCGGGCAAAAGCAGTTGCCGCTTAATTTTGAGTACGACCTGTATCCTATTTGGGAGCGGTTTTGCCGCAATCGACTGCCCTCAGCGGATGGGCGCCTGCGCGGCATCTATGCCGGCCGCCTGAACCGTTTTGACGGTCCGGATTACCAGGGCGCCGAAATTGAATACTGCGGGCGTATTTACCGGGGAGATATCGAAATCCATCGCGAAGTGCAGGACTGGGAACGTCACGGACATCACCATGACAGGCGCTACGACGGCGTTGTGTTGCATCTCGTGAGCCGTTCTTCGGCGGACGGCCCGCCACCGGTACGCAACAGCAAACATCGGATCATCCCCACCCTGAATATTCACACGCTCGAAGAAAACCTTGCGTCCGTTTCGGACGGACATTGTCCCGTGGAATCATTAGCCTATTCGGGGGCAACGGCAGCCCGCCTGCGGCGACTCGCGCTGAAACGCCTGAATGAAAAAGCGCGCCGGCTTCATGAACTGCAGCAACATTCCGGGGCCGATCAGGCGCTGTACCAAAAAATGTTGCGGGTGGTATTCGCAGGGCCGAATGCAGCAGCCGGTGAACAGCTGGCCGTCAAACTGAGCTGGGAAAAAATCCGGGAGATAAAAGCGGTGTGGGGAGCAGGCCGGGAGGACTGGCAGGCTATTCTGTTCGGAACAGCCGGTATGCCGCGCAGCAGCACATCGGGCGCACTTTACCAGCGCTGGAGCAGTATTCTGCAATTACCGCAGATGCCGCCGGGATGCTGGCAGCGGGGCGGCCAACGGCCCGTACAGCGCCCCGAAGCGCGATTGCAGTGGCTGGTTCGGTTCCTGCATGGCCTGAAGGCACACGGCTTGCAGCTGCTGTTTCGGGATATATTCAGCGCGCGTCTCGAATTGAAACCAATTCTGCGCGAACTCGGGCAAAGATTACAGAATCCCGGTAAGGCGCTTCTGATCGAATTGTGCGGCAATGTTCTATTGCCTTTTTTCTACCATGAGGCGCTGGCGAAAAGCAGTTTCGGCTTTGCCGCCTATCTTGAAGAAATTTACTGCAGCCTGCCGTCGGAGAATCGTTACGGGGTGCTGCGCCGTTTTCGGCTCCACCATGAAATGCCGAAACGTTTCTTTTTACAGCAGGCTTTGCTGCAACTGGTTCACTTTTATTGCGACCAGTCTCTCTGCCGTATTTGTCCGCTGAATCAATCAGAAAATCATTGACAAAAATTTTCAAATTGCCTATTATAAACCATCTTCATATACTGCGTATCCCGAAACAGTAAAATATATTTGTTTTGCCGGTGCCGAAATTGTGTACACGGGATTACGCCGGTAACTTGAAAAACAGGAAAGGCAGAAAAATGATGCAGTTCGATAAAGACCTGCAATCCATACAGGAAGCGCGAAATCTGGTCGAAGCGGCCAACCGGGCCGGTGAACAGCTGAAAAAATTCAGCCAGGAACAGATCGATCGAATAGTCGACGCCATTGCCGAAGCAACAATTCCCCATGCGGAATCACTGGCACAAATGGCGGTCGAAGAGACCGGTTTCGGCAGGGTGGAGGACAAGACCACGAAAAATCTGTTTGCTTCCGTTAATGTGCACCGATATATCCGGCCACTGCGCACGGTAGGTTTTCTGAGCGATGATCCGGATAATAAGGTACAGGAAATCGCGGTGCCCATGGGGGTTGTGGCGGCGATCATCCCGTCGACGAATCCAACTTCCACGGCCATTTACAAGGCATTGATTTCCCTCAAGGCCGGCAACAGTGTGGTAATGAGCCCGCATCCCAGCGCGCGGAACTGTATTCTGGAAACATGCCGCATAATGGAAGAAGCGGCACGAAAAGCCGGAGCGCCGGAGGGCAGTATCGGATGTCTGTCCCTGCCGACGCTGGCGGGAACGCGGGAGTTATGGAGCCATAAACATACGGCGGTGATACTGGCAACGGGCGGCAGCGGACTGGTAAAAGCCGCCTACAGTGCCGGGAAGCCGGCCTATGGCGTCGGGCCGGGAAACGTGCCTGCATTTATCGAACGCAGCGCCGATATTAAAAAAGCCGTTCGCGATATTATTGCCGGAAAGAGTTTTGACTGGGGCACGGTCTGCGCCTCCGAGCAGAGTATGGTGGTGGATGCGCCGGTTCGGGAAGAAGTGATCAGGGAACTGAAAAAGAACAACGCCTACCTTTGCAATGAGGAAGAAAAACGCAAACTGGAAAAACTGATGATCGTGCAGAACGGCGGTCTGAATCCGAAAATTGTCGGCAAAAGTCCGCAATTCATAGCTTCCGAAAGCGGTTTTACCGTTCCGGACAATATTCGTACACTGGTTGTTTTCCTGAATGAGGTTGGAAGGGAAGAACCGTTGTCCTGCGAAAAGCTGTCGCCGGTTTTAGGATTCTACACGGTGAACGGCTGGGAAGAGGGTTGTGAATATTCCATCCGGATTCTGCACCACGGCGGTGTGGGACACACCATGGCCATTCATTCACAAAATAAAGATATCATCCGCCGCTTCGGGCTGGAAAAACCGGCATTCCGTGTCGTGGTAAATTCTCCGGCAACACACGGGGCTATCGGTCTGACAACCGGCGTGCCGCCGGCGATGACCCTGGGACCGGGTACCTGGGGCGGTTCGATCACTTCGGACAATATCACACCGATGCACCTGGTAAATATAAAAAGACTGGCCTGGGAAACGCAAAGCCTGGATGATCTGGCGCAGAACAGTGTGCAGGCAAAAGCAGCTGCGGTCAAACCGCCGGCGGCGGTCAAAGACGATGATAGCCGGGAAGCGGTGATCGACGAATCGGAAGTGGAAAAGATCATCGCCTCGTTCGTTACGGAAAGAAAAGGGTCCTGATACATGGCCGTGCTGGAGATACCGGTCATTATTGAAACGGACTTTCTGATCCTGCAAAAGGCACAATTTAAAAAGTATTTTGATGACGACGACCAACCGCGGGTTGAATTGAATTACGGAACGGTTCAATTGTTATCCGTGCCGGTGCGGAAAGGTACCGTTACGCTGCTGGTTTGCAGCAACCGAACGCGCCGGCAAATCGGCACTGACAAATCGGTGGTGAGGATGAGCCTGCGTATACGGCACCATGCGGTGAATCTGGAGGTACGACTGACAACGCACCGCCCCCATTTCACAGCCGGCGAACATGAGGCCGATTGGCTGGACGGCAGGGAACCCTATGTGATCCTGAACAAAGAAAAGGGGCTGTTGCTGGCCGGCATTCCCGTCAGGGTAAAAGCGGCGGGTCGGTTGTGTCTGGTACTTGACAGTGAGCTGGCACTGGCGGCGGGTATTGACGGGGATAAAAAAGTACGCCTGCATTATAAAGAAAAGGCCCCGGTTGCAACGGATCGGGAAGTTAAGCCGGAAAAGCGCCTGATCACTGAAAACGATATTCGCACGGCCTGGCGTGAGCGGCGTACGATCAGGATTATGCCCGGGCAGCTCATTACACCGGCGGCACGGAGTCTCGGTAACCAGCTGAAAGTGCTGGAGTAATCTATGATATATCCAATAATTCACAATAAAAAGGTGAGGGTGGAACATGGAATTTGATTGGATCGATTTAATCATGCTGCGCAATTTCATTTATGCGATTTTTGGAGTTATGGTTGGCGTAGCTTCATCAATTTTCACGTATAAATTGATTAATCGCACAACTCATTTCGACATTCCTAACGAACTTGAAAAAGGGAATCTGGCGGTAGGTATTGTCGTGGGTGGAATATTTATTATGATAGGTTTGATCGTAGGACTGATCATCGGAATGAGTTTAAACTGAAACTTTATGAAAATTCTATTAGCAATCATAGTACTCTTTCTTGCGCTGAATAACGGCTGCCGTCAGGAATCAACGCGTATCAGCAACGGCGGAGTAAACGACGACTCGTTAATGCAGCAGGTCGAAAAAGTATTGGCTGAAAAGAAGCGAATGCAGGAATTACGCCTGGAATTAAGTCGCAGCCGGTACCTCAGTCCGTTGATGAAATACAAACCGGTGATCAAAAAATATGCAAAGCGGTATGGTTTCGACTGGCGTCTGATCGTTGCACAGATCATGCAGGAATCCCGTTTTCGCGAACAGGCTCGCAGTCCTGTCGGCGCCCGCGGCCTGATGCAACTGATGCCGCGTACAGCCAGGGAAATCAGTCGCGAACTGGATATCGAGTTTATTCTAAAGAATCCGAGAGAAAACATAGCCGCCGGTATTTACCACATGCGCAAACAGTATAATGTTTTCAAGAAGGCCAATTACGCAAACCGGGTCAAGTTATCGCTGGCGAGTTACAATGCCGGTATCGGACGTGTATTCGATTCGCAGGATATTGCACGGTATTTCCGTAAGTCACCGAACAAGTGGGAGAATGTGCGCCGGTATTTACCGATGTTAAAAAGTTCCGACTGGCAATTACATCTGCAGGTATGGCCTCAGGGCAAACCCCGATACGGCTACTTTTACGGTTACAGGGAAACGATCAATTATGTAGACAGTATTTGGGAAATGTATCAGGTTTATAAAAAGATCCTGTAATGGCACCTTATTAAATATCAAATAGAACAAATTAAATGATAATTTACCCGATGTGACGGTTATCACTGAATTTATGGCCCCTTTGCAGCATAATTTCGAGCTGAGAAAAATCATTCCATGGTAAGAGGAGTGTCACCTATGTCTGGAAGAGGTAAATACATCCGGATCGCCAATTTGTTTTTGCTCTGGCTGATTGTAACAATGACCACATCGGCTGCCGACGGAAAGGTGGGACAAGCCTTCCGGGTGGACAATGCGGGCAGCGATGTGACGGGAGACGGCAGCCCGGGCAATCCCTACCAGACAGTAAACTTTGCGCTTACTATTGCTTCTGCCGGTGACACTGTAATCGTCAATGCCGGTTTTTATCCCGAACAGATCGTCTGGCCGTTCAACCAGGGGATTGTATTACGCGGCAGCGATAAATTCAATCGTCCGGTTATTTCTTCGCCTTTTATTGGCCCGACAATTGATATCGGCGGTGAAGTTTTCTTTGATTCCACAACACAATTGATTGATCTGATTATTACCCATGGCGATTCGGTGATAACCGGTCCGGGGGTGCGAACCTGGAACTCAACCCCGAAGATTATCCGCTGTGAATTCAAAGGTAATTTTAATCCGGGTGGTTTCGGTGGCGGTGCTGAAGTTTATTTCGATCCTTTTTATGCGCCGTCCGATATTCAGTTCACCGACTGTACGTTTCTGTTTAATTATGCGGATTCGGGTGCCGGGCTACATGTAATAAGCGGTGCTCCCGTGGTGCGCCGGAACAGATTTGAAAAAAACAGAGCCGGGAAAGGCGGCGGTGGTGCAGTATTGCGAAATTGCTCGGGTACTGTTTTTGAAGATAATTTCCTGAAACAAAATCAGGCGCCGAACGGTGCGGGGATGTATATTTCCGATCTTAATTCTGATCTGGCCAACAATAATATCTATCGCAGGAATTCATTCATACGCAACACTGCTCTGCAAAACGGCGGCGGAATTTTTTTCGAACAATCGGTGCTCAGTGTGTTATTCGAAAACAATACCCTTGCCGAGAACACCGCAAATAATTCGGGCGGGGCTTTTTACGGATCGGATATTAACGGCATCAGTTTTTCCGGCAACCTGGTTATCAATAATAAATCCCTTAATTTCGGCGCCGGGTTTTTCCTGACCCAGAATTCATCGGTGCTTTTTCGGTCGAATATAATTACAGGCAATCAGGCCGGTAATTCAGGCGGGGGAATCTCGGCCAGAAACGGCTCGCTGATCAGTGTAGGCGGATCGCCCTTCGCAAAAAACAGCCTGTTTCACAACACCAGTGGTTCGGTTTTAAATTCAGTTCAATCGGATGTCAATGTTTCCACTTTGAGCTATAATTACTGGGGAACAACCGATTCGCTGAGTATTGGAACGCAAATTCAAATCCCGAATGTTAATTCACCCTGGTCGCCTTTCGCCCTGACTGGAAATCTCATTACCCAAAAAGTGAAAGCGGACAGCCAGAGTCTGTGGTTTGCCGATGGTAAACTGGAATTGAATGTTACGGGCGCGATTCTAAATGACAGCAGTATTGTTTTTCGGACGACCGCCGACACGGTATTGCAGATACCGAATACCACCCATCGTCTGACCAAACACTATTTTATCGATACGGGGAATCTGCCCGCTCCGGATTACGCCCGATTGACACTTTATTACAATCCCACCGAATTGCTGGCGGCAAATGTGAATAATCCGCAGAACCTGCGTATTATGTATTTCGATAATCAGAGCGCTTCGTGGCAGGTTCTGAACAGCGTTGTGGATGAACCGAATAACGCCGTCAGCGGAAGAATCGAGGTTATCACGGCGACCGACTGGGCGCTGGCTGTGCCGGGTACGCAAAACGATACATTGGTAGTTGTATCCCCTGTTCCCAATGAGAGAAGTGTGGACCCGAATGTGAATATCAATATTCTTTTTCAGCAACCGATGAATCCGCAGACAATCAATTCGGCCGCTGTTCGGATTCATGGTGATAAAAGCGGAACGCACGGTTTTCAGATTTTCTTTGATGCAGCAAATAATGAACTTTGGCTGCAACCCGATCGGCCTTTTCTGTATGGGGAAAATGTGGTTGTAACCCTCAGTGATTCTTTACAAACAGCGGCAGGCATTCCGCTTGATAATGGTTTTAAATGGCGGTTTACGATCGCCACCCGGGGCGCCACGGCCCAATTCACGACTTTTACGGACCTTTCCCACGCCCGGCAGGTTGAGCGGGTAGTCGCCTTTGATCTGACGGATGACGATTTGCAGGATTTACTGGTACTGGACAACAGCCGTTCAAATCTGTACCTGTTTACGAATGCCGGAAATCAGCAATTCATGGTGACGGACAGCCTGAGTCTGGTACAAACTACAAAGTTTGTCAGTGCGGTTGACCTGGATGGCGATGCATCGACTGAAGTGATTACGGCCTATGACAACGGCCTGGAGATTTTCCGATATGATTTGATTAATGGACAGTTTAATCAACTCGCGCAGATAAGTTTTATCGGTACCGGCAACCTTCTGGATGTGAAAATCGCCGATTTCAATAACGATCTTATCGAGGATATAGCGGTATTGCGCAGCAGCCTCGGCACAACAAGGCTGAGAGTATATTACGGTACATCCGCTTTGAATTACGAAATCCTTACACCGTTCGACCGTTTTGTCGCCCTTAGTCCTACCCTGATGAACCTTGATGATTACAATGCTGACGGCCTGACGGATATTATGCTGAATATGGGTTCCAGTATTTTTGAAACCGCACTTTATCTCAATGCCGGGTTCAGCAGTTTTAACGACCCGTTGTTCGCCGACAAGGGAAATTTCTTTGAGCATCTGCTCACGGAAAATTTTTTTGGTACGGATCCGCAGGATAACGCCCTCGAGGTTTTGGTAGCAGGTGATTTGCTGGGAAAAAAAATCGGCGGATTCGAAATTATGCAACCGCAGGTAAATGGTAATTCGTTCATACTGCAGAATCTGTTCAGCGGAAATTATCCATTTAATCTTACTGATATTACCTCCGGTGATGTTGACGGGGATGGTTACACGGATATCGTTATGGCATTCAGTAATGGAATGGTATATATCTACCACAATGAAGATCCGCAATTCGCTTTGCTGGATTCCTTAAATACCGGCCTGGTTTCACAGCAGGTCGGCATACAGGATCTGGATGGTGACGGTGATGCGGAAATACTGACCTTTGACGATGTTAACAGCAATAGCATCAGAATATGGTGGAACGAAACACGGGGGCCGCGTACATGGTGGGTAGATGAATTCGGTACGCCCCCGTACCTGGGTGATGCCGTTTCACCTTTCAGGCGTATAAATACGGCACTAACCAGATCACTGCCGGGCGATACCATACGCATTCGGCCCGGTAACTACCCCGAACAACTTGTTATCGATAAGCGATTGTATATTACCGGCGAACAGTTCGGTGCCACCATCAGTACACCCGGCCCGTCCCCTTTTGACAGTGCGTTAATAAGGGTCAGCGGCAATTTCAGTGGACGCATGGAAAATCTGTACATCATGTCGTTCGCTGCTTCCGGTTATAACGGGATTGTAATCGATGGAGTGGATAGTCTATTAATTCTGGATCGCCTGAAATTATTCGGGTTTGAAACCGGGTTACAGGCGGCTAACGCCAGTGTAAAAATGGATACCGTAGAACTGGACAGTAACCGTATCGGTATGCGTGTACTTAACAGCGAAATCGAGATGCAAAACTCTCAGATCCATCGCAGTTACAGCGCCGGAATCCGACTTAACAACAGTACACTGAATGCAAACGAATTCGATTTATCGGAAAACGGTGTTGCAGGCGCCGGCGGAATTGACGCCCAGGCGAATTCGAGTCTGGTTTTGCGTCAGGGGGGATTGTATGGTAATTACGGTTACGGAATTAAAGCAGCCGGCAGTAAAGTTGATATTCGGTATTGCGAGATTGATTCGACAATATCAGACGGAACCGTAAATAATCCCGGAATCGGGTTGGCCGTATCAAACTCCGATTCGGTCTCCATAAGGAACACACTGCTGGTAAACAACGCCAGGGACGGTATCGCCCTGAACAATGTCAGTGCGATCGTAGGCAATTGCTTTTTTGCCTTTAACGACAGTGTCGGGATGAATAACGGTGCTGCTTTACGTGCGACAAACTTTTCAGGCCTGGAGATTTTCAGTAATATTTTTTATCAGAATGCCGGCGGTGTTAATCTCGATGGTCCGGCGGGTCTGTTTTCGTACAATGACTTTTTTCTGAACAATCAGGATATCGTGGGAGTCGGACCGGGTACCGGTAATTTTTTTGTTGATCCGTATATCGTATATAATAATTACCCGTTTGTCACAAAACATACATCAAAGGACAGCTCGAAAGGGGATGGTCTGTTCCTCATAAAGCTGGCGCCGGGTTCACCATTGATCGATGAAGGAGATCCCCGCTTTTTCGATCGTGATTCCAGTCGCTCGGATATCGGTATGTTCGGCGATCTGCAGCTGGAATTTACACTGGATCGTCGTCCGCAGCTGGATGCGGTTCTGAATGATTCATCGGTAAGTCTTTCATGGACATCGGGTGTTGATATGCCTTTTTATCGTGGGGCGGCCGTATTCCGCAGCGATCAGGTCGGTTTCAAGCCATCCCCGCAAAACCGGATTGCCGTAATCGACGGACCGCAGAATACTTTTCTTGATCCCTTTTTTACCGGTGGAAAAAAAGTATACTATCGTGTTTGTTATATCGACAGTGCCGGGGGAACAACCGGCTATTCCAACCGGGTTGAAGTGTTTCACGCATTACGTGAGCTGGCATTCGTTCCGGACACGCTGAATGTGCAGGTGTTCATGCGTGACTCTCTGGCGGTATCTCTCAATTTATTCAACCTGGGGAGTCTGGGCGAATCTGTTCATATCGATTACGTCCGGCTTCCGTGGTTCTCTTTGCGACCCGATTCATTGCTGATAGAACCGGACAGTTCTGGGTCAATTCAGATACTGTTCCGCGGAATGGAGCTGCCTCCGGATTCGGTTTTGAGCACAACGATAACCGCTGTACTGGATAGTGACGGTACCATTCAGGCACAGGCGGTGCTTTCCATGAAAGTGCTTGCCCGCCATCAATTAACATTTATACCCGATACCCTGCTCGCCCCAGTCGCCATGGAAACTTCATTACCGTTGCCGGTAACCCTGCTGAATGAAGGTACGGTTCCGGAATCACTGATTGTTCAGACACCTGCGGTGCCATGGCTGCAGGTTCTGCAGAATCAGCTGTTTGTTCCGCCCGACAGTTCAACCACTTTGGATATCGTGTTGAACAGCGCGAATCTTGCCTATGATAATACCTACAGCACCGAATTGACGGTTCAATCCCAAAGCGACTCCAATGTCACCGCTGTTCTGCCGGTTTTCATGCACGTGTTTCCGCGGCGGGAACTTGTTTTCGTTCCGGATTCGGTAGGGGTGCAGGTCGGACTGCGGGATTCACTGAAACGGAAAGTCACCATCGAGAATACCGGTTCGCTCACCGAATCGGTATATCTGAATTATACCAGCAAACCCTGGTTCCGTCTGGACAGGCAAAATATGAATATCGCTGCGGGTGAGGCCGGGCAGGTGGAAATTACCTTTTATGCCTGGCTGGTACCGGAAGGTACATTGCTCAATTCGGAAATAACCGCCCGAATAACCGCCGACTCCAGTTTTCGGGCATTTTTACCAATATCCCTGTTGGTGGTTGACAGAGATATTTCCGCACCGCGCACCGAATTTGTATTCCAGCCGCCGGATACTGTGAATCAATCCGCTCTGTCATATATTTTTGCCGGAAATGATTCTGTCGACGCCACCCTTTTCAGCAGCAGTGACAGATTGCGGTACCATTACCGGTTCGAATCTTTGACCGCAAATGGAATTGAAACGAAAGAAGATACAACTGCCGACACGCGTTTGGATTTCTACGGTTTGCGCGACGGCCTGTACCGTTTCAGCGTCGCTGCCATTGATGAAAATATGAATGGCGGTTTGGGAAACAGTGACACGCAATTAAGAGCAGTGAAAACGACAAGGATCATCGCAGGGCGAAAAACCATCCGTAAACGCAAGTGGCAGATGATCAGCCTTCCGCGGCTGACGGAACAGACGGCACATCAATATTTCGGCAACAGCCTGATCGCCTTCAAGCGGTATGAAAACGGAACATATATTTCCAAGGAAAATGAAGTGCTCAGGCCCGGCCTCGGCTACTGGATTTTCAACAATGAACCGGCAACCAAGAATATGAATGACTTGCCATTTGTGCCTGCCGATTCCGTTTTCAATATTCCCGTACAGACCGGCTGGAACCAAATCGGCAGTCCGTGGAATTGGGCTACCCGCTGGTCGGATATTGAGGTCGTGACAACGGGCGATACCCTCGGATTGTTGCAGGCCATGAGCGATGGAATTATTGCCAGCGGGATATATTATCACAAGCAGGACACCGTCGTAACCTATGAACCGGCTTTCACAGACAATTCGTCTCTGGTCGTTCCCTGGAGGGGCTACTGGCTGGAGTCCAATCAGAATGTACATCTCATTTTCGGTTCAAAAGTGGATACGGCTTCGTTTCGTGCGGGTGCGACGGCTGCTGCCGATATTCTGGGTAAACCACTGACAGCCGGTCAGTCCGTGGTTCGGCTGAAAGTCCGGCAAAATAATTTAGCCGACCGCTACAATTATTTCGGGATTATGAATTCCGCTGAAAATATTCCTCTCTTCATGCAGGAAGCAGGTGAACCACCGGCGGCGGATGCCTTTATTAAACTTTACGCCCGCTCGGCGGGCCGGGAGATCACCACGGATGTCAATGTGGATGATGGGAGTGATTTATATGAGTGGGATCTTTATCTACAAAGCAGTATTTCAGGAAAACCGGTTGAATTCAGCTGGGATTATGCAGAAGCCAGCGAACTTTATGCATTCCTGTACGATCTGAAGAACGGAGAATGGTTTGAACTTTCGCAAAGGGATGACTATACGATAAAATCATCGACCAAAGCACATCCGTTCAAACTGTACCTGAGCCGGCAGGCCGATTTCAAACCGCCGGTTTTACCCACGAATTATGCCTTGTATCAGAATTACCCGAACCCCTTCAATCCCTCCACCCGTATCGGCTTCGATATACCGTATTTTGCCGGTGAGCAACAGACACGATTAGCTGTGTACGATGTGCTCGGGCGGCAGGTCGCGGTACTTATGAATACAAAACTTAAACCGGGCAAATACACAGTCAGTTGGAACGGCAGAAATGCCACTGGAACGGTTTTGGCCAGCGGCGTCTATTTTTACCGGGTGGAATCCGGCAGATTTTCGGCAACCCGAAAAATGATCCTCATCAAATAATGTTGCGGAGTAGAACATGAAAATCGAAATGAAATTTATTGTGATCCTGTTGTTATTTTCGGCAATGATTTCACTGAGCCTGAAACAACAGCCGCCGCCGCCCCAGGCGAAGGTAAAATTTCTTGTCGGTAAGGTTGAAAAGCAGCCGCGCGGAGTAATTAAGTGGACACCGTTGAAATTCAACACCGCAGTATTTGAAGGAGACCGGATCAAAACCGGTTTAAATTCACGCGTGGAACTGGATATGCCCGACGGAACGATTATGAAAATAAATGAAAATACGATTTTTGATGTCACTGAATTAAAAACGCCCGAACGGGATCAGGAAGATAAAATGCGTTTCACCGTCTGGATAGGAAACATCTGGGCAAAGTTCAAAAAGGTGGTAACCGGGCGGCAGGACCGGTATATTGAAAGTCCCAGTGCCGTTGTGGCCATCCGCGGAACCACCATTGAAATGGATGTCGATTTGCAGCAGAAAACACTGGTGCGGGTAGAAGAGGGGTTGGTATCGGTCAAGTCGAAGGACGTGGAAGGCGAAGTGATGGTCGGCAGCAACCAGGAAACGATTGTTGAAAAAGGCAAAGCGCCGACGGCACCGAAATCAACCTCGCCGGGTCAGGGAGAGGAAGGAAAAGATGATCAAAAGGCGTTTAATTTCAGGGTCGATCTGGACAAATTCGTTTTCACAGATCCTGCCGTGCTTACAACAGGAATTCATGTGCGCGGTAAACTTCCGGCCGGCGCGCGGCTGTTCGCCGATGGACAGCCGATCCCGGTTCAGCCCGGAGGGCATTTCGAGGGATTTATCCGTGTGAAAGAAGGGCTGAATCGTATAAATATGGAAGCCGAACTGAATGGTGAGCGCAGAAGTAAAAAGGTTAATGTTTTTGTGAATACCATTAAGCCGGAAATCAGGCTTTCAACTCCATTGATTGCCGGTTTTTACAATCGTCGTGATTACAGTTTGTCCGGCGGGGTTTTCGATCTGACTCCGGGGGACAAAATCAAAGTCTTCATAAATTCCGAAGAAGTAACGGAAGTTAGCGGGCGTGGAAGTTTTAATCGTACCATAATCCTGAAGGAAGGCCCGAATACGATCCGGGTCACTGCAAAAGACCGTTCCGGGAACACTTTTGAAATTTCCCAGCGTCTTTTTCTGGATACGGTAAAACCAATTCTGACCATAACCGAACCTGCACAACCGGTACATTTTATCTACGAACCGCCGCCGCCTCCCCGAAGCGGGCGCACACGTCTCGAACAGGTTGTTCGCGGCATTATTATTGATCCCGAACCTTCCTCGAAGATCAAACGGGTAGTAATAAACGGAAAAGAAGTACAACCGAATTCGGACGGCACCTTCGAAACAAGGGTTTATGTAGAGCGCGGGACCAATCGCCTGAATTTTTATGTTGAAGATCTTGCCGGGAATATATTGCGGGATAACAGCCGGGTAATTCGTGTTCCTTGATCTGTATTGATTGCTGTTTTTACTGAAATGGATTAACTTTCCTCTTTAAGAATTGAGTGAAAAGGAGCGATAGGTGAAACGAATGCTTTCCGCTGTAATCCTGCTGATACCGGTTCTGGCGGTTTCCCAATCCGGAATCGACATAACCGGCCGTGTTTCCATGCGCGTTCAAAAGGTGGATTATAATGAAACTTCGGAAATCAAACCGGATTCCATTGCAGAGGACCAGTACGGTAAAAGCAATCTGATCCCCGGACTTCAACAACGACTCAATCTTTCCATATTCGGTCGAACCCGTACCCTCGACATGACCCTTCTGGCGGACATCGCCAACAACGAATGGAATACGCTCGATCTGAAAGATCTCAACAGCGTCAGGCGCTTAAGCCTG
>JAJRVZ010000010.1 GCA_024277055.1 Calditrichota bacterium
AGTACACATTCCGTAAAAAAACCGTCCCCGTCAATTATTTCAACAACCTGGTAAATGGTGATCGATGCCGGGTCAACCGCAAATTTAACCCCCCCCTTCGGCCCTTTATGCGAATGAAGAATTCCGGCTTTCACAAGTTTTAACAGAATTTTGCTCAGGTAAAAAAACGGGATGTTCAGTTCATCAGCAATTTTACGGATGAAAACGTATCCGTTTTCCTCTTTACTGGCCAGATGCAGCAGGGTTTGCACGGCATATTCGCTTTCCCGGGATAACAATTCCAGACTCCACATTTAAGAACTATTTGTCTGAAATATACGAAATAAAAAACTATCTGTAAAGCAGGCCACTTAAGTCATGTGAAAATATCGGGGATGAGACCGCCTCTATCCGTTGCTTAACGGTTAATTCAACACAACAGTGTTGCCCGGAAATTTAAAAGACCCGAAAACGGAATGTCTTCATAAATAGTCTTTCCACTTTACGGTTTTATTTGCTAAATTTACTTTTTCAAAAATGGAGAATAAATGCTGATACAGGTACTGTTATTTTTAACCGGACTGTTCCTGTTATATCTTGGCGCCGAATTTCTGGTCAGGGGCGCTGCAAACCTTGCCTACCTGGCCAATATCCGACCTTTTGTCGTTGGGGTCACCGTTGTCGCTTTCGGTACTTCATCTCCCGAGATTATCGTTAGTTTCGTAGCGGCGTTTTCAAAACAGATGGATGTTGCGCTGGGAAATATCGTAGGCAGTAATATCGCCAATATCGGGTTGATACTGGGTATCAGCGCCCTGCTGAAACCGGTGCTGGTCACCCGTAAAATGGTTGGCCGGGAAATGTACTGGATGCTTGCTGCCTCTATCCTGTTCTGGATTTTTTCCTATGACCGGACGATTGACCCCTGGCAGGGAATGGTCATGTTTGCAGGAATCATCATATTTACCACCCAACTGGTGCGCTCCGGAATGCAGGAAAGGGAAATGGTGAAGAATTCGGATGAAAAAGGAAAGGAATCGATTAAACGACTACTGAAGTACAGTCCCAGGGTCCGAGTGCTGGTTTATCTGGCATTGATCGCCATTTCGATTTTTATCCTCGTCTGGGGTTCGAATATTACCATTTCATCGGCAACCGGTATCGCACGAATGCTCGGCGTAAGTGAAATCGTGATCGGACTTTCGCTGGTGGCTTTCGGAACTTCACTGCCGGAACTGGCCACAGCCATCATCAGCATTATCCGCAGGGAAAATGAAATACTGGTAGGTAATGTAGTCGGCAGTAATCTGTTCAACCTGCTGTTTGTAGGCGGGGCGGTATCTTCATTTTACGGTATCAATACTACCGGAAAGGTAGTTTTCATAGATCTGCCGGTAATGCTGGCATTCAGTCTGGTTCTGGTACCTGCCGTTCTGTGGTGGAAACGGATAAACCGCTGGCTGGGTGCGCTGTTGCTCGGCGGATACGGGTTCTATATCGCTCTGATTTTTCTAATGCGCTGATCGGGATGCCCATGAAGCCTGTCCTGTTGATAATCGAATTAATACTGGTTCTTCCGGCTTTTCTATCTGCACAATATGCCACACCGGGCACCGGTGTTTACTGGAGTTTCGATTCACTGCAGGTACATGGCAGTGGAACGGTTACCGTTGTTAACGACAGTGTTTTTATAAATGAGGCGCTTTTTATTTCGGCAATGGATACTTTGAAAGATGACGGACGCAGGGTATTTTTCACCCAAACCGGTACAGCCGCCGAAGTGACCGTAAACGGTAGCTTTATTGTAACCGGTTGTTCATTTGATCACGCGGATAGTAGTCTGCGCTGGTCTTCTTTACGGTTCGAAGGCGGCAGTTCCCTGATTGAGGGTTGCACACTTCAACGCGCCGAAACCGGCATCACAATTTCTGCCGGTCAGCTATCACTTGGAAACTCAGAGATCGGTTTTTGCAGCGATACGGGAATTCGTTTGGCCGGAAGCGCTGATGCACAAATTGAATACTGTACCGTGCATGATAACGATGGGTATGGAATCCATATCACATCGGAGGGCGCTGTGATGGTCCGGGAATCAATTATTGAGAATAATTCCAAAATAAAATCTGGTCGACCGGGGGTATTTATTTTCGATGCCTCGCCACAGCTTATCGGAAACGAGATTGTTAATAACAGCTGGCAGGGGGTAGGGATCTGGCAGCAATTCGGTACAGCTCTACCGGTAATAGACAGCAACCTGGTGGCCGGAAATCTTTCCGGGATAACCATAGTCAATGCTTCGCCTTTAATCCGGTTTAATGAGATCATTAACAATTTTCAGCCTGGAAATTTTGAAAGCGGGGCCGGGGTGTTTATCGGATTCAGCCAGGCAAATCCGGTGCTGTACAAAAACACGATCAGCGGAAATCATTTCGGAATAGCCCTGCAAAACAACGGGCGTGTAATATGCGGTGACCTGGCCGACAGTGACAGCACACACCACGGTTATAATCGTATTCTCGGAAACAAGTTTGGAAGTACCGTTTACGATTTTTTTAACGAAACATCGCTGGACCAGAAGGCGGAAAACAATTACTGGGGTACGGATAATGCCGATTCGATCGCTGCACATATTGTTGATGCCGGCGATGAACCGGGATATGGGGTCGTGGACTTCATGCCTTATTTGCCGCATGAACCGTTATCCGTCGCAAACAATCAACTGCCTTTTCCTGAATATCCGGTTCTGGTCAGGGCTTATCCGAATCCGTTTAATTCACGGGTCAGATTCAGAATAGAGGGTGGATTCCGTATGCGGTTCAGTGATATATCGGTTTTCGACCTGACCGGCCGGAAGCTGCGGACGCTTCGATTATACCCGACGAAAAACGGTCTGGAAACCAGTTGGGACAGCATGGACCGGAACGGCCGTACCGTTGCGAGTGGTATTTATATCTGGAAACTGTCTTCACCGGGGCAGCCGGTTAGCGGCAGAATCATTCTGATAAAATAAATGAAGGAAGATTAACAACGGCAAAAGTGTTGACGATTATCTTCCAGAATCAGCTGTAGAAAAAACAATATTTATTACATAAATTAGAGAATTAAAAAATTTCACAAAATAAAAGGTGAGATGATATTATGAGGACAATTTCAAATTTATTTGCGAGGTCCCCTTTTCAACCGCTTCAGGAGCACATGCTGCACGTTATGGAATGTGCGAAGATGATACGGCAGATCTTTGACGCACAGGCGAAAAAAGATTTCGACGAGGTTGGAAAACTGGCAAAGGAGATCAGCAAACGGGAACATATGGCGGATTTAACCAAAAATGATCTGCGCAACAATTTACCGAAGGGTTTATTTTTACCGGTGGACCGCGCCAATCTGCTTGAGATTCTGAGTGTGCAGGACAGCATCGCGGACAAGTGCGAAGATATCGGTGTCTTATTGACCTTGAAGGATTTTACGATTCCGAAAGAGATGCAAAAGGAGTTCCGGGCATTTTTAGAAAAAAATATTGAATCGATCGAAATGACGTTTAAGATCATGCAGAAGCTCGATGAATTGCTCGAAACATCATTCGGGGGCACCGAAGCTGAAAATGTGCAGTTAATGGTGGAACAGGTCGCCTTCATGGAGCATGAAGCCGATATACTGCAAAGGGAATTATTGCGGAATACCTTTAAAAATGAAAAAGAATTCGGATACGGAAAATTTTTCCTGCTGATCAGGTTGTTCCAGGAAATAAGTGCTCTTTCAAATTATGCGGAAAAACTGGCCAACCGAATTCGCATGACACTTGAATTAAAATAACTACAGCATCCACAGGAGATAAAATTGGGAATTGAAACGATCATTCTTGGAATTGCTCTGGTTTTCGGGTTTTATATGGCGTGGAGCATCGGTGCAAATGATGTGGCCAATGCAATGGGAACATCGGTCGGTTCCGGTGCGCTGACCCTCCGGAGGGCGGTAGTTCTTGCTGCCGTACTTGAATTTGGCGGAGCATTTTTTGTCGGTACCCACGTATCCAACACGGTTCGAAAGGGTATTATTGCCCCGGAAGTTTTTTCTGCAGAACCCATGTATCTTGTGTATGGCATGATGGGCGCACTGCTGGCAGCCGCCATCTGGTTGCAGATAGCATCCTATTACGGCTGGCCGGTATCAACAACGCATTCGATTGTCGGATCGGTGTTGGGCTTCGGTGTGGTCGTGGGCGGAATGGATGCGGCAAACTGGGGCAAAGTGGGAGAAATTGTTTCCAGTTGGGTTGTCTCCCCGATTTTAAGCGGAACCATCGCATTTCTTCTTTTTACTTTGATTCGAAAAAAAATATACTATTCCAAAAATCCCATCCAATCCGCAAAAAAAATGACACCGTTTCTGGTGTTTTTCGTTTTCGCCATTCTGACACTGGTTCTGGTTTTTAAGGGCTTGAAGAATCTGAAACTTGATTTGAGCCTGCCCAACGCGATCCTGGTGGCTTTTGGTGTCGGTATTCTGGCTGCGGTTATCAGTTATTTTCTTGTCGCCCGTATAAAGGAAGATACCGAACCCGACCGTGTAAAGATAATGCAATCCCCGAAACTTATCGCCAGTCTGCAAAAATCCCTGAAACATATCAAGACGGCAAAAAACCTGGCTGTCGGCGAACTTCAGAGCAAAATGAAGGCCCTTCAGGATGAAATAAGTACCCTGAAAGAAATGGCGGCTGCCGGCACGGATATAGAGACAACCAGCAGTGAATACCGAACCGTCGAAAGAATATTCGTGTACCTGCAAATACTGAGCGCCTCTTTCGTTGCTTTTGCCCACGGCGCCAATGACGTTGCCAATGCCGTCGGGCCCCTGGCGGCGGTTGTTTCAGTTCTTCAGACCGGGGTGGTTCAAATGAAAACAATGGTACCGCTCTGGGTTCTGGCGCTCGGGGGTGTTGGTATTGTGATCGGACTGGCAACATGGGGCTGGCGTGTAATTGAGACGGTCGGCAAAAGAATAACCGAACTGACACCGACCCGTGGATTTGCCGCCGAATTCGCGGCAGCCATAACTATCGTTATCGCCTCCAAACTGGGGTTGCCGATATCTACAACGCATACGCTGGTGGGAGCGGTGCTGGGAGTCGGGTTGGCCAGGGGTATGAGCGCCCTGAATTTAAGAACAATTCGCGATATTGTAATATCATGGGTTATCACGATTCCCGTCGGCGCCGGCCTGGCAATCATATTCTTCTATATTTTTAAAGCCATATTCTGAAAAGTAAATCCGGGGCTGCCGAGGGCAGCCCTTTTTCGTTTAATACCGGGATGAATCCCGGTTACCTGCTTGACAGAAACAATTCCCTCAATTATATTGCTAAGTGAAGTAATTCAATTTTAAGTGTTGTAAGTGCTATGAGTGCTTTTATAAATGTCGGTACGGCCAATGTGTATCGGGAAGCCGATTATCGCAGCGAAGTGATTACCCAGGGGGTGCTTGCTGAAAGAGTTGCCATTCTGGATAAAAAAGGCGACTTCAGTCGAATCCGTCTGCCGGACGGATACGAGGGCTGGCTCAGCAATTACCAGTTGGCGGAAAAAGAATACCCTTCCGGGGATAGGGTTCGGGTAACCTGTCGCCTGGCGATGCTGCACAGCGAACCGGTGGATACGTCGCCGGTCGTGCGAGATGCCGTTATCGGATGCCGACTTGAAAAGCTTTCTGAAAAAAACGACTGGTATGAACTGTTGTTGCCCGATGGCTTACCTGTGTTTGGGCGCACCGGGGATTTCGGAACTTTTCCTGCGCTTAATCGTGAATCGGTGGTAAAACTGGCCCGTCTTTTTCTGGGCATTCCCTATTACTGGGGTGGCCGTTCCCCGAAGGGTTTTGATTGCTCGGGATTGACGCAAACCGTATTCGGCCTGCTGGATGTTCACTTGCCGCGGGATGCGTGGATGCAACACCGGGACAGTAAAAAGGTGGCGGAGAAGGTGGAACAGGCCGCTGCGGGCGACCTGTTGTTTTTTGCCGAAAATGGTGATAGAATTACTCATGTGGGTATCGCGCTGGGTAACGGGCAACTATTGCATGCCCGGGGGTTCGTGCGTATAAACAGTTTAATACCCGGTAGTGCCGGGTTTGATAACAATTTAAAGGAAACATTTGTAAGCGTTCACACGGTATTCTGAAATTGAACCGGTTTTAGAAATGCTTGCGATATTTTGAAATTAAACCGATTATTGGTCATGGATAACAGCAACGGAAGAAGCAGACTGAACAAAATGGTCCTGGTCCTTAACCAGAGTTACGAACCCGTTTCAGTATGCAATGTAAAAAAGGCCATCATTCTTGTGTTTCTCGGAAAGGCGGAAATCGTTGAACGTCTCGATGAAGACCTGCACTCGGTAAACATGACTTTTCCGTTTCCGAGTGTTGTACGGCTGCAGGTATATATTTACCGGCCGCGCATGCCGGTTATTCTGAATCGCAAGAATGTTATCCGGAGGGACAGCGCCACCTGTCAGTATTGCGGCCGCAAACATGTGCCGATGACCGTCGATCATGTGATCCCCAGGCAATTCGGTGGAAAAGATACCTGGGAAAACCTGGTATGTGCCTGCGTGGTTTGCAACGGTAAAAAGGGAAACCGCACGCCGGAGCAGGCCAATATGCCGCTGTTGAGGGTACCGACCCGGCCAAGCCATCTTTTCTACCTGCAGTTTCACATTGACAAACCGCACGAGACCTGGCGGCCCTATTTATTTCTGAATTAGCTTTAATTGAAAATTTCTTCTCATTAAATTAGCGGGCTGGCAGGAAGAGCCCGCCTTATTCATTTTTGATTAGATTCATGCAGGGAGTATAAATGAAAAGGA
>JAJRVZ010000179.1 GCA_024277055.1 Calditrichota bacterium
ATCATTTCATAATTTTTAATATGTGTCAGTCCGTGTTCTTCCAGCTGAAAACCGATCATTCGCAACCGGCGGTACATGTCATCCACATCCTTCACTTTACCATCGGACCACAGACGCTCGGCAATGGCAGCCGTTCTGGGCCAAATCCTGGAATCCACCGTTTCGGATGATACATATTCCGACCACATCGTGGCCTCTCCGCCAAGAATCAGTTTTTTTTGCTCATCGCTCAGGTCAATATCAGCAGGCAGCGGGTCATTCAGGTAGTGGTGTTTCGCCGGCCGGATCAGGTCGATATAATAGCCGTTGGAAAGAATGCTCTGAAAGCCGAGACGCGCTGCCCTGACCATCGCTTCCTTTCCGCGCCAGGAATGAATAACAATATTGGTTGGCATGCTTTCGTGGAAAATTTCATCCCAGCCGATCATTGTTTTCTGATGCCGGGTCAAAATTTCCAGCAGCCGTGAGTTAAAATAGGCCTGTAACGCCGCGTTGGACTCAATATTATTCTCTTTCATAAATTGCCGGATTTGTTCATTTTCATTCCATTCCCTTGCTTCATGCCCGCCTTCGTGTTCCAGTTCATCCCCGCCGATATGAAAATAATCATCCGGGAAAAGGCCGGCCATTTCTCCGAAAAACCTGTCAAGAAATATGTAGGTTTTTTCATTCGCCGGATTCAACGCCGGATACATGATTCCCCATTTACGTTCAATGCTTTCCGGTTCCGGTCCTGCGCCGAGAAAAGGATAGGCTTTGATAAAGGCTGTTGCATGTCCCGGAACATCAAATTCAGGAACGACACGGATGCCCCGTTCAGCGGCATAGCGGACAACATCCCGGATCTGGCATTGCGTATAATACGAACCGTCGGAACCTTTATTTTGCAGTTCCGGGTATAGCAAACTTTCCACCCGGATGCCCTGATCGTCGCTCAGGTGCCAGTGAAAAACATTCAGCTTTACCGCTGCCATACCGTCCAGATTACGTTTGATTACGTTCACCGGCATGAAATGTCTGCTGGCATCGATCATCAAACCGCGCCAGGTAAAACGCGGCCGGTCTTCAATGATTACTCCTTGAAAAATATAATGGCCGTCCTTAACGGTGAGTAATTGCAGCAGGGTTTCCAGTCCGTGCATTGCGCCCAAATCGGTTTCTGCGGTTATAACGATACCGGCAGGCTTGATTTCAAGTCGGTATGATTCATCTTCATTGACTTTCAAAACACCCTTTCGATTGAAGACAACGTTCAGCGCCGTTTCCGTTTCGGCATCGGCACCGGTGATATAATCTTGACTGAAGAACAAACCCGTACGCCCCGAAAGTCGCCTTAAAAAACGATTGGAAGCCCCCAATATACGGTCGGCATCGGCACCTTGTACGCTCACGGTAAAGCTTGAGTCGAGGCTGAAGTTTTCCCCGGAAATCTTTACGGTTTGCGGAACAGGCATCAGGTCCGGCAGGGTTGTACCGGCAAACACCGCCAGGGTTACAAAAATCGTGTTTACTATTATTGCCTTTATTAAACTCATGGATCATTTGTCTCTTTATTGTTTGTTCTTATTTAAATGAAAGTAGATAACGGTAAACGAAAGCAGGGCCGCAGCCAGAAAAAACAGAGCTTTCACATATTCTGCAAAAAGGAAATTACCGATACTGAACAGCGAAGTATATACGACAACCACCCCAAGTACCCAATCTGTAAACAATCGACCGAATCCGGAATCGCTCTTCACCTCCGGCAATTCTGCAGCAATGCGACGCCACCCTATGCCGCCCGGGTGTACCTTGCGGTAAAATGCCAGCAGTACTTCGTGTTCCACCGGACTGGTGAGGTAGGTTACGATCAGCCAGACAATCGTCGTACCGATCACTATGGGGTAGAGGGTAATTGGAGATTCCATGCCGAACCAGAACCTGGCGATCGGGTAAATAATCAGCGGTACGATCATCGCCGAAATTTCCGACCAGGCATTAATCCGCCACCAGAACCAGCGCAAAATGAGTACGAGGCCCATGCCGGCCGATGCATTAATGATAAATTCCCAGGCGCCGGAAATGGTGGTTAATAAATATTTTGTAATCAATAATGAAAAAACAGTCATGACGAAAATGCTGATTCGCGAAACCAGAACATAATGTTTTTCATCCGCATCTTTTTTCAGAAAACGTTTGTAAAAATCATTGATCAGGTAAGAGGTGCCCCAATTCAGCTGAGACGAAATGGTCGACATGTACGCGGCCAGAAAAACTGCAATCAACAGCCCCAGCAGGCCCGGAGGAAGAAAGCGCATCATCAGTTTGGGATACATTACACCGGGATCAACCGTGTTTTCATATTTTTCATAAAATTGTTGCAGTTGCTCATCCGCCTGAAATTCCGGCGTGTACTGCAATTGCTTATTCTGAAATATCTCCACGGAACGTTCATACAATACCGGATTTTCCGCCTGTAATGTCTGCACCGATTGAGAGCGTGGAAGAATTACCATGGCCGCCAGGGCCACGATGATCCACGGCCAGGGACGCGAAGCGTATTGGGCAATGGTAAACCAGAGCGTGGCCAAAAGGCTGTGGTTTTCGTCTTTGGCCGACATCATACGCTGGGCGACATATCCGCCGCCACCGGGGTCAGCCCCCGGATACCAGCTGGACCACCACTGTAAACCGATGTGTGCCAGAAATGCACCGACGGACAGCGCCATGACGCCGCCGGCTGCCCCTTCCACCGATACCGACCCGATTTTCGGAAAGAAATCCAGAACCGGTCCCGGTAACTGTTGCTTCAAATTGGCCATGCTTGATATTTCCGGGATCTGAATCACGAGCCAGGCAAGTATGATCGTTCCACCCATGGCAAATACAAATTGAAAACTATCCGTACGGGCCGTACCCAGCAAACCGGATGCGGAAGCATAGATGGCGATAATAATCGCTGAGATTACCACCAGCATAAAGGCATCGTATTGCGGAAAAGTGACGGAGAATACTTTTTCCATGGCTTTGTTTACCCAGCCGAGCACAATAGCATTCATGAAAAGTCCGAGGTAAATAGCCCGAAACCCCCGCAATACGGCTGCCGCCTTTCCCGAATAACGCAGTTCGGTTAATTCCACGTCGGTCATAATACCGGCCCGCCGCCAGAGTTTGGCGAAAAAGAATACCGTCAGCATACCGCCGATCGCCAGATTCCACCACAACCAGTTTCCGGCGATCCCTTTCTGAGCAACCAGTTCCGTTACGGCCAGCGGAGTGTCCGCTGCGAATGTCGTTGCTACCATTGCCGTCCCGGCCACATACCAGGGCAGGTTTCTGCCGGAGAGAAAAAACTCTCCGGTATTCTGGCCCGCCTTTTTCATGTAGAACAAGGTGATTCCGGCAATTACCAGAAAGAATATTATGATTACGCCTATGTCAAGCCATTCCAAATGTGACATTTCCTACTCTCTAGTTATTGATTTTCTGTTGATTTACGTAGTTCCCTTGACCATGCGTAAAATTCTTCGAGCTCCATCTCTTTCAGGTAGACCAGGCCACGGGTTGACCGAATCCGTGAATCCGGATTATGATAAAAAAAATCTTCACCCAACAGGGTTGTCATCTGGCTGTATTGCTCAACCTGAATTTTTTGTGCCAGCTCCGAAAACGGACCGTCATGTTCATAGCTCGGAAATGATGCATTGGCCTGTGAAACAAAGGAATTGATGAATGAATCGTGCAGTATTGCCATCGTGTTCAGTGTCACCGGAACGTACAGGTTGGCTTCCGACGGGTGGTAACGATACCAGACATTGCGGTAACCCCAGACTTTGATGTCTGTTCGGCCCGATTCTTTTGAATATAATTTCAGCGCGGTTGTGATCGCCTGAAGAACCTTGTAATGCGTATCCGGCCCACTCCCTTCCGGGTCAAGGGCGACGGTTACGATAGTCGGTTTTACACGCCTGATCGTTTCAAGAACCGGCTGCACGTCCCGCGTTTCCTCGGGCTCTTCAGTAAAAATATCGCCCCTGTAAAATCCCAGCCGTGAGTGAATTACCGATTCTGAACTGAAGCCGAAATAGCCCCACAGAATATCCGCTTCCCACTCACGGGTCATACCTTTTAATTTTTGAATAAATGCCAGGTCTTTTTTGCCGGGGTACTGGGTTTTAAAATAATTGACCTGTTCCGAAATCCGATTCCTCAGGTTTTCAAACGAATCTTCTTCAAAAATCTCGATTATATTTCTGAGCATCCGGCGGGATTCACCTTCGCGACACATTTCAGGATTTTTTGCGGCAATTCCATCAAGGTAGAAAAGCATGTCTTTTTCTTTGAACACCTGGTTTTCCGGGTTGAAATAATCCTTTTTCGCGAGCCGGCGATACGAACTTGTCTGCATAAATTCAGCCACCCTGTTCAGCATTCCCAGCATATAAC
>JAJRVZ010000180.1 GCA_024277055.1 Calditrichota bacterium
TGCCACCAGCACCGCGCCGGCTGCACGCAGTTTTTTTATCACCGAGGCGTCTTCATCAATCACCTGGTCTTTGTAGGGCATGGCGCCCCAGGTTGTTTTGTACCCCTTCGTGGCCAGCAAATCCTTCGCCCCGTAGGGAATGCCGTGCAACGGTCCGCGATAGTTGCCGGCGGCAATTTCGGCATCGGCCTGCCGCGCTTCTTTCAGAGCGAGTTCTTCGGTCAGTGTTATAACACAGTGCAGTTGCGGGTCGTATTTTTTCAGACGCAACAGAAACAGCCGGGTCAATTCCAACGAAGAAACCTGCCTGGTACGCACCAGTTCCGCCAGATCGCGCACGGACCAGAAGGCCAGTTCCTCTAAGTTTTCGGGTCGTTTGACTTTTTTCGCCGGACTCATTTCGAAGGAAGATCCACCCAGCGGCAGCTGATACCCTACCGGCAGCGGATTGAACTGAATGGCCGGGGGAATGCTGTTATCCGGGTTCAACGCGCGCAGTTTGCCATAGTCTTTCAGGTTGTCCTGCAGGTCTTTAAGCATCGAGTCATGTTCCTGCGGGGTAAATTCCAGGCCGAATAATTTTTCGGCAGCCTGGATGTATTCAACTTTCAGGCTGTCGGTTTCCGTTTCTTTTTCATCTTGTGCGAAGGCATTAACGCAAAAGAATAAAATAATTATTACAATGATAAGTTTTTGAACTATCATGATTGCCTCACTGGTGTTTTAAATTAAGGAGTGAACCCGGCAGAGTTTAAACAAATTTATTGAAAAAGAAAATCCCTCGGGCCTCGAAAGTGCCGGAGGGATTGGTTGATTCCGGTAGTTTTCTACTTCACCAGCAGCATACGTCGCACCCGGCGACGATCACCGGAGCGGAGCAGGTAAACATATTCCCCGCTAGCCCAGCCGGAAGCGTCTATCGTATAGGCATACTCGCCGGCCGGCAGATTTGCGTCAATTACCCGCAACAGTTCGCGGCCAAGCATGTCATAGATAACCAGGCTTGTTCGTCCCGGACGGTCCAGCGAAAAGCGAATGGTAGTGGTCGGATTAAACGGATTCGGATAATTCTGCTCCAGGCTGAATTGTTGCGGAATCGTTTCGTCCTCGAAAGAAACATCGGTAATGGCTGTGGTTTTCTTAACCAGTCGGAAATCGTCGATGTAAATCTCTCCCTGTACGGCGCCGTTGTTCGAATCCCACGTCATCTGAAAACTGTCGATGCGGTAATTGCTCATATCCAGCACGCCGTTGCCGATCCAGCTGCCGACGCTGTTCGGGTCGCTCAGTTTCCATTCCACCAGTTTCCATCCGACCCAGTCAATGGTCGTCCATTTCGAAACCTCATGATTCGGCCAGGAACTTCCGTCGCCTTCGTCGATGGCAAAGCGGAATTTATTCAGACTGCCGTCGCCGAAAATATAGGCCTGAATGGTGTAGGTAGTGTCGAACACCGGCACGATCGGATCCGAATTGGGAATATATTCCCGCAGCAGAAAGCTGTTTGCTGTAGTGTCCCACAGGTATTTTAATCGCGCCGATTTTTTCGGAGTTGTAGCCGGCAGGTAATGGTGGTTCACGTAACCCCAGGTGGTCTGGCTGGCGATGATACCGGTAGTGGATCCGCTGCCGTTGGGCTGCCACCAGGCGCCCGGTACGGTAAAATCATCTATGATGTCGATCAGTTCGTAGCCGAGTCCGCCACTGCTGAAATTTGCCGTGAATACACTGCCCATCGGGTTTCCGGCCGTATCGGCAATTACACTGTTCAGGTAAAAGGTGTAGTCCTGGTTTTGCAGGAACTCCCACACCGGCTGAATGCTGATCACCGAATGATTGTTCATGACGTTATGGGTGAAGGCCACCGGAATTTTAGAAGCGCTTTTGAAAACGGCAACCGTGTTTTCATCGAGCGTTGTTTCATCGAGCAGCTCGTTGAATTCCACGACGGCAATACTGCGCACATCCAGCGTGTCCGCTCCGGTATTGCGCGGATAGCTCCACAGGATTTGCGGCGGCACATCATCAAGCGCCCTGGCCTTGAAATGCAGAACAAAACCGTCACCCTCGATTCCGTCGCCGTTGCCGTCCAGTAACCGCCCGTTCACATCCGTCACGCTCGAATCGATTTTCAAAGTATACCAGGTATTGAATTGCAAAATCTCGGAAAATGATATGACCACGGAAGTGCTGTCGCTGTTCCATGAAAAACTCAGTTCACCCGCAGGCGGCGTGAGATGAACGGCACCCGGCAGGGTTGACGTCATGATATGTTTTGAGAAATCCATCTGCACCGATTCCTGCACGGAAATGGAATCCCCTTCGGCCGGACTGGTACTTACCACCGTCGGCGCAAAGGACGGAATCGGATCGCTTACAACCATATTGGAGAACGCCGATTCATTCCAGTAACGATCGAGACTGGTGGCGGCATAACGGTAACTGCCGTTGAAATCCTGTGTACCGTCATAGGTGTTGGTAATGGTAAATTGCGCACTTCCGAATTTGATTTTGATGATTTCATCCGCGTCCCGATCCAGCACATCGTCTTCCGATTTATAAACGGCAAACCACTGGTCCTCCGTCTGTGTTCCGGCCGGCGTCACCGTGATCTCATAGGTCAGCGAATCAACTTTGTTCAAACTGACCGTCGGCGCATCCGGGGGAATGTTGTCGATCAGCCCGGTGTCGCGGATTTTCGTTTTCCGTTGAAAAAAAGTCTGGCGCGCCGTCTGGAAATACACATAATCTTCCCACTGCCCGTAGCTGAAAAACTGGAAACCGTCCACCCAGGGAATAGTCCGAACTTTTTCAATGACCGCCGGGTGTTTTCCCCAAACGTTCAGGTCGGCGAAGACATAGGAACCGGGACCAACGGAATACAATCTGCCATCGTTGATTCCCTGCTGGATATACTGGCTCCAGCATTGCGGGCAACCGCCGGTCAGCATGCTGTAAAAACCGTCGGGGGTTGTCCAGTGGTAATGCATGGGGGTCAGCTGTTCGATATAGCCCCGGTTAAACCACAGCGCCGCATCCTGATAAACAACGTCATACCCCTGCCAGCCGGACCAGTTGTATTTGCCGAGGGCAGCCACAGAAAGCCGCACCCACGGTTTCACCTGCTGAATGGAATCGTGCAGCGACTGAACAAAATCCGTGACGCTCCAGCGCCACCAGTCTTCCCA
>JAJRVZ010000181.1 GCA_024277055.1 Calditrichota bacterium
CCTTCAATCGTAAACCACTTCCATATAATAATATTACCATTAAAGGGTGCGAATCTTTATCCGTACCAGATCTAATAATTCCGGTTGCCGGGTTATCCCGCTCACAACGGCATCCCTGCACACTTCGCCATCGCTAATCATCAATCCTTGATCCTTAATCTTAAATTACATTTCATATCACTGTATAGTGCAATTTGATCATTGATCATTGATTATTGGATATTGATAATTGGACATTGGATATTGGAAATTACTTAAAGCTCCGCCCCGTCAGTTACATGTCTTGAAAAAAACATGCAGCAAGAGGGGCAATCGATGTAGAGAATCTATCGGAACCGCATCATGCAGCGAGTGTTTCTTCCTGAGGTTATAGTCGGCCTTGGCAAGTGTTGTGAAAATTGTAAGAAATGCAGGGGAGAAATGCAAGTTTTTAAGTGATGAGTGAAGGGTGAAGAGTAAGGCGTGAAGCGTAATGAGTGACTGTGCTTCGCAGTGACCAGGTGACAAAGTGACGGGATCGTGATGAGTGAAGGGTTACGCGTCCCGGAGGGAGCACTTTTTGGTGGCGAGCAGCCGGTTAAAAAGGTGCCCAGGGTGAGCCCGATTTTATTATCAAACCTATTTGAAAAAATCAGGGGCTTTATAAAGCCCCCGCATACATGGGTAAAATATTACTTTATCAGCACGATCTTGAGCGTTTTGCTGAATCCAGCGGCAGACAAACGCGCGAAATAGGTTCCGCCGGCAACACCGCTTGCATCCCAGTGAGCTGCATGTTCACCTGCTTCAACAATTCCCGTAACCAACCTTGAGATTCTTTGTCCCTGCAAATTATAAATAGTCAGTTCAACCGACATGCGCAGAGGCAGTACAAAGCGGATTGTGGTTGACGGATTGAACGGGTTCGGATAATTGCGGAACAAATACACGGATGGCCTGATAGTCTCCGTGTTGCGTATTCCCGTAACACCGCTGCCCAGTTGTGCGACAAATATCTTATCCCCTCCACCGGTGTTTATCGTACCGGCCGAATCAAAATCTACGATGCCCCGGATCGAACCGGTGACCAGGAAATTGCCGTGATGATCATCGGCAATGCCGGTGGCTTTTTCCTTTGTGCCGCTGCTTCCGACCTGTTTTGTCCAAAGGTACTGGCCGTCGTTGTTAAAACCACTGATGAAAATATCTTCCGCACCGTGGCTGATAAACGTATCCCCACCGATCACCAGCGAATCGGTAAACATGCCGGCAATGCAAAACCGGTCGGAGTCACCCACCGCAATGGAATAGCCTGTTCCGATGGTCGGATCGAGCTGGCGCACCCATTGGTAAACACCGTCCGCAGAATATTTGGCAACGAAGATATCGGCATTATTGTAGATCGGAAAATTCGCGGTCAGTGTGTCCGTTCCGAAATAGGTCTCACCCGCAAAATGACCGGCTACATACAAAGCCCCGCCGGCGTCCGTATCCAGCGCTTGGGCGTATTGCGGTGAAACGCCGTGGATCATATTTGCCCAGAGAATGGTACCATTGGTACCGGCTTTGACGATGAAAATATTGTCGATGCCCGGTACCTGGCCGAAAGTATGGCTGGAATCGAGTATGACCGATGAGGCAAATCCTCCGGCGATAAATACATTATTGGCATCGTCCACACAGATTGCGGTGGTATACGGATTGAAGGGGCCGGCAAATTTTTTGACCCAAATAAGATTTCCGTTGGTGTCGTATTTAGCAAAAAATACTTCCTGTCCGCCCCAGTCCGAGTGTAATGTATAATTGTCAAAATAGGCATCGTATTGAAACGTACCCGTCACATAGCAATTTCCATCCTGATCAACGGCAACAGCTTTTCCGTGATCGTGACCGATTCCACCGCCGTTTTTTGCCCATAAAAGCTCGCCGGATGTATTATACTTGGCGACGAACATATCAAAGGTTCCATAGGAATCAAGCGTATCGTTATCAAAATAAGCATCGGTCAGAATTGTGCCTGTCACATAAGCGTTTCCTTCGCCGTCAACTGCAATAGCCCGACCCCGTTCCATCGTACTCGATCCCAGGGTGCTGCCGGCATGTTTTGCCCATAAATAATTGCCATACGGGTCAAGTTTAGCCACAAAAATATCTTCACTTCCGTAACTGACCAGGCTTTCATCACCAAAGGTCGCATTCGAGGTGAAGTAACCGGTAATATAGCCGTTTCCCGAACTATCGCTTGCAATCGCTGTCGCCAGTTCCTGTGTGTTGCCGCCGGCCTGAGTGGCCCAATGCCAGGCGGGTGTCTGTGCTTTTAATAAATTCCCGATCAAAAATAAAGTGACAAAAATAGAATAAAAGGAGCGCATTTGAAAATCTCCTTACATTAATATAAGTGGCAGGACTAATTAAATGAATTATTTCCCAAAATCAAATGACATTTATCACGAATTTGTGTGACCATAGCAGGAACGTGAAACGAGTATTATTGGCAAAAGAACTGCGTGATGAGTAAAGAGGACTGTAGCTGTGCCGTAACTGTATCGGTGTATGCAGTGACCGGGCAATGCGTATCGGTGTGTCAATTCCTGAAATACAATCCGGATATTTTTTCCTGCAGACTACCGGTTTTATCAATAATTGAAACCAGGCGAACGGTACACGGTGATTACCGGACAACCTCACAGAGAAGCCGGCCTGCGAATGCATTCCTGAAATGTCCCTGCTGCCGAACCGGCTGTCGTTGGATACCGGGATGTGCCGCCGGTGAATACCGTCGAACTGCAGGATGTCGCCGTCGGA
>JAJRVZ010000182.1 GCA_024277055.1 Calditrichota bacterium
CCTGCAACCGGGCGGCCGCTTCCTTCCTGGCAGCAGCAAACCCGTCGAAAAGCGGCACCGAAATCTGCAGCCCCGAATTCCAGTTGTCGACAAAACGTTCCGGATCAACCGGATCAAAACCGTTCTGCACGTTATAGCTGGAAAAGAAAAATACATTCGGTTTGTTACCACCGGCGGAAATATCCTGCTGATAGCGGTTCAGCTGTAACTGCTGCTGCAGCATCAGGCGCTCCGTCCGGCGGGAAAGGGCCATCTGTTCGAATTCAGTCGGTTCGATGCTCACCGGTATATATTTGAGGCTGTCCCTGACAAAAAAATTTTCCGGCTGCGAGCCAATAAGGTCTGCCAGCAGTAACCTGGCCTGTTTCAGATCCCCTTTCGCCGCTTTCAGCCTGCTCTGCGCGCTTTTCAGCTGCACACGGGCACGCAGCAATTCCAGTTTCGGAATACCTCCGGCCTTGAAACGTTGTTCGGCAATTTCCGTGAACCGTGCCGCCGTTTGAACGGTATTCTGCTGCTGTGCCAGAATTCCCCTGTTCAGCAACAGGGAATACCATGCACGCATGACGCGGTCCACCAACAGGATGCGCTGTATTTTTTTTTGCGTCTGCGTGATCTGAAACCCACCCTTTGCCAGATTGATGCTGGCGCCGATGCGTCCCCAGGTAAAAAGCGGATACTGCAGTTTCACGTCCATATTCATACGATTCTGCGTACCGAACTTAAAGGTGCGTTTCTGTCCGCCCATGGGAATTTCAAAGGAAGTTATTTCACCGATACGCGTGTACATGCCGTTAACCTGTATGGTGGGATAGAGTTGGGCGCGTGCTTCTCCGAGCTGTTCCCGGGCTTGCCGGCCGGCTAAATCGGCCATTTTAAGCGTCTTACTGTTTTTCAGAGCCATTTGAATACAGAGCCGGGCATCCAGCGGCTGCTGCGCCGCCACGTTCCACAGCGTTCCCGTGCAAACGATGCTGAGAAAAATTGTTTTCAGTTTCATATTACCGCTGATCGTTTGGGCTGATCGCTTCCTGCCCGGACAGCAACTCGTGGATCGTTTCAAAAGCCTTTACCAGACGCTCCTGATCCGCATCGCTGAAGGGAGAAAGTAGATTTTGATATACCTGTTGCATTGCCTGTGTTTGCTGATTTAAAAGCGCTTCGGCTTTTCCGGAAAGCCGGAACACTGTCCGCCTCCGGTCGTGTTCGTCTTTGGAGCGTATCAGCATTTCCTGCTGAACCAGACGTTCGACCATCTCGCTGGCGGTGCTTTGGGCCGTATTCAGATACTGCATTAATTCCGAAATCGTCATTTTCCCGCGGAGCCGCACCAGCATCAGAACACGCATTTGCGGCAGGGAATATTCGCTGGCTTTGCTGACCGACATCGCCAGGTGATGCATACGGTGCATAATCGGCGAAAAGGATTTAGCCAGCCTTATTATTTTTGAATCGACTGAATCATCCACAAAAATTATATCGCTTTTCGATATATCGGTTTCCGATAATATAATACGGCGACCGCCGATTTGCAACTGCTATTTTGGTTCAGGGAAAAACGATACGTCCGTTTTTTATAACATATTTCAAATTTTTAAAATCCAATTCACCGGTATCGGCCTGCCGGAAAATCAGCAGGTCGGCAATAAATTCCTTTTGCAGCCGGCCCGTATTTTTCAATCCGATAGCTTTTGCCGCATCGACGGTGTAGACCGGCAGTTCTTTCAAATTCAGTTTTCCGTCGGGCATGCTCTTCAATTGCAAAATTTTCTTTCCTGACAGACGGACCCTGACGGCATCCTTTCCTTTTTCAGCCGCTCCGTTTCCCGTTACATAAGTCGTTATTCCCCTTTCCAGTAATTTTTCAACTTCGGTTTCTTCCGTCCCTGAAACAATCAGTCCGGGGGTGACGATCAGGTTTTTTCCGTTTATGACTTTCAGGCCGGTGGTGATATCCAGATCACCGATATCCTCGATGGAGCTGTTGTATTCAATCCGGCCGTTTATCAGAGTTGCATCCCTGTTAACACCGATATCCGCACGGAACGGACGGATCAGATCGCCGTTGCAGATCAGCGCATTGCTGATCAGAATATCGAAGACTTCGGGACCTTCCAGCGGAATGGCGGCATATTCCTTCGCATCCGAATGCTCAAGTTTATCCTTTGCTATGGCATCGAAAGCAGCGAATAAAGCAATGAAGTTCATGCGCTCGACAAAATGAAGGTCGCTGCCGTCGTGCATTCCCGACTCGATCAACACCGTACTGACGCCCCAGTTCTGCATGGCGTCACCGAATGCACGCGGCATGTAATCGGCTTTGTATCGTGCCAGGTGACCCGGCATAAATTCATCGAGTATCTTTTTCAGGTAAACCACCAGTTTTTTTGCACGGACACGGGTAGGACTGTCTTCATTGGCCCTGTTGAACGGCGGCGCCATCAAAGCAATGGTCAGCAGTTTTTTTGTATCGCCGACGGTTTCCCGCCCGCCCATATCGTGCAGATTGAACCCGAATTGCGGATTGATGCGCTCCTTCATTGCTTTAAGCGTTTGCGCTTCCGGCGACCGCAGCAACCGGGCATCACGGTTGATATCGATGCCCATGGCATTACGCCGGCGAAACACCTGCGCCCCGTCCGGGTTCAACATTACGATGATGTGCACCGACAGTCTGTCAAGAAGTTGCTTAATGAATGGTTCGTCCTGATGATTGTTTAAATAGTTGAACACAGCCAGTAACGCCGCCGTTGCCGTCGGTTCGTTTCCGTGCATCTGCGACCAGAGCAAGAGGCGGGTTTCACCGTGACCGAAAGAAACCATGTTAATCGAGCGCCCTTTAACAGATGTTCCGACACGCTCCATACTCAGTATATCAGAGTTTTCGCACAGTTTGTGTAAGGTTTGTTCAACAAATGCGTGGCGCATCAGCATCAGGTTTTCCGGAGCAAGCCTGTATTTATCAAAAGCTTTATAAAAGTTTTTGGCGTCAAATGCCTGCGAAACAGCTATATTCATACCCACCGCCAGTAAAATAATAATCCGCATTATTTTCATTTATGACCTATTTGATTTGGTAAACTTCTCCAGTTTTTTCTCAAGCAGCCGTAGTTTTCCCTGTAACATCTTTTTTTCCCGTACCAGAACTTCCCGTTCCTGCTGCTGTTTATCCTCTTTTTCGGCCAGCGCCCTTTCGAGAGCTCTCTTAACATAGGGATGCGTCGCTGTTTTTTTCAGTTCTTTCAGGAAATCACGGATATCTTCTCTGTCCAGTTTGGCCAGGGCAGACACCGCCGAGGAGGCGGGACGATACCGCAGGTGGTCCTTTGTCCGGGCAACCTGTTTAAGTAATTCAACCGCAGCTTCATTTTCCGCCGCCAGTTTACCCAGCCGGTAAACGGCCATCCGCCGTAACCGGGGATGGATGCCGTAACGGCTGTACTCCTCCAGTAGTTCAATCTGTGCGCCGGTTTCCAGCACATCCAGTTTTTCGAGCACTGCCCGGCGCACCGTTTCATCCCATGATTCCTGCTGCAACGCCGCGCGCAATATCGTTTCAATATTTTCCGGCTTTATTTTCGCCAGCGCTCCGACGGCGTCCGCACGCACAAAATAGCTTTCATCGCTGTTCAATACATTCAATAATGTAGAAATCACTGCCTCCCGGGGATAATTTCCCAGTGCTTCCACAATTGCCGAGCGTACCTTCGACTTTTTTTCTTTTTTTAATTGATCCATTAACGGCCCACGAAACGAATCCAGTTTTAATTCGGCGATCGTTTCCGCAGCGCTGATGCGGACACCGTAAAAGGGGTCGTTTTTCAGTCGGTTGATTACGGCGTTTGCCAATTCATCGTTCATTTCCAGCGAATCCTTTTCGGCAATCTGTTCCAATGCGCGGATGCGACTGGCGACATTATCACTGTACATGGCCTGAAAGATCAATTCGGTATCGCTCTTATCGAAATCAAGCTTTTTAAGATACCAGGGACCGTAATCGACATCCACCAGTCGCGGGGCTTCAGACAACGTAAATTCAAACGACTGCTCGCGCTGATCCAGATTGATCCGCTCCACTCTTTTTTCATTATCGGTTACCAGTTGCACGTTCAACGGCATTTCGAAAACCGGACGCACCGCAAAGGAGTCCTGCTGCTGCACAACGTGCAAATTCAGCAACTGTTCACCGGCATTGTAAAAATAATCCACTTTCAGTTCGGGAATGCCGGCTCCGTACACCCATTGTTCGAAAAATGTCGTCATATTCCTGCCGGTTGCGTCTTCAACGGCCCGCTGCAAATCGCGCGAATCCGCATTTTTCCAGGCGAAGTCAACCGCGAATCGATTCATCGACGCCCAGAACAGCTCATCACCGAGATAATAGCGCAGCATGTGGAGCACGGATGATCCCAGCACATAGGCGCCCCAGTTTTCGCCTCCGATCAAGTGCCGTGGTTCGCGCAGTTCGTACCGGCTGACACTTTTTAATTTTTTGTATAACCGGTAGTTAAACTCATCCCGGCCCCGGTCGTGCTCGAACCACAGATCGGTGAAGTAGGTGGCAAATCCTTCATTTATCCAAATTTCATCCCATTCACGGCAGGTAACCAGGTCTCCCCACCACTGATGCGCCAGTTCATGTGCAACCAGGCCGTCGCTGTCGGTGTCCAGGTGAGCACGTTCATCGTGCATGGTGCGGTCGGTTTGCGTTGTTGCGGAAATATTCTCCATTCCGCCGTACATGAATTCAGAGATAATTGTTTGCGCATATTTCGGGTAAGGGTAACGGAAACCGATTTGCTCCGAAAAAAACTTGATCATTCGGGGTGTTTTCCCGAACGAACGCCAGGCATCGGTTTTGCTGTGCCGGGGATAGACATAATACTCAACCGGTATGTCTTCGAAGCGGTCTGTAAATTTCTGATAATTACCGATGATCAGGGAAATCAGATAGGCCGGTGTCGGTTTATTCAATTTAAAATACCATCTCGTTTTACCCGATTTATCATCTTTTTTTTTATCAACAAGTTTTCCATTTGAAACCACCGTTTCTCCCGCATCTGCATAAACGATCATTTCCATGGTAGCCTTGTCATTCGGACTGTCATAAGCGGGAAACCAGTAGCGGTTGTCCTCACCTTCCCCCTGTGACCAGATCTGTCTGGGTTTATCCGGATAGTCTTCATCCGGTCCGACAAAATACAATCCTTTCTCCGGGGCACAACTGTATTGGACAGCAATATTAAACGGGGCGCCCCGCTCAGCCGGTTGAGGCAGAATAATTTCAATACTTTTATCATTCACGGTGAATGAGTCCAGCTGTCTTTTATTCAGCATCACGTTTTTAACATCAAACTTTACGGCATCCAGCATTACTTTTTGCAAACCGGGTTGATACGCCTGCATGGTAAGGGTTGTTGTACCGTCCACCCGGCCGGCATTAAAATCACAGGAAATTTCGATGCGGTAATGAGTAACATCGAAGTCATGCCCACGGAATCCGGTACCGGCCATGGTAATAACAGTGCTAAACAGCAGAACAAACATTAAGCTGGAAATCATAATCGCCTCAAAAAAAGTTGAAAACTTAATTTACTACAGTCGTTCATGTGTTGCAATTTTAGAAAGCAGCAGAAAAAGCATCTGAATCGGCTTGACTGAAAACAGCCGGCTGACTATATTATGCGACTTTTTCAAGCAATGAACGGATTGCGTTGATTAAAGAAACGAAAATAAAAATCAATACCGGAGGATCAGGCAAACCGGAACGTCAGCGGTCTTGCCACGGAGTGTTCCCTCCGGGAAAAACCGCCGTGGTCTTTTGAATATGATTTTCGGTTCGGAGGATTAGGCTAACTGGTAAGTCAGCGGTCTTGAAAACCGCCGCCCTCTGGGCTTGGGGGTTCGAGTCCCTCATCCTCCGCAACAATAAATTTCTCTCGGGAGAGGTGGCCGAGTTGGCTGAAGGCGCTCGCCTGCTAAGCGAGTATAGGGGCAAAACCTCTATCCAGGGTTCGAATCCCTGCCTCTCCGCGAACACAGCCCTGCTGATTAAAGCATGGCTTTTTTTTATTTCCCGACTATATTTATCAGCGGTCTTGCCACGGAGTGGTCCCTCCGGGAAAAACCGCCGCCATCCGGGCTTGTGCCGACGGCATTCCTCCG
>JAJRVZ010000183.1 GCA_024277055.1 Calditrichota bacterium
AATCCATTTTTATTAGGAAGCAGTCATGCCGCAACTAACGCCCGAGCAAATAATGAAAATATTATTGGCATGATCAACCTCGATATGATTGGGTATTCTCCCGACGACGTATATGATATTGAAATAGTAGGATTAGATACGAATTTTACAAAGTATTTTTATTCAAAGGCAAATACGAATTACTCTATTATTCAATATTTTCTGAATGAATGGGCAAGTGATGAACATTCGTTCCAACGTAAAGGATTTCCGGCTCTAACCATCGAAGAACACACATTACCATCGGTACGATCTTATCCCTGGTATCACAGCAGTGAAGATTTGCTAAATAAAATCAATATCTCATTCACATCGGAAGTAGTTAAATATACAATCTCAGGCATTGCACAAATGGCAAGGCCAGTCAAAAAAAAGTGACAGTCTAATTTACAAAAGAGATTAGTCATGTTTAAACTTTTTCGTTTTTTCGGTATTTTTTTGCTCTGTTTTGTTATCCAAAATTCTTTCGCGTAAAACAAATACGCCTTATTGATTTATGGAGGCATATCAGGTGAACAGGAAGTAAGACCAATAACCGGTGATTCCTTGTTTGTTCAATTTGAGCTTTCTGCGATGTACAACACGCTTCGTACAATTTACAATTACCCCTCTTCAAATATTTGGGTACTCAATTTAGATGGCGGTGAAAATAGTTTTCGAAGTTATTTCTCACCAGTAGTTCCGGATAATAGATACAGAAGTGCTGAGTATTCGGTAGTAATAAGTACTTTCACACAAATTAATAACATAATGGAAAATAACTCTGCTAACCAATTATTTATTTTTATAAGTGGTCACCAGGGCGCGAGTTCTGGAAATCCATCGCACTATCGATTATGGGATGTAGATTTGGAAGATTATGATTTTGCGAATCTCGTTCAAAATTATTTATTAGTAGACGGTGTAAACAATAAAACAAAATTTATCTATGTCATGGGGTCCTGTGCCGCATGGGGCTTTTGGGATAATCTCTATCCGGTTACCAATACCATTTCCTTCGCAGCGGCTGATGACGACATTGACTTTAATACTATTGACACTGTGCCCGACACATCTTTTATGAAATACTATAATGACGCAATGCGGCAGATACCAAAGTATTCATGGTATGATTACCCGAGTTTCGATGATGCTTTTAATTATGCAGATTTGATGGTAGTTAACCAACCTATAGACGACAACCCAATTAAAAGAACGAAATATCAGGGAAGTTTGGAGCCATTCGGATCCGGGTGGGACAGATTTTGGTCATTGGATGGCGATACGCCCCCGGCTCCTCCACAAAACCTGCAAATGAACGGCGGTTGGTTGGAAAACCCGGTTTTAACGTGGGATGCCAATTCAGAAGTTGATCTTTCCAAATATCTTATTTTCAGAAGTCCGCCGGATAAATCTCAGTTTTTCTTAATTGATTCCACTACAAATACGACCTACACGGATATAAATGTAGTACTTGGTCCGCCACTAGGTCTGTGGTCTTACTTTATAAAAGCAAAAGATAATGCCGGTCATATTTCAGCCAAATCCAATACCGTCAGCGACTGGGGTGTCTATAAACAAATCACCCGACGTGAAATTGACACGGGTATTCCGAATAATTTTTACTGGCACAAAACTACCCCAACCCCTTCAATCCTACCACCACCATCCGTTTTGACCTGCCGGAAGACAGCAGAGTAAATCTGACTGTTTACAATATTCAGGGGCAGCAAGTAGCAACTCTGGTGAACACATTTCTGCCGGCCGGAAGTTATGAAGCCACGTTTAATGCAGAACAGTTGCCGAGCGGGGTTTACATCTACCGGTTAACCGCCGGGGAGTTTAAAGCCGTTAAACGCATGCTGCTGATAAAATAGAAAACGACCCGTTTAATAAAGGGACCCAGCTCGCAACCCGGTTCCAATATCCACAGGCCGTCATTCAGCCGGTGGTTTTTCCGCCGGCGGTATTATTTTAATATAAAAATTCAGAAAAGCCGATTATTTTTTTGTACTCATTTCCCGGTTTCGAATCATTTGCTTTCCTCGTGCGCCATAAGAAATTTGCTGGCCGGATAGATCATGCGCAGCAACAGGTTGTCCGGGAATTTGTCATCGCCGTCAAAACCCAGGCGTTGGGGCTGTCCCTGCGGCATCCAGGCTGTTCCGAAAAGCCAGTCCCAGACACTGAGTACAATGCCGAAATTTTGCCCGCTATTCAGGTGCAGTTCCGTGTCGTGGTGCCAGATGTGCATTTTAGGTGAATTGAAAATGTATTTCAAAGGACCGTAGTCAAAGGGCACATTGGAATGATTCAAATGACCGACCAGGGTAGCGAATACCGCCACCGCCAGCACCGGTTCGTAATTGAATCCCATAAAAGCCAGAGGCAGATACTTGGCGGGTTTGTAAATCAGAACTTCCATCCAGTGAAAACGAAAATTCCCAATCCAGTCCATATCGTGAATTGAATGATGCACCTTGTGAAATTCCCAGAGCGCCGGGATGCGGTGCAGGGCATTGTGCACGCTCCACTCAATAAAATCCTGAACGACCAATAAAACAAAAAACTGCATCCAAAACGGTTGGCTGTTCAACAGGTTCACCTGAGATGGCTGCGGCCACCCGATCCGTGCGAACAGCTGATCGGCCAATCCCGCAGCACCGGTAAACAGCGGGGCAAACAACACGGCCAGAAAATAGCCGTTAAACGCCAGCCAGAATACATCCTGCAGCCACTGCGGACGCAGCAGCTTCTGTTGCCGCCAGGGTATGATGCGTTCCAGCAGCAGACAGAACAGCGAGATGACAATCAACCAGAACGTATAGGATTGAAAATCGGCGATCATGAACTTACCTTTTACCATATATCGTACAGCAAGTTAAAAACAAATGCTTTACAGCTCAACTGAGGTAATATATAGCGGTAAAGCTGTTTTTATTTCATCAACAGCATGGTACGTACCGCAACATATTTCCTGTCGCCCCGTGCCGCCAGACGGTAAAAATAAATTCCCGAAGGCAATACTCCGCCCTGCTCGTCTCTGCCGTCCCATACCATTTCATAGCTGCCCGCCGGTCGTTGACCGTCAACAAGGACACGCACTTTTTGCCCCAGCATGTTAAATACTTCAAGGCGCACTTCGGCAGATTCCGGAACGGAAAATGGAATCCGTGTTTGCGGATTGAAAGGATTGGGATAATTCTGCTTCAGGGCAAAATCCGCCGGCAATTCACCGCCGTCGTCTTCGATTCCGGTCGGGGCCAGTACCGTTATTTGTGTTGTGTCTCTGTCCGCCAGCCCCTGGGGATCAACAGCTACCAGCACCACCGGCACACCGTTCGGTTCATTGTGATACGCTCCGACGGCCGCGACGGTTATTCGGTGCGAAATCGAATCAATCGATATGGTGATGCTGTCGTTTTTACCAAAATTATGCTTGCCGTTGTTTTTGTTGGGGAAATAGTATTCCCAGTTTATTTCACCTGTATCGCTTTCGGCATCGGTAACAAAACCGTCCAGGTCCATCACAAACTGCTCACCGGAAGCGAAACGAAATTCCGGCAGATCGAGCACCTGCGGCGGCGTATTGGACGGCGGCGCCGCTCCGACTTCGAAGAATGCAAGAATGCTGTCCAGCAATGTTGCGGTAGCGGTGTTTCCGTCGTGCAGACCGGCAAATTCAAAACTTGCGCCGATCGTGCGATAAGTTCCGGCATCGTTTGCAATGGCTGTGAAATAGTCGGGTGATTGATTTTTAAATATTGCGAAAGCGTTACCCAGCGCCGAAAGGTGATCGATAAAATTGTTATCACCGCTGTATGAAAAAATCATATTTTCGGTAAAAGTACCGGGAATACCGGCAATATTTCCGAGATCACCGCTGCCATCGGTTATGCCGTTAATATTGAACATGGTATGCAGATTGGTGGCCCCGTCATAGGCCCAGGTATCTCCGCCTTCCATGTATACATTGCCGCCGGTATTCAGGTAATTCACGAAGACCTGTGCCTCCTGTCCGGTAAGCACATGATTATTTGAATAGGTACCGAGACAGATAAAGGCCGCTTTATAGCCGGTCAGGTCCTGTGCCAGAAGTCCCGACTGATCCTGGTATGTAAACGTCAGTCCTGCTGAACTTAACAAAGACTGTAAAACCGGTCCGGTGGAATGATTTCCGTCGACGTCCCAGATGTAGATATCGGGCTTGCCCACAATGACTGTGAAAGGTAAACTGTAATAAACCGGCTGTCCGTTGCGCACTTCGGAAGCGGTCAGCACCAGTTCCGCCGGGTGACCGGAGGGGGTTACCGGACTGGCTTCTATTACAAATTTCGAGGCGCCGTTGCTGCGCACCTGCCCGGCCCCGATCATGCCGAATGTCGACTGCATTTGTGTGATGTTGATATAGGCATCATTGGTTCCCAGCAAGGCGCTGACATCGCCTGCCGACGCACTGCCGCTGTTTTTCAGTTTAACGAATATCTCTGCACTCTCACCGGGATCAAAACTGTTATTACCGTTACCGGAAAGTTCGGTTACGGTAAAATCGAACAGCTCCAGATTCGGTGCATGTATCGCCAGAGGGAGTGGTGATTGCCAGATAACTCCTGCGGAATTTTGCAGTACAAAATCGAACGACACGCTGTGGTCGGAAGCATCAACGGAAATATCGATGCTGAACGCCGTCCGGGCAAAAGTTACCGTATTGGCGTTGAAATCGCCAAACCAGGCGCTGTCGGTTTGAACGGTAACGGACGGATCGGAAGTCTGGATGGTTGCCCAGACGCCGGTGAAAGAATCAGGCGTATTGTTCAAAACACTGACCGTGAAATCGACGGATTCGCCAAAATCCGCCTGATTATTGCCGTTACCCTGGCTGTCGTCAATCATGATATCCTGCAGCAAATAGGATTCGACCGCACCTTCAAAGAAAACCACATACAATCCGGTTGAAATATCGGAAATCAGTACTTTACCCGATGCGAAAAACGGAAAGGCACCCCAGGCGCCGACAAAACTCCCCCCTGCACCGGGGTAAGTATCATACCAGCCGGCACGGGAAATATTGGTCGGGTCTGTCAGGTCAATGATTTCCAGGCCATCGCCATAGTGCGAAACATAGCCGTAATCGCCTTTTATGTGTGCATTGTGGGCCAGTCCGTCCGGACCGAGATATTCGCTGAGCAGTGTGATCGCATTCGGGTTTCCGACATCCCAGTATTTGATCGTCTTGCCTGAAGTTTCTTCGGTAGTCAACAAATAATTGCCGTCGTCCGAAAGCCAGGCGTTGTGAACATAGCCGCCGTTCGGTACAAACTGTCTTTTCAGCAGCACCGGATTCTGATTGTCCGTCAGATCGTAAATGGCGAAGGACCCCTGTCCGCCCTCAGCCACATAAACGATATTATCGCGGGCATACATATCATGGCATTCAATACCGAAAAAAGAAGTTTGCACGGGGTTCAGCGGATCGGCCAGACTGATCGCCCGCACCGGTTCATTGAAACTGCCCTCGGCATACAGCATGGCATTCGCTTCATCAATATAAATATTATGTGAAGTGCTGAAACCGGCGTAGGTTGCCACAACGCTTGCCGAGGCCGGCAGATTGGACAGGTCAATGATCTGCATACCGCCGCTGGATTCCGTAACAACATAGGCATAATGCTGATAAGTCTTGATATCTTTCCAAATGGAATTGGCGCTTGAAATGAAAGTAACTTCGTAAACATTATCGGTATCGGTTATATCCAGAATACTCGTGCCGTTTTCCACACCGAGCAAAGCATATTCCCTGCCGTCGGGGGCCGTGTAACCCCAGCAGTCGTTGTAATCGGTCGGCGAGTAATTATTGATATGAGCCAGCAGGGTAACATTCGGACTGCTCTGGGCCTGGATAATACCGAAAATGGTCAAACTGATAAATATCAGAACATTCCGAATCAAACCAATAAAATGCATACAATCTCCGTAAATATTAATAAGGCAAATTAAACAGAATTTGGGTAGTACTTTATTTCAATCAAAAATAATATTTGGCGGAATAGGTATCAGGTATAACTATAAAGAAACCGCAGCAGAGACACCAAGTCCCCGCTGCGGTCTCGCAGCCAAAGAAGATTTACTTACATGCTCGAACCGAAAAATCAATCCATCTGCTTGCGTAAAAAAGTCGGGATATCCAGTTCATCCGGTTCTTTGGGAATATCCTCATCATCAAACGAATAAACGTTTTTATGCGCCGCCGGCTGATTGATTTTAATACCGGTCGGCCGGTTGTCCTGCTTCTGTTGACGTAAAAATGCAGGTTTATCCAGTTCCGTCAGGTCAACCGTTTCAATCGCCTGTGGTTTTTTCTTCGGTTCCTGCAGTTTGACACCTGTTTTCAGTTCTTTGTTGAATCCGGTGGCGATTACCGTCACACGGATTTCGTCGCTCATGCTGTCATCGATCACCATTCCGAAAATCACATTGGCTTCTTCACCGGCCGATTCGTGGATAATACTGGCCGCCTCATGCACCTCATACAGCGGCAGATTCGAGCCACCGGTCACATTGATCAGCACGCCCAGTGCGCCGCCGATATCGACTCCGTCCAGCAGCGGAGAGGTGATGGCCTGCTCGGCTGCCGCCACAGCCTTTCCTTCTCCGCTGGCAACCCCGGTTCCCATCAAAGCGTCGCCCATACCCTGCATAATGGTGCGGATATCGGCAAAATCCAGGTTGATATATCCGTGAACATTTATCAGATCGGAAATACTGCGCGTTGCTTCCAGCAGAATGGAATCGACCACTTTGAAGGCCGAAATAGCCGGCGTGTTCCGATCGATGATCGAAAATACGCGGTCGTTGGGAATGACCAGCAGCGTATCGACGCACTTACGCATTTGCTCGATACCTTTAACCGCATTGCGCATGCGCAACTTACCCTCGAAGGGAAACGGCTTGGTAACAATGCCGACGGTAAGTGCGCCGATATCTTTGGCGATTTCGGCGACGACCGGCGCCGCCCCGGTTCCCGTTCCGCCCCCCATGCCGCAGGTAACGAAAACCATGTCGCTACCGGACAAACAGTTAATAACCGCCTCTTTATCTTCTTCAACCGCACGCAAACCGATTTCGGGATTGGCACCGGCACCCAGACCCTTCGTCAGGTTTTTCCCGATCTGGATGCGGATTTGTGCTTTGTTGTTTTCAAGATTCTGTGCATCCGTGTTAATGGAAATAAAATCCACTCCGGAAAGCCCGGCGTCGATCATTCCGTTCAGGGCGTTTCCACCGGCGCCGCCTACGCCAACCACGCGAATCTTCGCGCTCTGTTCTGCAAGTTCATCAAATTGAATCATTACTCTACTCCTTTGGCTGATATATCCTAAAACAAATCTTCAAAATATCTTCTGACTTTATCAACGATTCGATTGGTAAAACTGTCCTCTTTCCTTTCCGGAGAACCGTCCGCACTTTTACGGCTGAACTCCACCAACCCGACCGCCGTGGCATACATGGGACTGCGTACGGTTTCCGCCAATCCCCCTTCCACAACCGGGGAGCCGAGTTTTACAGGCAATCCCAGTACGCTTTCCGCCAGTTCCACCGTTCCGGGCATTAATGATGCACCGCCGGTCAGCACAATACCTGCGCCGATTGAATCGAACACATCCGATTTTTCCAATTCGCGCAAAGCCAGGTTAAAAATTTCCTCCATTCGCGGCTGAATTATGGCGCAGAGAACATTGCGGCTGATTTCACGCGGCGCACGGCCATGAATGCCCGGTACCCGAATCAGTTCATCCTGCTCAATCATGCTCTGCAACGCACACCCGAAATTCTTTTTAATATCCTCCGCCTGTTCCATAGGCGTACGCAATCCGTGAGAGATATCATTGGTGACACTTTGTCCGCCAAGCCCGATAATCGATGTAAAACGGATGCTGCCGTCAAAAAACACCGCTACATCTGTCGTTCCGCCGCCGATATCAAGAATCGCCACTCCGAGGTCCAGTTCATCGCTGTCCAGAACGGCCAGGCTGGAAGCGTAGGGTTCAAGCACAATCTGATCGACCTCGTACCCTGCCTGGTGCACACAATTGGTAATATCCTGAATGGCCGAAGCCGAGGCCGTTACGATGTGTACTTCGCTTTCGAGGCGCGTACCGGACATTCCGATCGGTTTTTTGATTCCGTCCCGGTCGTCGACGATATATTCCTGGGGCAACACGTGGATTTTGATACGGTCCATCGGCAGACCGATGGCGCTGGCTACGTCCACAACACGAAACAGGTCCGATTCATTAATTACCCTGTCTTTTCCGCTGACGGTGATCACGCCTTTGCTGTTTATGCTGCGAATATGATCCCCGGCGATACCGGCATACACCGAGTGAATCTTATGACCGGACATCAGTTCAGCCTGTTCAATGGCTTTTCGAATTGCATCGACGGTTTTTTCAATATTTATCACGACACCACGCCGCAACCCCGTCGATGGATGCGTACCGACTCCGACAATACTTAACTGGTTGTACTGATCTTCGCGGGCTATCACCACCGCAATCTTAGTGGTACCGATATCCAGGCCCACATAAATCCTGTCTTCTGCCATTTCTCTTTTCCCGGGTATAATTTTGCGAACCGCCGTCGATTGTGCTGTCATTACTTCCATTTTATCTTACTCTTTATTTTATATTTTGCCTTGTAGACCATGGATATGCCTCCCCGTTTATGTTCGGTCTTTTAAAACCAACTGATTTTTAAATCGCAGGTCGATATATTGAATTTTTCCGAGTTCAGCCCAGTCCATATAATCCAGCATAAAACTTTGCAGGATATGCATTTCACGGGCAAAGGAGCCGCTTTCAACGCGTACCTCGGCGCCGCCCTTCACAAGAAAAAGCCGCACATAATTCCGCTTTTCGAAATTCAGTTCCGAGATTAGCCCGCGCAACAGCGGGTATTTATTCTCCATTACCAGCAACATCTGCAGCGCCAGTAACGCCTGAGCGGATTCTGTTTTTGACCCCTGCCTGCCCAGCGGTTCGCGTATACCGGAGATCATGGGCAGGTCCCAGGCGGCCCTGCCGCCCGAAACCGGAAGCAGCCATCCATCCCGGTCAATCAGATTCAACCCTTTTCCATAAATAAATGCCACCGGTTCACGCTCTTCAACGGTGATATTCAGGACGCGTGGTAACCGCCTGGTTATGCTCACGCCGCGTACGAAATTTATCGCCAGTATCTTTCGGGCCAGTTCCTTTTCATCGATGGCTACCCGCCGGTCCTTTTTGTCATCAAATCCGCACAGTTTCAATATTTTTTCAGCGGGTACCTGCAGATTGCCTTCGATCTCGACATCCTCACGGCTGTATTCCCTGGTGCGGTTTTTGGCGTAATCCGCCAGCGCACCGGCCAGCCAGATAAGCCCGTAAACCGACAGGGTAAACAGAATAAATTTACCGGTTCCGCTCCAGAATTTTTCGTGTTTTCGTTTGGCCATGATCAGCGAACCTGTTTCTTTTTCAATAATTCAATGAAACGATCACCCTGCTCCCAGATATCTCCGGCGCCGAGGGTGATAACCATATCACCGTTCCGTACCAGCCCGGAAAGCAACCGGGGAATTTCACTTTTGTTTTCGACATATTGAACATTTCCGCTGCACGCATCGCATATCAGTCGACCGCTCACGCCGGGGACAGGTTCCTCCCTTGCCGGATAAATACCGGTCACGATCACTTCGTCGGCAAGCGATAAGGCAGCGGCGAATTCCCGGTAAAAATCCCTGGTTCGATAAAAAAGATGCGGCTGGAATACAGCTATCACTTTTCGCGACCAGCCTTTTTTAGCGGCCTGAAGTGTTGCCTTTACTTCGGTCGGGTGGTGGGCATAGTCATCCACAACCATGATATCATCAACGACAGCCTTTATTTCAAAACGCCGTTCAACCCCGCGGAAATTTTTCAGAACGCGCCGCAACACCGCCGGCGAAATACCCAGCAATCCGGCAAGGGCTATCACCGCCAGCGCATTTTTTACATTATGTTCACCGGGAATGCTCAATTCCATCACGGATTCCGCCTGACCGTTAATCTGCACTTTGAACCGTGAACCGCTTTCACTGTATTCGATGTTTCCGGCGCGTACCTGCGCGGAAGCGGATACTCCATAGGTCACCGTTTTTGCACCGATCAGAGGTAACAATGCGGTAACATTGGGGTCATCCGCGCAGGCAATGACGCTGCCGAAAAACGGAACCCGCTGCATAAAAGCCAGAAAGGTTTTTTTAATATCCTCCAGGTCGCGGTAAATATCCAGGTGATCACTTTCTATACCGGTAACAATTGCAATATGCGGTGTCAACGCCAGAAAAGAACGATCGTACTCATCAGCCTCGGTTACAAAGTATTCGCTGTTACCCGGTCGTGCATTGGTCATCAGTTTGCGCAGCCGCCCGCCTACGATCACGGTCGGGTCCAGCTGTGCTTCGATCAGCAATTCGGCACACAATGAAGTCGTAGTGGTTTTGCCGTGTGTACCCGCTATGGCAATGCCACGGTTGCCAAGCATCAGATCGGCCAGCATTTCCGCCCGCCGCCTCTGCCGTATTCCTTTCCGTTGTGCTTCGAGACGTTCGGGATTATTCTCGTGCACCGCGGAGGAGAATACTACCAGTCCCGCTTTGCCCACGTTGGCTGCTTCATGTCCGATGTAAATGGTGGCCCCTTTTTCCTGCAGGTAATCGGTTATGGCCGAGCGTTGCCGGTCCGAACCGGAAATTCGGAAACCGCGATGCATTAAAATTTCTGCAATCCCGGACATGCCGATCCCGCCGATTCCGATAAAATGGATATGTTGCGCAGTCTGATTGGCCATGAATTCAGATCCGTTTTTTTTCAATCAAAAGATTTTGCAATTCTTCGGCAATTCGTTCTGTTGCGTCGGAACGGTGCAAAGCTTTCATATTTTGCGCCATTTCCTGCAGACGGTTGCTTTCAGCCGAAAGGGATTTAACCGTTTCGATCAGGTCCTTCACCATGCCGTTACGATCCCGAATTACGATCGCCGCCCGGTGTTCTTCGAGGGTTCCGGCGTTTTTCAGCTGGTGATCGGCCGCTGCATGCGGATAAGGCACCAGCACGGCCGGCAAACCGGCGGCAGCCAGTTCGGAAAGGGTCATGGCGCCCGCTCGACAAACAGCGAGGTCCGCCGCTGCATAGGCATCGTTCATATTATCTATAAATGGAAAAATATGTACATTCTCTTTTTTTAAGCGCCGGTATTTTTCCTTGTACATTTCAAATTTCCCGGGACCGGTCTGCCAGATTACCTGCACATCGGGCCAGGCGTTCCGCTGCAGAGCCTGATCGACCGCGGCATTGATACTTTTTGCCCCCTGGCTGCCGCCGAAGACAAGCAGCGTGAATTTTTTGTATTCCGTTCCGAAAAACTTATGTGCGTCATGTCGCTCTGCATTCAATTGAACGGACAGCGGGTTTCCCGTAATAACCGGTTTCTCCACTCCTTTCAAATACTTCATCGATTCTTCGTAAGCGAGAAAAACCCGGTCCACTTTTGACGCCAGCAGCCGCGTTGTAATACCCGGATAGCTGTTTTGTTCCTGAATGGCCGTTGGGATTCCCAACTTAACGGCCGCCCGCAGCACAGGCCCGGAAACATAACCACCGGTACCGATTACCAGATCCGGTTTGAAACGATTGATAATTTTTTTACTCTGCCGTGCACTTACCAGCAGTTTCAACGGAAACAGTAAATTTTTCAGCGATAATGACCGGCGAAATCCGCTGATCCAGATATGCTGCACAACAAATCCTGCCTGCGGCACTTTTACACTTTCGAGCCCGTGACGGGTACCGACAAACAGACAGTTCGCCCCCCAGTTCTTTTTCAGGTGGCGGGCAAGGTTAATTGCCGGAAAAACATGACCGCCGGTTCCGCCGCCGGCAAAAATAATTCTTAATTCACCGTGCATATCAATCCATTGTTATTAAAGTCCGGTACAATTGCTCCCGGTTTTCTTCGTAGGATTCTATTCTTTTCTCGAAATCGGGCTGCCGCGCATGCCGCCCGACATTTATCAGAATTCCGACGGCAATTCCCATGGACAGCAGCGAGGAACCCCCGTAACTGATAAACGGCATCGGCACACCGGTCGTCGGCATTGTCATCGTTACTACAGCGGCATTAACCAGTGCATAAAGCACTATATTCAGGGTAATGCCCAGCGCCAGATACTGCCCGAAAACCGTCGGTGCCGACCGGGCGATGCCTGTAGCGCGCCACAAAATGACCATAAACAGAAGCAGTACAAGCGTGGTACCGATGAATCCGAATTCTTCCCCCAAAATGGCGAACACAAAATCCGTATGTGAATCGGGCAGAAAAAAGTATTTCTGGTTACTGGACATCGGTCCGCCGCCCAATATGCCACCGGATCCCAATCCGATCAGCGACTGCTTGATCTGATACCCGGAGCCCAGCAGATTATCCAGATTATTCCACCAGGCGGTTAGCCGGTCGGATTGATATTTGGTCAGTACCCAGGCTCCGATCGGTGCAATCAGAATTAATCCGGCCATAACATGCTTGAACCGTACCTGGCTTGCCAGCATCATGCCGGCGATTATCATGCAAATCATCAGCGCTGAACCCAGGTCCGTTTCCAGGGCTATCGGAACAACAATCAGCGTCAATACGGTTATATGCGGCAGCAAGCCCTTTTTCCAGTTGCGCAATTCCGCTCCTTTACGGGCAAAAATGTCCGCAAAATAAATGATCGCCGCCAGGCGCGCGAATTCAGAAGGCTGAAAACTGAAAAAACCGAGGCTGAACCAGCGCCGCGCGCCGTTTACCTTCGCCCCGAAAAACAGCACCCCGATCAGCAGCGCAATACTGATCAGAATCAGTAAAAACGGCCTTTTATTGCGGGCATAACCCTGGTAATCATAACGCGAGACAAAAAATATGGCCAGCGTACATACAAAGCCCCACAGTATTTGCTTCAGGTAAAAGTACATCGGTGTGCCATACCGTTCGTAGGCCATCACCGAACTGGCACTGAACACCATCACCATTCCAATAATCAGCAGGATCGTTGTTACACCCACCAGCAGGGCATCATTTTTGCGACGGTTCATCCGTTACGCTCCCGTTTCAGGTTGTTGACGATTTCCTTGAACTGCCGCCCGCGTTCTTCAAAATCGGAGAACATATCGAAACTGGCGCAGGCAGGTGAAAGCAGTACCGTATCACCCGTCCCGGCAGATTCGAATGCTGTTTCCACTGCGGCGGCAAGGGATTCACTTTTTTCCAGCGGAACGATACCGTTCCAGGCTTTTTCAAATTTATCCGCCGCCGTGCCGATCAAAACCGCCTTGCGAACGTGTTTTTGAACGAGGTCATTCAGGCGGCTGAAATCGCTGCCCTTGTCCTTTCCTCCGGCAATGAGAATTACAGGCCCCTCAAAACTTTGCAGGGCGACACTCAGGGATTCAACCGTTGTGGCTTTGGAATCATTCACAAATCGTATTCCGTTAATGGTGGCGACATATTCCAGACGGTGTTCGACTCCGGAAAAATCCTGTAGAACCTTACGAATATGGTTTTCACCGACTCCGGCTTCAAGCGCGGCCAGCGATGCGGCCATGGCGTTGAAATAGTTGTGCATGCCCTTAAGCCTGATTTTTTCAACCGGTATTTCGAATTTATTGCGTAAAACGATTTTTTCCCCATCGCACCAGGCCGCCGAACCCCGCCTTTCTGAAAAAGCCATTTTATCCGCCGGCGAAGCAGCCACCTTTTCCGCAAGCAATTGATCATCGCCGTTAAAAACAATCACATCTTTTTCCGTCAAATTCATAATCACGCGCATTTTGGCGTCGACGTATGCTGCATAGTCCGGGTACCGGTCGAGATGATTGGGTGCAAGATTAAGGATCACGGCGATACGTGGATGAAACCGCTCAATGGTCTCCAGCTGAAAGCTGGAGACCTCAACCGCGGCCCAGGCTTCCCCAATACTTTTATTTACTTCCCCGGCAAAGGCTTCGCCGATATTGCCGGCGACGATTGATCTGTTGTCCTGTTTTTTCAGCATTTTGCCCAAAAGGGTTGTGGTTGTCGTTTTTCCGTTTGAACCGGTCACCGCGATCAGCGGTGATTTGCAAAACCAGAAGGCGGCTTCGATTTCCGAATAAACGGGAATGCCCGCCTGCAAAATACTCTGTACCGAGTCCGACGCCACCGGAATTCCGGGACTTAACACCACCATATCCGCCAGTTTTATTCGTTCGCTGTGCTTACCGAATTCGAAACCAATCCGGAGACGGTCCAGTTCTTCGGCTTCTTTTTTCTTCGAATCAGCCGGGGCGCTGTCGCTGACGAACACGTTCGCACCGTTTTCTTTCAGCAATCGTGCCACCGCAATACCACTGCGCGCGGCTCCGAGTACGGTTATTTTTTTATTTTCTACTTTCATTGTGTTTTAAATGTTGTCAGACTCAGCAATGCCAGCAGAATCCCGATAATCCAGAATCGTACAACGACACGGGATTCCGGCCAGCCTTTTAATTCAAAATGGTGGTGAATGGGCGCCATGAGAAAAACACGCCTGCCCTCACCGTATTTCTTTTTTGTGTATTTGAAATAGCTTGTTTGAACGATCACGGAAATAACCTCAAACATGAATACACCACCGATAATGATCAGCAGCAGTTCCTTTTTAATCAAAATTGCAACCGTGCCCAGCGTGCTGCCCAGCGCCAGCGAACCGGTGTCGCCCATAAACACTTCGGCCGGGTAGGTGTTATACCACAAAAATCCTATTGCCGCTCCGACCACAGCCATGCAGTACACGGTCAGCTCGCCGCTTCCCGGCAGATAAATAATATTCAGATAATCACTGAAATTCACGTTTCCCGTCACATAGCAGATTCCGGCATAGGCCATGAAGGCTATGGCCGCCAGTCCGGTCGCCAGCCCATCCAGCCCATCCGTCAGGTTCACGGCATTGCTGGTTCCGGTGATGACGAATGTGACGACAAGGATATAAATTATGCCGAAATCAATCTCCAGGTTTTTAAAGAACGGTACGCTGGTGTTTGAATGTATACCTTCAAAAAACGGGTGAAAGTACAGTACCGATCCGATCAGCAATCCCAGCGTAATCTGTCCGATCAGTTTGTAGCGGCTCACCAGCCCTTTTTTCATTTTACGTATGGTTTTCAGATAATCATCAATAAAACCTACCAGTGCCATAGCCAGCGTAGAGAAAAAAATCAGAAAAATGTAAATATTGGACAAATCCGCCCACAACAGAACCCCGATCGAAATGGATATAACGATGATCAGACCGCCCATGGTCGGCGTTCCCTTCTTGGCCTGATGGGATTCGGGTCCGTTGGTCCGGATTTCTTCTCCGATCTGCCTGTCTTGCAGAAAACGCACGATACGCGGCCCGACCACCAGCGCGAAGATCAGCGCCGTGACCGCCGCCAGTGCGGATTTCACTGTTATATAGCGAAACACGTTGAACCCGAAGAACAGGTCCTTGAACTGGTACAAAAATTCTGCTAACATTTAACTCTACAAGTATGCAAGTACTTTTTCCATTTGCATACCCCGCGAACCTTTCAGCAGCAGGGTATCTCCTTTTTTACAAAACTTTTTCAATTCTTTTCCGAGTTGTTCGTGACTGGTAAAGGAATAGACACGATCGAAGCCCCGGTAGCGCAAAACATCCCCGGCCGTGTTGCTGGCTTTGCCAAGGGTAAATATCCCTTCGATATCAAAATCCAGAAGGCTGATAAGCAATTCCTGGTGCAGCGCCTCGCTTTCAAGTCCGAGTTCCAGCATGTCGCCCATCACTACGATGCGACGGCTGGTATGCTCTTTTGCAATATGATTCAATGTCTCCAGCGCTTTTATAAAGGAATCCGGATTCGAATTATAAGCATCATTAATGATGGTCAGTCCACCGGTTCGTATAATCTGCATGCGCTTATCATAGGACACGTATTTTTCCAGTGCTTTTTTTATTTCCCGCTCGCTGAACCCGAACGACAGGGCTACCGTCGCCGCCGCCAGGGCATTATTCACATTGTGCAGGCCGGCAACGTGCAATTGAATGAATTCCCTCTCGTTCAATTTCCAGCGTCCCGCCCCTTCCGAATTCAGTTTTGCTAATTTTCCGGTAACTCTTGCTTTAGGCTTGCCCGCAAGCGAATAGGACCACAGCGATTTTTTACGTCCCGGAAACCGAGGCAAATTTTCATCATCCAGGTTCAGATAAATGATTCCTCTGCGACCGACACTGGAAAACAATTGGGTTTTTTCGCGACTGACACCTTCCAGGGTCGCAAAAAACTCCAGATGTCCGCGACCGATATTGGTAATCAAACCCGCCGTCGGTCCGGCTATCTTGCACAGTTGTTTGATTTCACCGGGATGATTGGTTCCCATTTCGATAATCGCAACCTCATGTTCGGAATGCAATTCGAGCAGAGTGAGCGGAACACCGATATGGTTGTTCAAATTACCGCGTGTTTTCAATACCCTGAATTTGTTCTGAAGTATCCAGGCGATCATTTCTTTCGTGGTCGTTTTACCGTTGGTTCCGGTGATCCCGATCACGGGAATCCTGAATCGTTTTCTATGTAACGATGCCATTTCCTGCAAAGCGTGCAGGGTTTCGGGCACTATAATCTGCGGAAGGGGCAACTCTGCAAACCGATGGGCCTGCTCTCTCGCCAGTACGATTGCGGCGGCGCCTTTTCGAACCGCTTCGGCGATGTAATTGTGTCCGTCCAACCGTTCCCCGGTGATAGCCCAGAAGACCTCTCCCGCTCGCAGGGTGCGGCTGTCAATGGAAACCCCCTGCAAATTCTGACGCAGGTTCGCTCCGCGCGGAAAATTCAGAAGTTTCGCATTCTTCAGCCGTTTAAAATCCACCAGTTGCAAATATCGCATTAATTCCACCCTTCGATTATTTCGCGATCGTCGAAATGGTGCTTAACACCGGCAATATCCTGGTAGGTTTCGTGTCCCTTGCCCGCAACCAGAACGATATCCCCGGAACCTGCAGCGGAAAGTGCATGGTTTATCGCTTTCATACGATCTTCTTCAATTTTGACGGACTCTTTCTCCTTTATTCCGCCAACTATATCGTTAATAATCCGTTGTGGGTCCTCGAAACGCGGATTATCGGAGGTGACGACCACTTCGTCCGCCAACGCTACAGCAATACTCCCCATAACCGGACGTTTGGTTTTATCGCGATCACCCCCGCAACCGAACACCACCCATAACTTGTTCTGCTTAAGTTCGGCCAGTGTTCGCAGGGCCTTTGTCAGGGCATCCGGCGTATGGGCATAATCTACAACAGCGGTGACACCATTTTTCAACCGAAAGGGCTCCAGCCTTCCCGGTATCCGCTCTGCCGCTTCAATACCTTCCCGGATCGCCTCCGGGGTAATTCCCAGAATAAATGCAGCGGTTGCCGCAGCGGTAATATTTTCCACGTTAAAGGTCCCTATCAGGCGTGACTGTATATCCAGCAACGCATTACCAATCCGTAATTTTAAATGCACCCCCTGAAGGCTATTCTCCCATTCCTGCGCGCGGACTTGTGCCGGAACTTTCAATCCAAAGGAAACGGCCCTGTTACCCAGTTCCTTCAGGAGGTGCTGACCATAGGAATCGTCGGCGTTAACAGCTGCACTGCCCTTTTCGCTTAACAATCCGAATAGTCTTTTTTTTGCTGCAAAATAGTGCTCTTCATCTTTATGGAAATCCAGATGGTCATGTGACAAATTCGTGAACACCGTACTATCGAAACGCAGGCAATCGACACGCTTCAATTCCAGTGCGTGCGATGATACTTCCATCACCACATCGTATTGTCCGGAATGTCGCATTTTTTCGATCATCATACAGATATCCACCGATTCCGGAGTTGTGTTCCAGGCGGGGATACTCTCATCTCCGATCCGGTACAGCACCGTACCGATCATTCCCGCCGGCCGGCCCGCCGCTTCCAGAATGGAGCGCAGCAGAAAAGCCGTGCTGGTTTTACCATTGGTTCCTGTTATTCCTGAGATACACATTCCATCCAGTATATCCCCGTAAAAGATCCGCGCTGCTTCCGCCAGTGCCGCTCTGCCGTCCCCGATTCTGAACTGCGGGAGGCCGCACCGGCCGACCGGCGCTTCCACCAGAGCCGCAAGGGCGCCTTTCTTTTCAGCCTGATCCACGAAATCGTGACCATCCGATTGAAAGCCGCGGATTGCGACAAAGAGAAAACCCGGCTCCACCTTGCGCGAATCGAAAGCGAGTCCCCTGACCTCTTGTTCACCGAGATCGGAAGTTGTCCTGTGACCGAACGGAGCAAGTAATTCTTTTAAAGCTTTCACCGGCATTAGTACTCAACTTTCCCTGCAAGTCAGAATCAACAGTGCCCGCCGTTTGATCAGGGTTCCCGGCTTCAAAGATTGCCGTACCACTTTGCCGCAACCTTTTATTTGAACTTTCAGTTTTTCAAAATTTATTTTCTGAAAGGCTTCCCGCACGGTCAGCCCTTTCAAATCGGGTACGATCTCCTTTTTAACCTTTAAATCCCCCAATTGCAATTCAAGTCCATCCTCGTTTTTTCTCTGTTTAACGATGTGCGGTCCGTTTCCGTTGAATTCATAATCCACATCCATTTTATCGAGCAGTATCTCCGCCGATTCCAGCGGAAGGTTTTCCAGGTCCGGCAGCGACCGGTCTTTAATCTTTGTTTCCTTAACAAAAAGACCGGGTTCCGCGGGTACGCCTCCAAGTTTCAGTATCCGTTCCATCATACGCCTGAACACCGGAGCCGCAACCTTACCACCGTAATAGCCGGTCTGCGGTTCATTAATGAACACCCCCAAAACAAAACGGGTATTTTGGTCGGGAGCATATCCGATGAAGGATGCTATATATTCATTTCTTTTATAGCGTCGTTTTTTCCGATCATAAATCTGTGCCGTTCCCGTTTTACCGCCCAGCACAACCCCTTCGATTTTTGCTTCCTGCCCGGTTCCGCGTTCAACCACGCCGCGCATAAATTCTTTCAGCAGATCCGAAATCTCCGGCGAGATCACCTGCCGAATACGTTCCGGCCTGTTCTCCACCAACACGTTTCCGGAAGCATCAACGATTTTTTTAACCACGACCGGCTTCATCAGATACCCGCCGTTTACAACGGCACAGTAGCCGTTCACGATCTGCAGGGCAGTTACGCCGATTTCCTGACCGAAAGAGATGATCCCTTTGGAGATGCCGGAAAATTCTTCCGGCCTTGCCAGCAAACCGGGATTGTCGCCGACCAGTCCACAACCCGTTTCGGCACCAAAACCGAAATTGATCAAATAGCGGTAGAACAGATTTTTCGGCATTTCCTCCACCAGGCGCACCATTCCGATATTTGAAGATTTCTCAAATACCTTTTGAAAGCTGAGCCAGCCGTGCTTTTTGGTGTCATGAACCACGTGGTCATAAAACTGATAGGAACCGGCTTCGCAATAAACGATATCCTGCGGCTTTTTAATATGCTCCTGCAGCAAAGCTGCCGCCGAAAAAACCTTGAAAGTTGAACCGGGTTCAAAAACATCCGTTACCGCCCTGTTTCTGCGATTTTCACTTTTGGATCTGGCCGGTTTATTCGGATCGTAACCGGGATAACTACCCATTGCCAGCACTTCACCCGTGTTCGGATTCATCAGAACGGCAATACCGCTTTTTGCCCGGTATTTCCGCACCCCTTTACTCAATTCATCTTCAACGATCGTTTGATAATTCTTGTCGATACTGAGCCGCATGTCGGCCCCTTTGCGATAGGGCACCAGTTCAGAATTACCCCGACGCATCAGACGTCTGCGACTGTCGGCCATCAGCATAGCCCATCCGTCTTCACCCTTCAACCAGTCATCAAACTGCTTCTCCAAACCACTGGCCCCACGGTCATCGATATCCGTAAAACCGATCAACTGCCCGGCATAGGGGCTGAAAGGATAATAGCGTCTTGAACCGCGCAGAACTACCAGGCCGCGATCATCGAGATCATCCAGTTGTTTCAGTTTTTCTTCGGGGACTTTTCGCAATAAATAGACAAAACCTCTCTTGCCCTTAAGTTTTTTCAAAAAATACTCGGGCGGCCTTTTGAACACTTCTGCAAATCGCCTGGCGATTCGGGTTCTGTTCTCAATCAGCGCCCTGTCAGCTCCCAGGTCGAAATGATTCAGGTTGGTGGCAAGAACCTCTCCGTTTCGGTCGGTAATCAACCCCCGGGGGGCGGGTAGTTTTATTTTTTTCTCAACCTGAGCCCTGGCTTTGTCAAAATAAAAATCATGATTTTTGATTTGAATAAAATAAAGACGCACTTCCAGAACGATGAAAAACAAAAAGAGTAATGTCACCAGAAAATAAACCCGGCCGAACCGGATATTTCTTTTTGCTTTTTTGACCATGGTCAACGAACTCCGGCAAGTTTCAGTTCTTCCTTTTCCTTTAACCAACTTTTTTCATCTTCAAAGGGAGCAATTACAAGATGATTGATTTCATTCCCGGAATTGATCAGCCCGAATTTTTCCTTTGCTTCCTTTTCAATGCGGTTTAAATTAGTCAGTTGATCAATTTTTACCTGTAAGCCGGCTTTTTGATTTGCCAGGCGCATGCGCTCCAGCTCCAGGTTGCGGACAGCCGTTGCAAGCATGTCTACCTGCATGCCCTGGTACTGGTACAAACCGATGACCGATACCACGGCCACGATGCGGAAATAGGATCGAAACGGCCAGAATAAAATATGCAGTAAAGTAGATCCGGGGTTTTTGTCATTTCGATTCATAATTTCTCTCCCGCACGCAATCGGACACTGCGTGCTCTTGAATTGATTGCAATTTCCTGTTCGCTCGCTTTAACCGCTCTCCGGGTAAGAATTTTCAGTTGCGGCTTTTTACCGCAAATGCATTGCGGTAATTCGGGCGGACAGTGGCAGGGATCGGCCTTTGAGCGAAAAAATTCTTTTGTTCTTCTGTCCTCCAGAGAATGATAACTGAGCACTACAATTCTGCCACCCGGCAACAATGCATCAAAGGCGGCATGCAATCCCTCTTCCAGTCGGCGCAACTCCTGATTAACCTCGATACGCAATGCCTGAAATACCCTGGCACACGTTTTCAGAGCCGCCTGCTTCCCAACCGAACGTTCGATTATTTCACGCAATTGTCCGGTTCGTAAAACCGGCTGACTGCTCCGCACTCTCACAACCCGGGCGGCAATACGCCGCGATCTTCTCTCTTCACCAAACCTGTAAAACAGATCAGCCAATTGTTCCTGACTCCATTCGTTAAGAATATCGACCGCGGATATTTCGGAATCCCTGTTCATGCGCATATCCAGCGGGGCATCCTGCATAAAGCTGAATCCGCGGGCAGCATTGTCAATCTGCCGGGAAGAAACCCCGAGGTCCAGAAACGCACCATGGATGGAAGTGATATCCCTTTCATCCAGCACGCTGTGCAGATCTGCAAAATTTGCCCGATATAAATAAACGTTGGGGAAGTCGGCCAGGGTTTTAGTCGCAAATTCCAGGGCGTCGCCGTCCTGGTCCAGACCTATAAAAACAGCCTCCCGATCGAGGTCTTTCAGCAGAAGCTTTGCATGCCCCCATCCGCCAACGGTTCCATCCACGTAAATTCCTTTTTTATCAGCTATCAAATAACGCCTTACCGCCTCCGCGAGCACAGGAATATGATAGTTGTCGCTCATAGTAAATCGGAACTATTGAACAAGGCACTGAAATTCACTTTTTCTGCCAGGCTCTCCA
>JAJRVZ010000184.1 GCA_024277055.1 Calditrichota bacterium
ATCGCGTCACTCCGCGACGACGCAACAAAACGTCCGTTTCAAACCCTGCGGAATATCTTTTTTATTTGAAACGACTGAAAGTTTTTGCGAACTTTGCGCAACCAACCATTCACACTTTCGGAGGCAATTCATGGGCAGTGTAAAAGACCTGACCGTTTTAAAACCCGCAACAACCGACAGGGCCGGTGTAGCCCGTTTTACCTTCTCCGACCGATACTCGGTTTTCGACTGGGGCGAAATGCCGGACCTGATTCCCGATAAGGGAACGGCTATTGCCATGCTTGGCAGCTATTTCCTGGAAAAACTGGAATCAATGGGTGTGGCGACGCATTTTCGGGGCATGGTTCATAATGATAATGTCTATTCTCTGGCCGACCTGCCGCAGGCATCCAATGTGCAGGAAGTAGAACTGGTGCGGGTGATTAAACCGCAACTGAAGGATGAGGTTTACGATTATTCCGCCTATCAAAACGCCGGGGCCGGATTCCTGATTCCGCTGGAAGTTATTTACCGCAACAGCCTGCCGGCCGGTAGCAGTGTGTTCAAACGGCTGCAGAACGGCTCCATTACCCCGCAGGACCTGGGACTGGACAGCATGCCGCAACCCGAACAGCGCTTCGATCAGCCGTTGCTGGACGTTTCCACCAAACTGGAAATAACCGACCGCTACATGACCTGGCGGGAAGCACAGCAGATTTCAGCCATGAGCGATGCGGAAATCACGGCACTGAAAGAACTGACCCTGAAAGTTGATAACCTGATCAGCGATGAATTCGCTCGGATCGGTCTGGTTAACGAAGACGGCAAGATTGAAGTGGCTTTTGATTATGACCGGCAACTGATGGTGGTGGATGTGCTGGGTACGCTGGATGAATGCCGCTTTACCTATGGCGCCCTGCCGGTCAGCAAGGAAATCGCCCGTATCTGGTACCGTGGCTCGGACTGGTATAAAGCCATCGAGGATTCGAAAAAGAGAGACCGTCAGCACTGGAAGGAGATTTGCCCCGTTCAGCCGGAGCCGTTGCCCGTGGAATTTCGTGACGCCATTGCCAATGTATACCGGGCCTGCACCAACGAAATCACCGGTCGGGAATGGTTCGCCGGAGTACCCGGATTCAATGAGGTGATGCAAACAATCAGCAATTATCTGGAACCGAAATAATAGATTTGTCGGGAAGAGAGAGATCGAAAAGACCTCACCAATCGTCATTGCCGGATGATCTGTATTCCCCCGTACAGCAACATTCAAATTGACCGAAACGAAAATGTATTATCGGATCGATTAAATTGTACAGGGTGATAAACAGGCCTGCAGCGTTGGCTTACGACTGCGCTACCGTCTGCAACGCTTGCACACCTGAAATATATTACAAATATCTTATTGACTCATAACATCGATCATTAACGGCGAGTGCCGTTTGTCCGTACTGCTTTTCTCCGTATTGACGTACTATTTGATGGCGATGACTGCGCTTGAAGGACCCGTCAGCGGGATCGGCACCATGGTAAACGGCAATATGTACGTCGATATTCATGAAGATAACCTTGTGATCCGGGTCGTTGCGGAAAAAGGCGCCGTGTACTCACATCTGGTTTGAACCGCTTTCAGGTCATCGGCTTCAAATATTTCAAAGTCATTATGTATATCTACGGCAAATCTTAGCCAGTTATCCTCGGCTTTTTTTATTGGGAATTAAATACCCGGCGGATTTGAATGCCTGCTTATTCCCCGAAAAAAACGAAAAAAAAAATCGGTTGCCCTGCTGTTGCCGAAACGGTGCCGGCCGGTCGATTACTGTCCTTCCTATTCCCGGATCGCCGGACCGATTTACAGGCGCGCAAACATTTTTCCACTGAGCTGTTTAACCACGCCCATCAGTTCCAGGGTCAGCAGGGTGCTCAATACTTCCGGTGTTGATTTCCCGCATTTGTGCGACAGTTCATCCACATGCACCGGTTCGTCGCGAAGCAAATCATAGATCGTTTTTTCCATCCCGGCCAGTTGCGGTGCCGGTTGCTGTGGTATAGCGCCGGTCTGCAATACCCCTTCCAGTTCCTGCATAATATCCAGCGTACCCTGCACCAGTTTGGCGCCGTCCTTTATCAAGCGGTTGCTGCCGGCGCTTTTGCCGGACAGGATCGGGCCCGGAACGGCGAAAATCTCCCGGTTTTGTTCCAGCGCCTGGAAGGCGGTGATCAGCGCCCCGCTTTTGGCGCCGGCCTCGGTGATCAGAATACCCAGGCTCAGTCCGCTGATGATGCGGTTTCGTCGCGGGAAATTTCCGGCATCCGGCCTGGCGCCCAACGGGTATTCACTGATGATCGCTCCCCTTTCAACAATCCGTTCTACCAGTTTCTTATTTTCCCGCGGGTAAATATTGTCAACACCGCTGCCCATCACGGCAATCGTCCTGCCGCCGTTTTCGACCGCCGTTCGGTGGGCGATGGTATCCACCCCGCGCGCAAGACCGCTGACAATTGCAAAACCGTTCTTTACCAGTTCGCGGCTGAACTGTTCGGTTACCAGCCGGCCGTAAGCGGACGGTACACGCGTTCCGACGATGCCCAGCGCCTGATCGTCCTGCGGCTTTATTTCACCCCGCATCCACAGCAAGACCGGCGGGTCGTATATTTTTTTGAGACGCACGGGATAACCATCATCCCAGTAAGTCGTAAGTCGAATGTCGGTATTCTCAAGTCCGTACAGCTGCTGTTGAACAAAATTTTCATCAACATTCTGTTTTATGCGGCGGGCGGTAGATTTGTCAATTCCCCGAATGGCGCACAGCCGTTGCACCGGCGCGTCCAGAACTTCCCGCGGCGAGCCGACGGCGGAAATCAGCATGCGCATGCGCGCCGGGCCGATGCCGGGTATCGAATATAATCTGAGAAGTTCTTCGTTGGAGAATTTGCTCACTGTTCTTCTGACTGTACGGATTGACGGATCAATTCATATAATCTATCTTTAACCTTGCCGAGATTTTCGCCGCTGACGGCTGAAATGGCCAGCACTTCTTCGCTGTCGGCAAATCGCTTCAATTTTTTTTCAGGATCTTCGGAATCAATTTTAGTGAGAAGAATAACGGATGGTTTGGCAACCAGCTGCGAACTGAACGAAGCCAGCTCGTTTTTCAAAATGCGATAGGTTTCTTCGGGTTTTTCTTCCTGCACATCGATCAGGTAGGCCAGCACGCGGGTGCGCTCAATATGTCGCAGAAACTGGTGGCCAAGGCCTTTTCCCTGATGCGCCCCTTCGATCAATCCGGGGATATCGGCCACGACAAAACTTTCGAAATCGCGGTACTGCACAATTCCCAGATTGGGTTGCAGCGTAGTGAACGGGTAATTGGCGATTTTGGGTTTGGCAGCTGAAATGCGGGACAGCAAAGTGGATTTTCCGGCGTTGGGCAATCCGACCAGGCCGACATCGGCAATCAGCTTCAGTTCCAGTTCAAGATTACGTTCCTCGCCGGGTTTTCCAACTTCCCATTCCCGCGGGGCGCGGTTAGTGGGCGTCGCGAAGCGTGCGTTCCCTCTTCCGCCTCTACCGCCTTTGGCC
>JAJRVZ010000185.1 GCA_024277055.1 Calditrichota bacterium
AATCCGATTCGATTCATTGTGGAGGGAGTCCTGTACAATGACAGAATGCAAAAATACGTCCGCATTCCGTGCGGAATATAGGATTGATTCCCGTACATTTTGCCGGTGGTTACGATCTGAAATAAAACAGCGGTGCCTTAGTATCAGTCCAGCTGGAATTTCTGCTCAACTTCCGGAATAACGACCTCCCAGCCAAGAGTATTGCGTATTTTATCGGCAAGTCCCTGTGATGCCTCCGGTTCTCCGTGCACGATGAACGTTCTGCGGGGCGGCCTGTTAAATCCCATCAGCCAGGCGAGAATTTCCTCGTAGTCTGCGTGGGCAGAGAATCCGCTTATATTTTCGATCTTTGCCTTAACCGCCACCTGCTGCCCGTGAATTTTGATGCTTTGCCTGCCGTCCAAAATAGCCCTGCCGCGGGTACCCTCCGCCTGATAGCCGATGAACAGCACCGTATTGCGTTCATCGGGCAGTCGCTGAGCCATATGGTGCAGAATGCGTCCGCCGGCCACCATTCCGCTTGCGGAAATGATAATCGCACGATTATTCACCTCGTTGATTTTCATGGACTGATCGCGGGTTTTGCAAATGCGCAACCGTTTGGGTTGCATGATCTTTTTTCCGCGCAGTTCCAGTTTTCTGGCCTGCAGATCGTAATCTCCTTTGTGCCGCTCAAAAATACGGGTGGCATCGATGGCCATGGGCGAGTCCACAAAAATTTGCAGGGAAGGTATTCGTCCTTCTTCTTCCAGTTCCCGAATGATGTACAGGAGGGTTTGTGTGCGTCCGACCGCAAAAGACGGGATAACCAGAACGCCGCCCCGTTCGGCGCTTTCGTTGATTACCCGCGCCAGTTCATCCACCGGGTGACCGTCGTCGTGCAGTCGGTTTCCGTAGGTGGATTCCACCACAAGATAATCGACATTAAAGGCCTGCGTCGGGTTGCGCAGAATAGGCTGGTCCGGTCTCCCGAGATCACCGCTGAACAGGACCTTACGCGTGGTGCCGTTCCAGGTGGTTTTTACTTCAATAAAAGACGAACCGAGGATATGTCCCGCATCTTTGAATTTGATTCGCAGGGTATCCGTCAGATAAAGTCCCTCACCGTAATTTTGTGCCTGAAACAGCGGCATCGTATTTTCGGCATCTTCCACCGTATAAAGGGGCAGGGCGGTTTCATGTTTTGAAAAGCCTTTTTTATTCGCCCACCAGGCATCCTCTTCCTGCAAGTGACCGGTATCATGCAATAAAATATTGCACAATTCAAGGGTGGCGTGCGTGCAGTAGACCAGCGCTTCGAGTCCGTATTTTCGCAAACGGGGCAGATAACCGCTGTGGTCGATATGGGCATGGGTCAGCAGAACGGCGTCCAGTTCGGGCGGCGGCACCGGAAACGGCTCCCAGTTGCGCAGACGGTTCTTCTTCAGACCCTGAAACATACCGCAATCAACCAGCAGTTTTTTACCTTGCGTCTCCAGCAGATAGCGGGAACCGGTTACCGTTCCCGTAGCTCCGAGAAATGTTAATACGGGCATATTACCTCTTTTCAATCAGGGAATATCAATCGTTGTATCAAGTGAGGAGATACTGCTTTTCCAGAAACGGAATGTTACCGATCCGTTCGGTACGGGATCGATGAGTACCTGAACGGTATCATAGCTAATAAAAGTCGAACAGGCCGATTGCGGATCGGTTTCATATTGCAGCTGAATTATAAAATCATTCTGCTGCCGGGTAATATTGGCGCGAAAATAATACCAGCAGGGTGCCGGCATTTCCACCACCGTATTGAAAGTCACCGCAGGCGGTTGTTTGTTTATGGACAGTAATTCTACAACGGGCAGAAAAGTTCTGCGGGTAATTTTTGTCGGCTCGTTGGCGTTGTCACACCCCATCAGCAGAAGAAAGATTATAAGTAGCCGGTACATGGTATCACCTTATGAAATTTGAAAGTAAATTAAAGCCGGGGCGGGAGAAAACCAAAATATTAATACTTGGCTGGAAACAAGTTGTATGCTAAATTGAGCAATTAAAACAATTCGAATATTCAGATAACAGGTTTGAGGTTGTTACGAAAATGAAGCATCGGAAGAAATCAGGTGATGATCCGGTTGCGATACCGATTGACGGCACCTTGGATTTGCACCTGTTCAGCCCGAAGGATATAAAAACCCTGGTGCCCGGGTACCTGCAGGCCTGCCGCGAGAAGGGTATTCTACAGGTACGCATTATTCACGGCAAGGGAACCGGTTCTCTGAGGCGAACGGTACATTCCATTTTGGAAAAACTGGATTTTGTAACTGAATACGGCCGGGCCGATATAACCGCCGGAAGCTGGGGTGCTACCATTGTATACATGAGAGCAAATGACGAGCACGAAACTGACCTGTAAAAAAATCTTTATTTTCTGGTTGCCGCTGGCCGCAACCTGGCTGATGATGTCGGTGGAGGGGCCGTTTCTGGCAGCCGTTATTGCGCGCATGGCCGAACCGAAATTCAACCTGGCTGCTTACGGTGTGGCCTTTGCCTTTGCGCTGATCGTTGAAGCGCCGATCATCATGATCATGAGCGCATCGACGGCGCTGGCTGCCGGACGCAACAGCTTTCTCAAATTGCGCCGCTTTACCTGGTGGTTGAATGCCCTTATCACCCTGGTCATGCTGGTACTGCTGATTCCTTTCGTTTTCGACTGGATAACCGTGCAATTGATCAACCTGCCGCTGCATGTTTCCCGTCTGACTTACAAAGCAATGCTTATCCTTTTACCCTGGCCGGGAGCGATCGGATACCGGCGCTTTTATCAGGGGGTGCTGATACGAAATAACCGGACGCGGCTGGTTGCTTACGGGACCATTATCCGTCTCCTTTCAATGGCTGTAACGGCGTTGCTGGCGTTTCATTACTCATCCTGGGACGGCGTTGTGGTCGGTGCGCTGGCCTTGTCCGCCGGTGTTTGTTCCGAAGCGCTTGCCAGCAGGTTGATGGTGACCGGGGTGGTACAGCGACTCATGCAATCGACGGAATCCGAAAAACCGCTCTCCTACCGGCAGATCATTCATTTCTATTATCCGCTGGCGCTCACGTCGATACTGGCGCTGGGAGCCCAGCCGCTGGTTACCTTTTTTGTCGGGCGCAGTTACATGGCGCTGGAATCACTGGCTGTATTGCCGGTGATTCATTCGCTGGCCTTCATTTTCCGCAGTCTGGGGCTTTCCTATCAGGAGGTTGCCATCAGCCTGGTCGGCGACCGATGGGAAAATTACCATACCGTGCGGAATTTCGCCTGGATGATCGCCGGCGGGGTGTTTGTTGCCCTGGCGACGATCGCCTTTTCACCGCTGGCGGTTTTCTGGTTTCATACGGTATCGGGATTAA
>JAJRVZ010000186.1 GCA_024277055.1 Calditrichota bacterium
AAACCCAGTGGATGGCCGTCGGGGATCTGCACGACTGGTACCACAGCGCCGGCAGCGAAATCGAGGTCGGGCGTACCTATCAGGTTTCCGACCAGCAGGACGGATTGCGCTGGCCCGCCCAGTTCAGATATCAGGACAGCAAGGCGGCCAAAGCGCTGTGGATCGGTACCACCGATTATGATGATCCCATCTCCGAGAAGTTCTTTTCCGCCAAAGTAGTGCATGTCGGGCCGCGCGTGCTGGACGAAGGCAATGAATTTATCCCGCAGGAATTCAAGATGTACGGCAAATACGACCATCCGCTGGTGATGGTCGACGGTATTCCCGCTTCCCAGCTGGATTTCATGGAAACCGTCGATGAAGTCGTTCCTTCCCTGCCGGCCGACCGTATGCTGTACAATGTCGTCAACACTTCCATCGGAATCACGATGACGCGCAGGATTTACGCTTTCAGCCAGCAGAACCATTCCAATTATATGATCTATGATTATGTGTTCAGGAATACCGGCGTTTATGACATAAACGGCAGCACATTTCAAAAAACGCTGACCGGTGTGGTGTTCTTCTTCCAGTACCGTTACGCCCCTTCCCGCGAGGGCGGCCCCTACGGCTATTACTGGTTACCGCAGTCAACTTCCTGGGGACACAGTACCATGCTGGATGAAATGCGCACCCATCCGGTTACCGGAGAACCGTTCAGAATGCTGTTTGCCTGGCTCGGTCGCCATTCAAAATGGGACGGTCCCGGAGATAATATCGGCGGTCCCAATTTTCAGGATGACGGTCGTCTGGGTGCGGCGCAGTTTGTGGGTAATATAACCCTGCATGCGGACACCTCTCCGTCGGACGCCAGTGATGATATCGGCCAACCCTCTTCGACAACCCCGGTGGAATCCGATGAACAGATAACCTACAACAACAGTCAGTTTAACTCGCCGCTGATGCAGCTGGAATATGCGGCCATGACCGCAGGTATTCCGACGGTGACACATGCGGCGGCTGTTGGTGATGGTTTTGCCGATTTATACGGTGGAACGCCCGGCGGTTTTTCGCACGGGCAGGGTTTCGGTCCCTATACTCTGGACCCGGGAGACAGTGTACGCATAGTTATTGCCGAGGGCGTTTCCGGCCTGAGCAGGGATTCCTGTTACACCATCGGCGCCCGCTGGCTGGCGGATACCGGTCCCTTTATCAACCCGGATGGCTCTGAAGCCACCACTGCCAACGAATATAAAAACAACTGGGTAATGACCGGCAGGGATTCTCTGATCAAAACCTTCGAGCATGCCAAAGCCGCTTTCGATGTGAACAGTGGAATAAGCATTCCCGAGCCGCCGCCTCCGCCGGAATCCTTCACGGTTACTTCGGGCGGCGACCGGATCATACTGCAATGGGCGGACAATGCCGAATCGCATCCGAATTTTGTGGGTTACCGGGTTTACCGGGCAATTCAGGTTCCGGATACTTCCTATGAAATGATTTTCGAATGCGGACCGGGAACGGCAAATCCGACCGTTGTGCATGAATACGATGATACCAACGCCCGCCGCGGTTTCGATTATTACTATTATGTAACCGCTTTTGATGACGGCAGCACCAACGACTACGGCACAGGGCCGCTGGAAAGCGGGAAATTTTATACGATGACCGGCGAACCGGCATTTCTGCGTCGTCCGCCCGGAAGGAAATTATCGGAAATCCGCATTGTGCCGAATCCGTTCAATATCCGGGCGCGTGATATTCAGTTCGGAACCGATGCCGGCCGCGACCGCATCATGTTTTACAACATTCCGCCGTTTTGCACGATAAAAATTTATACCGAACGGGGGGATCTGATAAAGACGCTGAATCATGAAGACGGCAGCGGCGACGAGGAATGGAATTCCGTTACCTCCTCGCGGCAGATCGTTGTAAGCGGTGTTTATATCGCCTATATAGAGGTAACACAGGATTATGTCAACCCTGTGACCGGTGACCGATTTAAAAAAGGCGATAACATAATCAAAAAGTTTATAGTCGTCAGATGATATATAAATTGATCAGGAATTAAAAGGAAAATAAACGATGAAACGTCTGAAAAATTATGTGTTTCCGTCAGCGCTGCTCGTTGTTCTGGCAATAGCCTGCGAGGAGTTTCAGACAGAAACTTTTACAATGGATCAGAAAGATGCACAGGCCTGTGAACAGCTGGCGGACAGTCTCGGGGATTCGGTGAATACGGTAAATCTGACGAAGATTGATTCGGCCTGGACAAATTCGGCGGTGGGAAATTTTATCGCTGCCATTCTGGATACCCTCGAAGACAGAAATATCGTTGTCGCAGCAAATGCGGGTCGTTACACCCTTTTTACGCCGGCCAATGTGGATACGAATTATTTGAGCCTGCAGACTACCGGCGGTACGGTGATTGTATATGTCGCCGATTGGGTTGATATCGATATCGTGAAACCGGACGGGAATATCCGCAGGCCATCCAAATCCAGCGTTTCGCTGGAAACCGCTTACGAATGTTCCGAAATAAAAGTCCGTTTCGAAATTTCAACCGAAGCCGGCAGCAATCTTTTCAGGGTTTTGAAGAATGATCAAACCCGTCTGTCATCGTTTGACCTGACCATACTGAAAAATTAACCGCGCCTAGGAATGGAGGGCGATATAAAATGAAAAAACCGAACATACTTATACCTGTAACCGCCATTTTAATTATACTGTTTATGGGCGTCGTTCAGGCACAAACCAAGCTGGCACAGACCGGCTACCAGTTCCTGAGTATCGGGCAGGATTCCCGCGCCGAAGCAATGGGTGGGGCATTCACGACCGTGGAGGGTGCTTCCTCGGCCATGTTTTACAATCCGGCCGGTCTCGCCCGCATTGAAAGTCAGTTCGACCTGTCCCTGAACTATTTTGAATTCATAGCTGATATCAAACATGCCTCGCTTTCACTGGCTTTTAACCCGCTGGATGGTCAGTACGGTGTTTTCGGCTTGAGCATTCAGAGCGTCGATTACGGGGATATCGAGGGAACCATCGTCGCATCCAATCCGGTTGGTTATCTGGATACGGAAATCATGAACCCCAGGGCGCTGATGGTCGGATTCGGATACGGTAAATTACTTTCGGAAAAATTTTCAGTCGGGGGCAACATCAAATTTGTCACCCAGCAGCTCGGCAAAAGCCTGATTCCCGGCGAAGGGGTTAAAAAGAACCTGACCGATGTGCTGGCATTCGATTTCGGTACCGTTTATCACACCGGTTTCAGGAGTCTTGCCTTCGGAATGTCGGTTCGGAATTTTTCGAAGGAAATCAAATACGAGCGGGAAGGATTCCAATTGCCCCTGGTCTTCAAAATCGGCTTTTCGGTAAATGCATTCGATTTTGTGCTCGACGACCTGGAAGATCAATCTTTGCAGCTGGTGTTTGATGCCGGTCACCCGCGTTCGCAATCCGAATTCATCAACTTCGGCGGTGAATACCGGTACAGGGATTTCTTTTCTCTCCGGATCGGATATACTTCCGCCCAGGATGAATACGGCATGGGGTATGGTTTCGGAGTTTCGCAGTATGGATTGCAAATTGATTACGGGTACACCCCTTTCGGTGTATTCGACAGCGTACACAGATTTTCGGTGAAATTTGCCTATTAAGCATAACCAGCAATGATGCTGTGTATAGATCAGCGAGTTATTCAAGGAGATCAACCGTGAGTTTTAAAAGTAAAAAACACATACTGATGATAACGATCCTGGCAGGTCTGATCCTGGTGATCGCCGGATGTAAGAATGACTATCCGGACAGCCTGTGGCCACCGAAAAACAATCCGGCGCCCAATCCCGATATTTCGGCGGTCTTTCCGCAGGGCAGCGCCTTTGCAGGGATTGATGTTGTGCGCATCCTGGGTTCGGATTTTTCGCCGGTGATTGAAGAGAACCAGGTGTTCTTTAACAAAGAAAAGGCGAATATTCTTACCGCCAGCGATACGCTGCTTGAGGTGAAAGCACCGCAGTTAGTCAGTGATTCCGTCGTTATTAAGGTCAGTGTTCAGGGCGCTTTGCAGTTCGCTTCCTTCGCTCCGTATGTGCTGAAATCAGCGGTGGATGAATTCGGCGATCTGGGCGACAATGACGACGCCTTTGCCATTGCGGTGGATGCCGATTCCAATGTCTACGTTTCCCTCAGTGTAGACGATCAGGGCAATCGCAAACGGATCATAAAATTCAACCCGGCCGGAGAAAGAAGTTTTTATTCCACTACGACGGTTGATAAAGCTTCGATGATGAAAATCGGTCCGGGTGGGTATCTATATCTCGTTAATATTCTGCAATTTGTTCTGCGCGTGCCACCGGGCGGCGGCAGCGATGAGATTTATGTCATCCTGCCCGGCGGTGTATTTGACCTGGATTTTGATCAGAACCTGAATATGTACTGTGGCGGCAGCGCCGGTAAAATATTCAGAGTTGACCCCGCTAAGTCGGTTGTTACTGCGACCACGTACGATTCCACTACCATCAGGGCTGTAAGGGTTTTTGACGGACACCTGTACGTCGCCGGTTCCTATACCGGTTCGAATCCGTCTTTTCCGAAAACGGGTGTATGGCGTCATCAGATACTGGATGCCACAGGTACCCTCGGAAACCGGGAAGAGGTTTTTGACTGGGCGTCGAATTTTCCGGGCCTGACATTGCTGTCTGTGAATTTCGCGGCCGATGGGGATATGTACCTTGGTTCCGACGGCAGCGATCCGATAACCATCGTTCATGTTGACGGAAGTTTTGAATCGCTGTACACCGGAGTCTTGTCCCCGGAAACGTATGCCATGAGCTGGGGATATGGTCCCTATATGTTTGTCAATCGCAGGAATGATATTGTCGGCAGTGCTTCAACCCGAAGATTGCTTAAAGTCAACATGGGAAAGGATGGAGCACCCTATTACGGCAGACAGTAACAGGCATTTACAATAAAGAAAACTCAGTACATCGAGAGGGGGTGGTTTGGGAATAGGAAACGGTTTTTCAGCATTGGTTAGAGAATTAAACCATTTATGTTTCACTTAAATAAGGAGGCTGCGATGAGAAAGTCATTTGTTACGCTTTTTCTCACAGTACTATTTCTGGTGGTAGCCGGAACAGCCAACGCAGGATGGCAATTCAGTCATCTGCTGTATGACTTCCAGTTACCGCAGAGCAACAGTTGGGGAATTCACGGCGTTGCCGTCGATCCCAACGACAACATCTGGCTGGCACTGCATGGTAACCTGGCCGAGGATACCCTGTTCGTAGGCGGCGATACCGTTAACACCCGTCCGGTCTACATTCTGGATTCAAACGGTAATCACGTTGCATTTTCCCCGCTGCGCTGGATCGATTTTGGCGACGGACGGGTAGATACACTTCATGCGGCCAGTGCCATCAACGGTAGTGGTAAAGGTATCAGCACCGATCGCGATGGAAACATTCTTTACACTTCATGGTCAACCGTGTATCGTATCAACTATACGAACGGTATGGGTATGAATGTGTTCACTCCGAGCGACATGTCTTCCATGACTGAAGCCGTGCAGGATGAGGCGAATGGTTTCATTTATGTCGGTTATGTTATCAGCGCCGCACGTCCGATCTATATTCTGAACAATGATTTTAACCTGATCGGTAATGCCGTTGATACGCTGGGACATATTACCCGTACAATGGCTGTTACTCCGGACGGTAAAGATCTGTATGTCGGTTCAACCTGGAATGGTTTTGGGATCGAACACTTCCACAGTGATATTCCGGGCTTACTGGGATATACCGCCGTCGATACGCTGGGTAACTGGGACTCCGTTTATGTCGCTTCCGAAGATACAACCTATTACGACGTAAAACTGTGGTCCAGCTGCCTCGATTGGGATCCTGATGGTCGTCTGTGGGCCGGTAATCTGCGTCCGGATTGGTCCGGTCCCAAAGGTGGTATGTACTATGCCTTTGATATCGGTACGGGTGAACTGGTTGACAGCGTTGGTGTACCGTTAGGCGATTCTTCCGCAGGAGGTGTATTCAGCCCGCGCGGAATGGCTTTCAGCAATGACGGTCAGAAAATGTATCTGGCGGATTATGACTACAATGTAGTCAGTGTGTGGACACCGGATCCGAGTTTTATTGAAGAAGATGGTGAAGTGGTGGCCCGGAGTTTTTCATTGGCCCAGAACTATCCGAATCCTTTCAACCCGGTAACCAATATACCGTTTGCACTTTACAAACGCGCTAAAGTTACCCTGAAAGTATTTAATGTACAGGGACAGGAAGTTGCAACATTGATCAATGAAACGATGAATGCCGGCAACCACAATTATACCTACGATGCTTCACATCTGGCATCGGGTGTATATTACTATTCACTCGACGTGAACGGCAAGGTACTAACCAAGAGTATGATCCTGGTAAAATAATACCGGTCATTTGATTGAATTATCAAGCCGGCAGGTTTCTGCCGGCTTTTTTTAAGTAATCACCATGCAATCAAAAAGGCAACATTTAAATATTTCAGCATGTTCCCGGTTTCTGTTCGGAAACCGCGAATTCTTTTTTTTACTTTTCTTCGTTTTTCTGCTCGAAACATTGACGGCAAATGTTTTACTGGTTCCACAGGATTTTGCGAGTATTCAGACGGCAATTGATTCCGCACAAACGGGTGATACGGTTTTGGTTGTTCCCGGAATATATCAAGAGAATCTGCAGATTCGGAACAAGGACATTACTCTGGCCTCAAATTATTTATATTCAAACAGTTTTGTCGATGTGGAAGCCACCGTATTGGACGGCCGGCGTCTGAGCGCGGTTATGCAGGTATTCGTGCGTAACAAATCAAAAATAACCGGGTTCAAAATAATCAACGGCGATCATTTCTACGGGGGCGGTTTTGTAAGCGACGTTTCAAGCCCGGTTATCACTGCCTGTATATTTGAGAATAACTACGCCCAGGCTACGGGCGGCGCTTTTTACGCGGAAGAGGGGCAGCCGGTTTTGCGCAAATGCCTTTTCATTCGCAATACTTCAGGAGCTTTCGGCGGTGCCATCGCCAGCGGCTATACGGAAATTACGGTCGATCACTGTACCTTCTACGGCAACACTTCGGGTGACGGAGGGGCCGTCAGCTGTTTTCAATCCAGCATTCCGATCAGCAACAGTATTTTTCTGGAAAACTTTCCTGAGGCGATATCGGTCTGGTCCGGTGTCACCACAGCAATGTTCTCCAATGTTCAGGGCGGATGGGACGGCGAGGGAAATATTAATGCCGATCCCCTGTTTTGTAATGCGGACAGTAACGATTTTTATCTGGCCGCCAATTCTCCCTGCATCGGTACGGGGCAAAACGGTTCGGATATGGGAGCGCTTTCCGGGGCCTGCGCACCCAATGCAGTAGTGGATGAGCAGGTTCTGATTCCAGGCGGCTTAACACTTTTGGGTGCTTTTCCGAATCCCTTCAATCCCGTAACACGCATCGTTTTTAATCTTCCCGAAGGCGGGGCGGTGGATTTCGAAGTGTTTGATACCCGTGGCGGCAGGGTATACGGCCCCGTCTCGGCGGTTTTAAAAACCGGCAGAAACAGTGTGCTGTGGCGGGCGAAGAATCTTGGAACAGGCCAGTATTTTTACCGGATTCAGACCGCAAACGGAGCCCTGACCGGTCGTCTGGTTTTATTAAAATAATCGAACTAAGCTTCAAGAGGAGAAGCTGATGAAAATTAAATCAGTAATATTTAGCCTTTTTGTTGCAACGTTATCCGTAATTGCCGGAACGACCGGCAAAATCGTCGGAATTGTTACCGATTTCGAAAACGGCGAACCGCTGCCCGGTGTTAATGTATTTGTCGATGGAACGGGGCTGGGAGCCTCCACCGATAACGACGGGATGTATATTATACTGAATGTTCCGCCCGGTACCTATACACTCAAAATGAATTATGTCGGCTATGCCGATTATGAGGTCGATGATGTCAAGGTCAGCATCGATCTCACCACGCGGGTTGACGCGGGGATGAAATCACAGATACTTCTGGGAGAAACCGTCGTAGTGACGGCGGTACGTCCCATTGTACAGCGGGATATCTCCAACAGTCAAATGAATATCGAGGCCAAGGCCATCGCATCGCTGCCGGTTTCACGGGTGGATGAGGTCGTAACACTGCAGGCCGGAATCGAAACCGGAAGCCGAGGATTGATTGTCCGCGGCGGCGGCGCCAACCAGACCGTTTTCATGCTTGACGGTATGGCGGTAAACGATGAACGGTCCAACTATCCCTATTCCACCTTCAGTCTCAGTTCGGTTCAGGAAATACAGGTGCAGACCGGCGGTTTCAGCGCTGAATACGCGGATGCCCGCTCCGGGGTGATCAATTTTATTTCAAAGGAAGGTAACCGACAGGCGTTCAGCGGTTCCGCCAATATACAAATTGCGCCTGCGGCTCCGAAACACTTCGGACCGTCGCTGTATGATCCCTATTCATTCTTCAACCGGCCATACATGGACCCGGAGGTGATGTGGACCGGCACCGGTAACGGCGCGTGGGATTCTTACACGCGCAAACAATACCCGAATTTCCAGGGCTGGAACGCTGTCTCCGAGGCCCTGTTGCAGGACAGTGACCCCGACAACGATCTTACCCCGGCCGCTGCGGCCCGGTTGTATGCCTGGCAGCACCGCCGGCAGGGAGATATTAAAAAACCGGATTATGTCATTGATCTGGGGTTCGGCGGACCGCTGCCCGGTTTATCGGAACAATTGGGAAACGCCCGTTTCTATGCATCCTATTTTAATGAACGGGATATGTTCGTTTTTCCGCTTTCGAGGGATAATTACGGGGCCAATCACGCCCAACTGAAACTGACGGCGGATATCGATCCCTCGTTGAAAGTAAATCTGACCGGGTGGTACGGCGAAGTGCATTCCGTTTCACCTTACGACTGGACTACGACGCCGACCGGTTACCTGCTGCGCGGAACTTCAACGGTTGCCAATTACGCTAACAGCAATACCATTGTCTACATGCCCGGTTATTACAGTCCCGGTTCGGTTTACCGCTATATGATCGGTTTGAAACTTACCAAAACACTGGACAGGAACAGTCTTTATGAAACACGGATACAATACCGGCACTCCTATTACAACACCTATCAAAAATCATTTCGCGATACCAGCCGGATTTACGAAGTGATACCCGGATATTATACCGACGAGGCTCCGTACGGCTACTGGGGCTATGGCGTCAATAATCCGATTGAGGGCCTGAATCTGGGAGGATGGATGAATCTCGGACGCGATAAAACCCGCAATTCGACATTTTCTTTGAATTTTGACTACACGAACCAGATCAATGCCAATAACCAGATCAAAACCGGTTTGCATGTAGTAATGCATAATTATGACATAAACTCCGGTACCTTCAGTCCGTCGATGAGCACCTGGACCCGCAGCATGATATATAATGTAAAACCCTACCGTATCGGCGCTTATCTGCAGGACAAACTGGAATACGAGGGATTCATTGCCAATCTTGGTGTGCGACTGGATTATTCCAATGCCAATTCGAAGGTATACGATCTTTCCGCTTACGATGATTTTTTCCGGGAAGGAAACGGAAATCAGATCGAAGAACAGGCTCCGACACGCGACCCGGAGGCGGCCTGGCATATAAGCCCCCGCCTCGGTGTATCTCATCCGGTTACGGAAAGCTCGAAGATATATTTCAATTACGGCCATTACACATCCGAACCGTTTTCATCCTACCGTTTTCGTCTGCAGCGCGAATCCAACGGGCTGGTAACGTACATGGGTAATCCGAATCTCGAACTGGAGCGGACCATTTCCTACGAATTGGGTTACGAGCAGAATATCGCCGATTTGTTTCTGTTGAAACTGGCCGGGTATTACAAAGATGTAACCAATCAGCCCGGCTGGATCTATTACCAGAGTATTGTCAGCAGCGAGGTGCAGTATTACAAGGCGGCGAACAATAATTATGAAGACATCCGCGGTTTTGAGATAACCCTCTCGAAGCACGCCGGGCGCTGGGTCAGCGGCTTTGTAAATTACACCTATGATGTCCGCACCTCCGGATATTTCGGGCTGTTGCGCTACTACCAGGATCCGAATTTGCAGCGTGATTACCTGCGTCAGAATCCGGCGCAGTTCCGCACGCATCCGTTGCCCTATGCCAACGCCAGTATCCGCTTCTTTACGCCGCCGGATTTCGGTCCAAAATGGATGGGACTGCAACCCTTTTCCGACTGGAGCCTCCATTTTCTGGCACGCTGGAAAACCGGTGCCTATGAAACCTACAATCCGGACGACTTGCCGGGAATCGTTGACAACGTTCAATGGCGGGATTCCTACAATGTGGACCTGCGGCTCATGAAATCGCTGCGCCTGGCCGGTTATGATTTTCAGTTTTATCTGGACATTAAGAACCTGTTCAATTTCAAAGAAATGGATTATGCCGGTTTTTCCTCCTACCGCGATGATTATCTGCCCTATCTTCAGTCGCTGCATTTCAGCTGGGAAAAAGGTACCGAAAACGGCAACGACCGGGTGGGGGACTACCGTGCGCCCGGGGTGGCCTACGACCCGATGGAACCGAACCCGAATAACGATCCGGAAATTGCAGCCCGCAATGACCGGCGCAGGGAAACAAAATCCTATATCGATATGCCGAATATCAGGGCGCTGACTTTTTTGAATCCCAGAAGATATACTTTTGGTCTGAGAATCAGCTTTTAAACTGCGGAAGAGAAAATGAGATTAACTATGAATCAAATGAAAACAAAAATCCTCTGCTATATTTTGCCGGTTTTATTTGTCGGTGTCGTTTCCGCGCAAGTGCCCGGAAGCGAGAAACGCTATATTCGTATCGGCGAACTGCAGAGCCATTTTTCAGCTTACGGTTCCGAACGGGCCTGGAATAATGTTTACTACGAGGGGCTGCGCTGGCCGGCGGACTATCCCTACTCCGACAATGCGGTGATCAAGCGCTTCTGGCTGGCAGTGGAAAATTTTACCGATTCCAACGGCCGTTTCTGGGATCATTACGGAATTTACTTTGCCCGGGATTATGTCGGTCAGGCGTTGTTTCCGGTAAAACTGAAACAATATTCAAAATACCGCATTCCCGATGTTTATGTCGACGGATACAATGTTATGTCGCCCTATGTTTCGGATGTGGACAGTATCGACGCCACGCTGGCGGCCGACCGTGTGGTGGATAATATCGTGAATACTTCGATGGGCCTGACGATTAGAAGGCGCGTTCTGGCCTTTGGTCAGCAATATCACGACAACTATTTTATAAAAGAATTCACTTATACAAATACGGGCAATACCGATTACGACGCCGAGCAGGAGTTGAACGCTCCGCTGACCGGACTTTATATCAGCTGGGGTACCCGCTATTCGGTCTCGCGGGACGGCAGCATGCGCATTGGCGACGGACAGTCCTGGGGCAAGCACATGTGGGTGACAAAACGCGGTGAAACTTACAAGCAGCATTATCAGGAACAATTGACCGAAGCAACGCCGATTTCCGATCTGGACTGGTTGCGCTGCGGCTTCGGCTGGGCAGGGCAGTCGGAACGAAATTCCTACGACAATATCGGCGGTCCCGATGTTGAGGGTAATGGTCGCCTGGCGGCGCCGCAGCATGCAGGGGTCGTCATTCTTCATGTCGATAAATCCCCGGCCGATTCCAGCGACGATCCGGATCAGCCGCTGGTACTGGGCTGGCAGGGCGGCGATTCCTATCCGAAACTGGGCGATATGGTGGCCAATACGCCGATGGACCAGCTGTATCGCATGCTCACCGGGATCCCGTACCAGGGACGGGGCGGTACCGATCGTTATGACGAAACGTACCTGGGGTCGATTACCGAGAAAATAGATCCTTATACCATTCACAACGACGGTGGCGGCACCAATATCTGGGTCTCTTACGGCCCCTTCGATCTTGCGCCGGGAGAAAGCATAACCATTGTCGAGGCGGAAGGGGTAAGCGGTCTCAATCGTCAATTGTGCGAAGAAATCGGGCAACGCTGGAAAGCGGGCTTTGATGATCCGAATGATACCGGCCCTTTCGAATTACCCGACGGGAGTACGACGGATAAAAGGAATATCTTTAAAAATACCTGGGTGTACACCGGGCACGATTCCATCATGCAAACCTTCAGCCGTGCGAAACGTAATTTTGACAGCGGTTATCAGATCCCGCAACCTCCGGCGCCGCCGGAACTGTTCGAAATCCAGTCGGGGGGTGACCGCATCAGTCTGAGCTGGGCGCCCAGTGAATCGGAAGGCGAATCGAACTTCGGCGGCTATAAAATTTTTCGCGCCGTGGGTAAGGCCGATACAACCTATGAGGAAATTTTCGCCTGCGGAACCGGTACGGCCAACCCGACTATTGTTCACGAATACGACGATAAATCGGCCATTCGCGGCTTCTCGTATTATTACTATTTAACCGCCTTCACGGACGGCAGTAAGAATACTCAGGGAAT
>JAJRVZ010000187.1 GCA_024277055.1 Calditrichota bacterium
AGGAAGATAAGTTTGTTAAAACCGCACTGGAAGTAAAGACTTTTATCGATGAAAATTACAAACAGGTTACCATGGTAGTTAGCGGTGTTTTCGTGGTGGTCGCCCTGCTTATAATATTTGTATGGGTTCAAGGGTTGAAGAAAGAGGAAGCAGGCGCACAATTGGGAATTGCTCAGATCGAATACAATAACCTTAATTATAATAAAGCTAAAACGCGTCTGTTGCGTCTTATTGAAGAATACGATGGAACGGAATACGCCTCACAGGGTAAATTCCTGCTTGCAAATATTTATTACCAGCAAAATGAACTGGAGCCGGCGTTGCAATATTTTGAAGAGTTTGTTGACGAGTATTCCGGTAGCGATGTATTAATTGCCTCAGGATATGCCGGGATGGCGGCAATCCATGAAAAGAAAGGGGAATATACTACGGCTGCACAGTATTACGAACAGGCGGCTGAAGAAGCCCCCGATTTCCCTGAATCGGATAATTTTATTTACCTTGCGGGATTGTGCTATAAAAAAGCGGGTGAAATGGAAAAGGCAAAAGAAAAATTCGAGAAGCTTGTCGAATCTCATAATACCGAAGATCGTATTGCCGATGCGGAGTCACAACTGATCATGCTGCAAAAACATATGTAGTCAGTCTTTCAATGTCGTTACTTGAAAAAGAAAAAATCTGGATGCTGCCCGTTTACAGGCGCTTACCGGTTGAGGTCAACAAGGGAAACGGTGTGTATCTGTACGATAACCAGGGCAAATGCTATCTTGATCTGTTGAGCGGCATAGGTGTTAATTCGCTCGGGTACCGCCACCCGAAAATAATGGACGCTATTCATAAACAGCTTGCTCGAAATCTTCATCTCTGTAATTATTTCATTCAGGATGTGCAGATAGAACTGGCACGTCAACTGGTGGAACTTACGGGATTAAGCAAAGTGTTTTTTACGAACAGCGGCACCGAGGCAATGGAAGGAATTCTGAAACTGGTAAGGAAATGGGGCAATGATTACGGGAAAAGTTAATTGTTCTCATTGAGCGGGAGCTTTCACGGCCGGTCAATCGGCGCCTTAAGCCTGACCGCACAGGAAAAATACCAGAAAAATTTTCGTCCCCTTCTAAGCCATATCAGGCATTTGCCTTTTAACGATGTAGACGAACTCGAGAAAAATATCGACCAGTCGACAGCAGCTTTCTTTCTGGAACCAATCAAGGGAGAAGGAGGCGTAATCCCCATATCTCAGGTGTTCATTGAGAAACTCATGGATTTAAAACGCCGGTTTAATTTTCTTATTGTGGTAGATGAGATTCAGAGCGGGGTGGGGCGCACCGGAAAATTCTATGCGTATGAGCGTTTTGGGTTGAAACCGGACCTCGTTGCCACGGCGAAGGCGTTGGGCGGTGGCCTGCCGTTGGGAGCGTTTATCGTGAGTGACGCCCTGAAGGATGTATTCGGTCCCGGAGAACATGGAACAACCTTTGGTGGCAATCCTTTATGCTGTGCTGCCGGGCTTGCGACCGTCGGGATTATTTCCGATGAAGATTTTCTATTGTCTGTTGACAAAACTTCCAATGCCTTTATTTCCATGTTGTACGAATTAAAGGAAGAGTTTGATGATGTAATCGAGGAAATAAGAGGGATGGGATTAATGCTTGGTGTGGATATTGCGGAAAAAGGACCTGAAGTGGTAACAGCGGCCATTGATAACGGGTTGATCGTAAATGTTACGGCCGGAAAAACACTGCGTTTTTTACCGCCCTTAATTATAACGAATGATCATATTTCGGAAGCGTATCAAAAACTGCGCAAGACATTCCGTGCCATTTACAGAACCTGAACAATGGTATCTGACTACAGCACATTATTAGCTTTTTTCAGCCTGGCCCTGATAAGTATATCAGCCGGATTTGCCGGCACATATAATCGTCAGCTGCGTCTTATTCAGGCATCCAAACTTGCGAATAATGAAAAATTCAGGCACTATTCGGATAAACTGAATATCTGGATAAAGATTACCTTGTTCTTTATCTATCTGTTAATCGCCGCCAGAATCGTGACGAATTTCAGTGCCCCGGATGAGTTTCTTGCCAAAGGCTTATTAAACGCAGAACTGGTACATTATTTGCTTGTCGGTTTCATTTATCTCATATTCTGGTTTTTAATTCTCTATTTTTTAAATAATCACAATGATATAGACACCCAGGAGAAAATACCCTTTTTGACCACCCTTTTCAGATTGACGTTTCTTCTGCTGATTTTTGATACCCTTTCCACTATGTTTTTATATGCAGCAGGATTTGATAAACTGTTTCCCATCGTCCCGGAAACTTCTTTTGCTGCGGGCGGCTCGTACACGGTTTCTTATCCGGAGATTGTTTTAATCGGTATTTTGTTTCTGTTGAGTGCCCTGCTGTTTACTGTTTTTATCGTGAAGCGCAGCCTTCGAATTATACGCAACTATTGGATAGCGCAATCGTTGCTGCTGGTGGCTCTGTTTCTGCACTGGTACAACAACATCGTGTATCTCATTGGATGGAATGAATCGTCACTGATAAAACTGAAACTGTTGTCGTTTGACTATGGATTCAGCGGTTGGATAGTACTGATCTTTTTTTGCGGCGCATTGTTTTTTAATTTATCGGCGATCATTTTATTGAATATTAGAGACAAACTGGCAACACCCCGGAAGACAAAGCGGCAGGTTGTACGCTTTCTGAAACTTGGCTTTGCTGCGATTTCCTGTTTAACCCTTCTGGTTTTGTTACCGGAATTGCTCATGAAATTCTATTGAGGAGAAAATTATGGCGCAGGTAAAACTGGAAAACATTTTTAAAATATTTGAGAAAAACGTTACAGCTGTCAATAATGTCAGCTTGACCATTGAGGACAGGGAATTCATGGTTCTTGTCGGGCCCTCGGGCTGCGGAAAATCAACAACGTTGCGCATGATTGCCGGATTGGAAGAAATCAGTGACGGCAATATTTTCATAGACGACCAAAAAGTGAACGACGTACCCCCGAAAGACCGTGATATTGCCATGGTATTTCAAAATTATGCCCTGTATCCGCACATGACTGTATCTGAGAATATGGCCTTCGGACTTAAATTAAGAAAATTTCCCAAGCCTGAAATAGAACAACGGGTAAACGAGGCTGCCGAGATTCTGAATCTGAAGGAATACCTGGACCGTAAACCGAAAGCCCTTTCCGGCGGACAACGACAACGGGTTGCCGTCGGCAGAGCAATTGTCCGCAAACCAAAGGTATTCCTGTTCGACGAACCGCTTTCGAATCTTGACGCGAAACTAAGAGTTCAAATGCGCTTGGAAATCAGTAAATTACATCAGCGGCTCGAAACCACGATGATTTACGTTACACACGATCAGGTAGAAGCCATGACAATGGGGGACCGTATCACCGTCATGAAAGACGGGGTTATCCAACAGGTTGACACCCCGCTCAATCTGTATAATAAACCGGTCAATCATTTTGTCGCAGGCTTCATCGGAAGTCCGGCTATGAATTTCATTGAAGGAAACATTAGCAGTAACGGCAAACCAGCCTTTAAATCCGGCAACCTGTCCCTGTCGCTACCGCTGAAAAACTCGGAACAGCTCGGAACCGGAAAAAAAGTGCATCTCGGTATTCGGCCGGAGCACATTCTGTTAAAACCGGAAAAAGAACCCGACCGGTATGCGCGGCTGAATGCAACGGTTGAGGTTGTGGAGCCCATGGGGAACGAACTTTTTATTTATACATCTGTTGATGGTAAACCCCTTGTTGTTCGGGCAACTGTTCAGGAAATACCGCCGGTTAACAGTGAAATCCGGTTATTTCTGGATGCGGAAAAAATACTTTTTTTTGATCATGAAACTTCAAAGCTGATGGCAAGTTAAACGACGCATGACCTCAGAAACTGAATATTCAAAAACAACCGACAGGATCAATCAAAAATTCGTTCAGAGGCTGAATGATTATTGCCTGCAGTATATTCTCACGGCACCCGAAATCAATCTGTATCATTTTTTGCTGCTGAAATACAGCGCCAGGAAGCTTACTTTAAAACTGTATCCTGGGAAGGCGGACCTTTTTGAAATGATCTATGGTTCCCGATTCAACCGGGCAGCAATAATACGCCGGTTGTTCGAAAAAATTATCAATTAAGGAAAAATTCATGCGTTACATAAAAATTCTTCTTTTTCCGGTAGTGGTAAGTTCTGTTTTCGCCGGCGGGTTCGATTATTCGGTTTTCAATAAGCTGCTGCAACAGTATGTCAATGATTCCGGCGTGAATTATTCACTTCTGGTAAAAGAAAAAAATACTCTTGACGGTTATGCCCGCATTCTTGGAAAGATTTCCCCGGAAACCCATCCGGAACAATTTCCCGGGCGCAACGACAAACTCGCCTACTGGATCAATGCTTACAATACCTTTATTCTGAAGGAAATAGTAGATCATTATCCTGTTGGGAGTATCAAAGATATCAACCTGATCGGGGTTACGGTTTGGCTCAACAAAAATCTTATCGGGGGTAAGAAAATATCTTTCAAATCACTGGAAGATGATTACATCCGAGAGCGTTTCAATGATCCCCGCATTCATTTTGCAATTAATTGCGCCTCCATCAGCTGTCCGCCGCTGAAAAACAGGGTCTATCTGCCCGAAACGCTTGAAGAACAACTCGAGCAAAGCACAAAGGATTTTATTGATAATAAAGATAACTTCCGGGTGGATGAAAAGGAAAAGAAAATTTTTCTCAGTGCAATATTTGACTGGTATGAATCGGATTTTTTAAACTGGTTGAAACGGGAAAAGAAAATGGAAAACCCGCATATTCTGGATTATATAAGAAAGTATTCGGAACAACCTGTTAAAAGTGAATGGTACGGGTATGATATATCGGTTAATGATTATAACTGGGATTTGAACGAATCAAAAGGAAAGTAACATAAAATATAACTCCGGGGCATACATTGATGTTCAGTGAAAAATTGTTAATGCGATTAAAGCATGCGGTCTCTTTGTGCGCATTGACCGGGGCGGGAATTTCCGCAGAAAGCGGTGTGCCGACCTTCAGGGGAAAAGACGGCCTATGGGAAAAACACAGGGTGGAAGACCTGGCAACCTTTTCCGCTTTAAAAAAAGATCCCGAACTTTTCTGGAAATTTTATGGTTGGCGAAGGAAGCTTCTGAAAGATGTTCAACCCAATCTCGGGCATTATGCACTGGTGGATATTGAGCGCATGTATGAAGATTTCACACTGATAACTCAGAATGTGGACAATCTCCATCATCTGGCTGGAAACAGGAAGGTGCTCGAGATTCACGGCAATATAATGCGCACCCGCTGTTCCGAATGCGGTACGGTGATCGATGACCCCAACGATTATTCGGGAGTTTTACCCAAATGTGAAAAATGTTCGGGTTTGCAGCGTCCCGATGTTGTTTTATTCGGTGAGAATCTGGATGAAAAATTACTGCGTAAGGCGCAGGAATCTTCTGCCGGTTGCGAAATATTCTTTTCTATCGGTACTTCGGCGGTAGTGGAACCCGCCGCCTCTCTGCCGTACCTGGCAAAGGCCAACGGGGCCTATATCGTCGAAATCAATGCAGAAGAAACACCACTTTCAAGCCATGCCGATGAAACAATTATAGGGCAGGCTGGTAAAATACTACCACAACTGGTGATGACCATTGAAAGAATTCGCTAGCAAAAATATACATCTAATCCTGAAACTTTTATTACTCCTGCTTTTTGTAGGCGGCTGTGCCTATTATAATACCATGTTCAATGCCTACCGTCGGTACGAATCCGGCACAAAGAAACTGGCTGAAAGTAAAACCGGACAGGTTACGCCGGAAATTCGAAAAGATTACTACTCTGCTATCGACAAATGCTGGAACGTAATTAATTTTTACGGTGACAGCAGTGAATATGCAGACGATGCCTTACTGCTCATCGGTAAAAGCCACTACCAGATTGAAGAATACACAAAAGCGGAAAGGTTTCTCACCCAGTTTGTCAGAAAATACCCGGACAGCCCGCTGCTGGCGGAAGCCAAACTGTGGATGGCACGATCCCTCATCCGTGAAAACAAGAAAGAAAAAGCCAGGGCTCAATTGGAAGAATTATTGGAAACCAGCACGGATAAATCCATTGCAGCCCTCGCATATTACAGTCTGGGCGACCTGTTTTACAGTGGTGAACAATTTGATAAAGCAATATTGAATCTGGAATCCTGTTTGAAAGTCTCCGAAGACGACGAACTCTCAGCCCGCGCCAATTTTGAACTGGGCAATATCTATTATGATCAGAACGAATATGTGAAAGCCATCGGGGCATATTCCACCGTTCAGGATTACGAAGCGCCGTTGAATCTGGAATATGAAGCGTTAATGAGAAAGGTATCGGCTCAGATTCAACTGGAAAAGTACGAACTGGCGGAAAAATCGCTGCGTGCAATGCTGCGCGAAGTACGGTTTCAGGATAAGTTTTCGTTGATCGAAACAAAGATCGGCGAAGTACTTGAGTTGATGAATAAAGTTGAATATGCTGCCGATCAATATGATTTCGTACTGCAAAAATACAAGAGAACCGAAGGGTCGGCACAGGCTGCATTTGATTTGGCCCGGATTATGGAAAACACTTATTTTAACGTCGATTCCGCTGCAAAGCTTTACAAGCGTGTAAGAAGTGAATTCAACCGCTCGGAACTCGTGAA
>JAJRVZ010000188.1 GCA_024277055.1 Calditrichota bacterium
AACCCGAACCCCAGAAAATCCAGCGGTGTAAGAAATTTTAAGCGGCCGCCGATACCGATATTACCGTTATCATTTTCCTCTCCCGGTTGTTTGTCACGACCGTTACCAACATAAAGGCTGTATTCCACATCCCAGCCACCGGAGTATATTTCACCGATCATCTGCACCCCGGTTATGAATTTGGCAAACAGCCGCTGTGTATCGCCGGAAGTATTGGCATGTTTACCGTAGATGGAAACCGGTTTCAGGGTAAATAAAAAAGTCGGTGTTGCGTCATGACGCTCATTATAAATTCCAAACGGCGGCAGGAATTTTCCCGCACGGAGTTTCAACGCATCGCTGTGTTTATATTCAACAAATGCACGAGCCAGATAGATCGTTCCCGTCGCTTTTGAGGAAGTATGGGCCGGACCGTGTTCCCATTCCAATTCACTGAATATTCTGAACTGGTTATCCAGCGTATAAACGCTTATGAAATTCAAGTGATGCTGATCAAAAGACCAGGCTTTGGAAGCGGCATTCCGGGTGTTCATTTCAAGTTCAACATCAAAAAAACCATATAATTTGAACGGCAAGGCCTGCGCGAACAGGGTGGCGGTCAGAACCGAAATTATATATATTTGTTTTAAGATGACCCTCAAATTCATCTCCTTGTTCAAAGGTGTTGACGTTTATACACCACCTACAATAATCGGCTTCAAGTTTTTTACCTTAATTTTTATTTTCAACGGTCGCAAATTGCACACATCTGCGTAAAAGTAGTCTGAAAATTTGATCAAATATCGCCGCCTGACATGATTTTATAAAATCATCGAAAAATTTCCCGCCCTGTTCTCATTCAATCGGATTTTTCCCGGGCAGCGGAACTTGATTTAATTCGAACTTTCGGTTTTGCAGAATTACAACGGGAATGAACTTTCCCGAAAACTATTCGGAAAAAAATGATTTAGCAACAGGTTGGTATTCAATATCGATTCAGTTCCAGGAAACCGGGAGTTTTGGAAAAACAGTGCCATCGGGCGGTTATGATTGATTGTTCCACATCGCCAACAGCAGAGAACAGAGTTTGCATCGCAAGTGGAAAATAAAAACCTCCGGCACAAAGGTACCGGAGGTTTATCTGACGCATATTACCAGATTTTTACTCTTTTGTTTTCATCGCGATACATGGGGTCACCCGGTTTCACATCGAATGCGGCATAAAACTCAGGCATATTGGACAACGCACCCAGAACACGGTAACGGGGTGGTGAATGGGAATCCGTCAGTAATCGTTGTCGTAATGCTTCATCACGGTATTTATTACGCCATACCTGAGCAATGCCCATGAAAAAACGCTGGTCGCCGGTATAACCGTCAATGACCGGTGCTTCCTTTCCTTTCAGGGATTTTTTATAGGCTTTGTAAGCAATAGTCAAACCGCCGAGATCGGCAATATTTTCACCGAGGGTCAGTTTTCCGTTAATATGCATGGAATCGCCCAGCGGGTAATAGCTTTCATATTGTTCGATCATCAGCCGGGCGCGCTCGGTAAATTTCGTGGCGTCTTCTTCCGTCCACCACTCACGCAGGTTTCCGTCCCCGTCCGATTTGCGACCCTGGTCATCAAATCCGTGCGTCAGTTCGTGGCCGATTACCGCGCCGATTGCCCCGTAATTAACCGCATCATCCGCCTCGAAATTGAAAAAGGGCGGTTGCAGAATGGCCGCCGGAAAAACGATTTCATTCATGTTCGGGCTGTAGTAAGCATTAACCGTTTGCGGCGTCATGAACCATTCATCTCTGTCGATCGGTTTACCCAGTTTTTTAATCTCACGATGATGTTCGAAAACTCTTGAGCGCAGCAAATTTCCGATAAGATCGTCCGCTTTAATTTCCAGACCGGAATAATCTTTCCATTTATCGGGGTAACCGATTTTGGTGTTGAATTTGGCCAGTTTGGCTTTGGCTTGTTTTTTGGTTTCTTCGCTCATCCAGTCCAGTTCATCAATACTTTCCTTAAAGGCGAGTTTTAAATTGTTGACCAGCTCAACCATGCGTTTTTTGGCTTCCGGTTTGAAATGTCGTTGAACATATATCTGCCCGACAACCTCGCCGAGTACATTGTTGGTAGCCGCCACGGCACGTTTCCAGCGCGGACGGTTTTTTTCGACGCCCCGCAATGTTTTGCTGTAAAACTCGAAGTTCGCATCCACAAATGCGGCCGGAAGATCTGGTGCGAATTCATCAAGCAGCTTCCAGGTGTAATATGCTTTCCAATCTGCCAGAGATACTTTTTTCAGGATTTTGCCGAAGGCTTTAATATAACTTGGCTGGCGAATGATCACATTATTTGCTTCTCCAGCATCAATGGCTGCCATAAACGCCGCCCAGTTGAATTTCGGCGTCAGCCGGTCCAGCTTATTCACGGCAAATTTATTGTATGCTTTGTCTCGGTCTCTCGTCTCGGCGCGTGTCCAGTGATTTTGCGCCAGTTTTGTTTCAATCTTCATGATTTTTCTGGCAAGCGATGCTCCATCGGATATTCCGGCCAGTTTGAAAATCTTCTCTATGTGTTTTACATATTTATCTCTGATTTCTGAAAACTTTTCATCCTTTTTAAAATAGTAATCGCGGTCGGGCAGCCCCAGTCCGGACTGATGAAAATATACGATATACTGATCCGACTGTTTGGCGTCCTGATCCACCCACGCGGTAAACGGCAGCTGTACACCGATCATCATGAAGTGCGCCATCAGATTGCGCAAATCGTCATCGGTTTTTACGGCGGCGATGCGCTCCAGCTCCTTTTCGAGCGGTTTCAAACCCAGCGCCTCAATTTGTGAGGAATCCATATAACTGGTATAGAAGTCTCCCACTTTTTGCTCGGGACTGCCCGGTTTTTTGTTTTCCATATTTGCAGACTCTTCGATGATTTTGCGCAGATTTACCTGTGCTTCCTCATACAGTACGGTAAAAGAACCATACCTTGAACGATCAGCAGGTATTTCCGTTTTTTCCAGCCAGGTACCGTTAACATACCGATAAAAATCTTCCTGTGGCCTGACTGTTTTATCCATCCCACTGATATCAATTCCGGATTTCGGCGCATTACCTGAGCAGCCCAAAAGCAGCACAACAGCCAACAGCACCGATAGTACGACTCGAAGCATAATTACTCCTTATTGATTAATTGAAACATATATTAACGCACCCGTCCCGGTGCCGATTGATTTTCATTTACAGGAATTCAATCATTCTTTTCGAATGTGAAGTATAACCGCTTACGAAAACAGGCCCGTCTTG
>JAJRVZ010000189.1 GCA_024277055.1 Calditrichota bacterium
CCTCTCGTCAAAACTACCCTCGTAATAATCCAGCGGCGGGGTGCCGCCGGCAGTTGCCGAAGGATTCGTTACCGAACGCGGCAGATCGTCTACCGTCAGGGTTTCTCCCCGTGCCAGCACCACCGCCCGTTCGATGATGTTTTCCAGTTCCCGCACGTTTCCGTTAAACGGGAATTGCATCAGCAGATCAAGCGCTTCCCGTGAAATTCCCGAAATTTCTTTGCCGTTTTTCTCACTGTAGGAATGAATAAAATGATCGGTAAGCAAAGGAATATCTTCTTTCCTTTCCCGCAACGAAGGCACATGAATATTGACAACATTCAGTCGAAAATAAAAATCTTCGCGGAATTTATTCTCATGGATCAGTTCCTGCAAATTGCGGTTGGTGGCGGCGATTAACCGCACATCGACGGAAATCGTCCGGTTTCCGCCAACCCGCTGGAATTCGCCGAATTGCAGAAAGCGCAGCAGTTTTACCTGTGTTGCCAGGGGAATATCCCCGACCTCATCGAGAAAAACACTGCTGCCGTCCGCCTGTTCAAAACGACCGGTGCGCTGCTGTACGGCTCCTGTAAACGCGCCTTTTTCATGGCCGAACAATTCGCTTTCCAGTAAATTCTCCGAAAGTGCGGCGCAGTTAATAGTAACCAGCGGTTTATCCTTACGGTGACTGGCATAATGAATGGCCTTCGCGATCAATTCCTTTCCGGTTCCGCTTTCACCTTCGATCAGAATGGAAGCATCGCTCCTGGCCGCCCGCACGGCAACACTCAACACTTCCTCCATTTTCCGGTTGCGGGTAATAATACCGCTGACCCGGTTTTTCTCCTGCAATTCCTGTCGCAATAATTCATTTTCCTTTTTCAGATGACGGAAATTCAAAGCGCGTTTAACGATCAGTTCCAGCTCGTCCAGATCCACCGGCTTGGTCAGATAATCGAACGCCCCGGATTTCATCGCGGCAACCGCATCCTCGATCTTTCCGTAAGCCGTCATCAATACAAACATAATCGACGGGTTCTTTGCACGGATAGCCTGCAACAGTTCAAAACCGGACATACCCGGCATTTTAAAATCGCTCAGTACCAGGTCGATGGTTTGCCTGCCGATTTCCTTCATGGCCTTTTCGCCGTTTTCAGCCACCTGTACACGGTAGCCCAGTTTTTTCAGAAAACCCTGCAGGGAATCCCGCTGTACCTTTTCATCGTCAACAACCAGTATTGTATGATTGGTCATGATCAATTCTCCGTTTGCGGTTTGCGGGGCAACCGTACTATAAAACGTGCACCGCCGGATTGTCCCTTAACTGGACTCTCCACCCGGATGTCTCCACCGTGTGCAGATACCACCTGCTGGACGATACTCAGCCCCAGACCGCTGCCGTTATCCTTTGTCGTAAAATAGAGATCAAAAATCTTATTCAGGTTCTCTTCCGGTACTCCCGGGCCGCTGTCGGTAATAATCAGAGAAACAAATCCGTTTTCCGTCTGCAGCTGAACCTGAATTCCGTCTTTCCCGGCATTCGCCTCTACAGCATTGCGGATCAGGTTTATCAGCGCCTGTTTCATCTGGTCGGCGTCCAATTCCAGAATAACATTTTCTTCGATGTATTTTTCCAGATGAATATTCTTTTCGGACATGGAAGCGGAATAGAGAAGGAGCACTTCATTGACAAGCGCGCCGAAGTCGGTTCTGACGAATTGCATTTTCGGCGGCCGGGTGAAACGCAGGAACGATTCAACGATCTCGTTGACGCGAAGAACTTCTTTGCGCATCGACCGGGTCAGATCATCGTATTCCTTATGATCGCCGGTGGGAGTGAATTCCCGGTTCAGTCGTTGCGCAATCATCCCTATGGCATTCAACGGGTTGCGAATTTCGTGGGCCACTCCCGAAGCCAGCTTGCCCATGGCATTCAACTTGTCCTGCCGCTGCATCTGTTCCTGCAGGGCCTGTAATTCGGTTACATCCCGCAGCAGCAGCACGTAGGTCGGGTCGGACACATTTTCGCTGATGAGCGTCGCCGTCATGCTGATACGCCGGGTGCTTCCGTTTTTGGTACTGGGGAATATTTTATCACGAAAAGAAAGCCGTTGCTGCAGGGCGGTAGATATGTCGGGCGGCGTGTCGGTGAAAAGGTCTTCCAGCCGTTTATCCTTTTTATCGGCATCCGGCAGCATCTTTCGGGCGGCATTATTCATAAAAGTGACCTCGCCGTTTTGATTGCCCGCAACCACCCCCTCGATCATATTCTGTAAAATATTACCGGTATAGGTTTGATAATGCCGGAAATGTTGCGAAAGAATTTCCAGGCGCTGGCGGTTCAAAATATATACCCAGCCCAGTCCGGCCAGCAGCAGGAAAACGATAGAGGATATTACCACCCGTTGCAGTAAACGGCTTTCCAGATCTTTCAGTTCTTCGACGGAAAAACCGACCCGCACCGTGAGCCCGCGTTTTTTACTCCGGGAAACGGTTGCAGCATATTCAAAATACTCGTTTCCTGCACGGCATACAATTGCACCGTTTACCGGTTTTGGTCGTGCAAGTATGGATGAATCTACCGGCAGTCCCATCGTTGCTATCAGACGGTTATTATCGTGAAAAATCACATACTCAACATTTTCATTTTCCACCAGGTCCCGGATAAAATTCTGAACGCCGAAGGGGCGTTCCGAAGGCATACGTATCAGGACGATCACGCCGCGGTCCTTTGAACGGCGTATAAGAAATCCCGAAGGGGGAGGAGGAGCGCCGGGCGGGATTCCTTCTTGTTCGGGCCTGAAAACCTTCAGCGGACGTATATTATCCTTTTCCATCAGAAATTTTTTAACCTGTTCGATGAGAAAGCCCTGAAAGGGGATCATACGGAAAGAGTGTCTGTTCTTCTCAAGAGGGTTGCCTTTGCCGTCAAAAAGCAGAATGGAAAGATTGTCCTGATCCTGCAACAGCCGCCGGATCGGTTCCGATTCATTCCCGAAACGTTTTTCGAGACGACGCAGCAGCTCGGCCTCTCGTTTAAGATGACGCTGACTCATCTTTCGCAAATGCATATCACCGGCCATGGCAAACCGACCACCGCGCAGCATCAGGCGGCTGACCAGTTTTCCTTCATGCCGTAGTATGCCGAGAAAATCTTCCCTGTTCTGGCGGTATTCAACGGTGGAAGATACAAGGACCAGCACCATTAAAAATGCCAGACCGGACAGCATACGGTATTTTGACTGGCGTCCGGATTTGTCCGATAAATTTTTTATTTCGGTCACGGATTGTTCCTGCTTTCCTTAAAGCTATCAGCTGAATTTCTGAAATACAACATTAATGCCATAAATAATGGGAGAAAAGGGAGGTGTTAAGTGTAGTAAAAACAATAAACCCTTAAAAATATACTCAATAATTGAAACCGGCATCGACCATATCGTCGATACCGGTTCTGTAAAACGCTACTCAGCGCAGCAAAAGCGCTTTGCGGTGCACTGTTCGATCTCTGGTTTTTAATTTGAAAATGTAAACACCGCTGGCCGCCGGGTTTCCGGAGGCATCTTTGCCATTCCATTGTATGGTATGGGTACCGGCTGCGAAAGAACCATTCACCAGTGTGCGGATTTCCCGGCCGAGTAAATCATACACGCTCAATTTAATATCCGAACGGTACGGCAGATCGATGCGCACGGAAGTTGTGGGATTGAACGGATTCGGAAAATTCTGATGCAGGGCCAGGGTGCGGGGCAGGCCGTCTGTACGGTTTTCTATTGTGTTTGCCTGGGCGATATGAATTATCAATGAAAGCTGTACCAGACGTTCGTCCGGATCATTGGACAGAATATCGATGAACACCGGGTAATCGGAACCGACCTGCAGGGCGCCGACATCAACCGAAAAGTCAACGGCAATACTGCTGTTGCCTTCAACAGTGCCGCTGCGTGATCCCAGTCTGAACCAATCGCCGCCACCCGGCAGACTGTCGTTCAGCAAAAAAGCCAGCAGTCCTTCGCCGCTGTTTTCAATCGTAAAAGACCCGCTGGTATCCACGACGGCCGCCAGGGTATCGTATACCGTGGATTGCGGCAGATTTATATCGGGATCCGGCGCCTGCAGAATCTGTGCCTCAATCAGCAGGTGTACCGCCCCGGCGGAAGTATCAGCGGCCGTGAAAGCCACATCAACGAGATATTGTCCGGCATCCGGAGCACTGACCACCTGTACGGGAATCCGAAGGGAATCAGCGGCAGCCAGGGTGAAACTTTCCGGCAATACGCTCAGCCAGGAAAGCGGCTTTTCGTTTCCGAACGTTCCGTGTCCAAAGTCGGGAGCGGCATCGGGCAGGGCAAATCCATCCAGTGTGAGAGCAGTCGCGGAAGCGTAAAAATCATCGGCGAAAATGGCCCCGCCGGTCAGAGGGGTGTAGACAAAATCGGCGCTGATCGTGTTTCCGGTAATACTGATCGGAGCGATACCCACAAAAGAAGTATCGGAGGAATTGACCGCCACGGCAAACGATCCGGTCGCCAGCGAATCAAACAACTGACCGCCGACGTCAAATACCACTTCA
>JAJRVZ010000190.1 GCA_024277055.1 Calditrichota bacterium
CGATGACACTGGTGGGGAAAAACCTTGGAGCGGAACAGACGAAACAGGCCCGACGTACCGGGCGGATAACGGGAATGGTGGGACTTGCCGCAGCTGTGGTTCTTGGTGGAATTCTCTATTTCGGCCTGGCCCATCTGATGACCGTTTTTACCGACGATCCGCAGGTGATTGCCTGGGGAGCAAAGATCGCCCTGGTGTTTGCACTGGTACAGGTACCGAAGGGTGTAAATATCGTTTATTCCGGAACGTTGCGCGGCAGCGCCGAACTTACCTGGCTGATGTGGCTGGCCATTGCCACGGCCATCGGCTATGAAATCATCGGTTCGTGGCTGCTGGCAATTCCACTCGGTTTTGGCTTGTATGGTATCTGGGCCATTCAGGGGGTGGATGAATTGACGCGCCTCAGTTTGAATTACTGGCGGTTTAATTATAAAGGTTGGCGAAAAACCAGGATTTGATCTTTCGGCGTTTATTCCGGTTGAATTTTACTTTAATTTGTTGATATTATTCCGACTTACTAATATTTGCAACGGTGTTTCATGAAAAAAGCGTCACGATTTGTTTCCTTTGAAGGAATTGATTTTTCAGGCAAAACCACACAGATATCGCTACTGGCAAAGCGGCTGAAAGAAAAAGGGTTCGGGGTCGATATTCTGCGAGAGCCCGGTGGTACACCTATCTCCGAACGCATTCGTGAAATACTGCTGGACAAAAACCATCTGGAAATGACGGCCATAAGCGAGATGTTGCTGTTCAGTGCCGCCCGTAACCAGCTGGTCACGCAAAAAGTGTTGCCCGCACTGCAGAACGGGAACTTCGTTATCGCTGACAGGTATGTAGATTCTACTACGGTTTATCAGGGATACGGAAGAAAAATTGATATGCAAATAATCAACGATGTTAACCGGATCGCAACAATGGGTCACATGCCCTCGCTTACCTTTTTCATCGATATCGATGAAGCTACCTTTCAGGAACGGGCCCGTAACACATCGGCGGACCGACTCGAACAGGCCGGCATCGATTTTTTCCGGCGGGTACGTGAAGGTTATCTGGAACTGGCAAAAAAGGAAAAGCAGCGCATTGTGACTATCGATGGCAGACAGACGGTCGGAGCCATTCAAAATGAGATATGGGAATGTGTAACAAAAAAAATGCATTTAATAGATGAGGTTTGAAAGAAAGGATTCCTGCAAATGAAACGCAAGTACTGGCTTTATGTAACATTTATTGTTTTAGTCATCATTGCACCGCTTCATCAGCATACGGCACCACTTCATGCAGATGAAACGGATTATTACCAAAAAATACAGAATGGCCTCAGCTATTTTCAAAAAGTGTACAAGCAGATCAACATGCACTATGTGGAAGAAATCGATCCCTACGAATTCGTCAAGGCCGGTATTGAAGGAATGCTGAGCGAACTGGACCCTTATACGGTTTTTATCGAGCAGGAAGGGGACATTCGACTGCGTATTATCACGACCGGAAAATACGGCGGTTTGGGTATGGAGATCGGTATTCGAAATGAAAAAGTGACCGTTATCAGTCCGATGGATAATTCTCCCGCCAAGAAAGCCGGAATAAGGGCCGGGGACATCATCACCAAAATCAACGGACATGCTATCGAAGGGCTTTCCTCCGCTGACATATCCGAACGGCTGCGAGGGCCGGTGGGTACGGAGGTTGAAGTTACCGTGCAGCGACCCGGTTTTGAAGGTGAAATCACTTTCAAAATTGAACGGCGTGAAATTGTTCTGGAAGATGTAACCTACGCCGGTTTTGTATCGCCGGGAGTGGCGTATGTTAAGCTCACCGGTTTTACGGAAAAAGCCGGAGATGAAGTAACATCTGCTATTCACAAGCTGCAAAAACAACACGATATTGAAGCTTTTATTCTTGATTTGCGGGGGAACTCGGGCGGACTGCTTGAATCGGCGGTAAATGTTGCCAGTATTTTCGTACCGGAGAATACCCTGATAGTAACCACCCGCGGTTACCGGGAAGGAGAGTTTGCCTTCAGGACCCGGCACAAACCCCTGTTGCCCGATATACCGGTTGCCGTGCTGGTGAACGGGGGCAGTGCCAGTGCTTCAGAAATCGTTGCCGGCGCCCTGCAGGACCTTGACCGGGCGATCATTGTCGGTAGTGAAACGTTCGGTAAAGGATTGGTACAGAAAGTTTACAGTATCGACAAAAACAACAACACCAAGGTAAAAGTAACGACGGCAAAGTATTACATTCCCAGTGGAAGATGCATTCAAAAACAGGATTACACCAGGAACAAGGCGCTTTTTTTCAAGAAGGGCACGCCCCCGGGGCCTGACAGCAGTGATGTGCATCATGCCTTTTATACGGCCAACCAGCGAAAGGTATTTGAAAAGGGCGGAATCATTCCCGACCGGCTCGTAGCCGATGACGAAATACACCGGGTGCTGGTCGAACTGTGGCGTAAAAGTATCATTTTCAACTATGCTGTTGAATATTACCGGAAACATCCGGAGATCAACGGAGATCTGGTAATTGATGATAAGCTGTTCGAGGATTTTCTTAACTTTGTAAAGGCAAATGAATTTGATTATGAAATTGAAGGCGAAAAAGAACTCAATAATTTTCTCGAGCAGGCTCGAAAACACAGCCTGCCTTCGATTGTCATTGAAAAAGGAACCGCACTGCTTGAAAGTTTACAGACCATAAAAGCGCATGACATTCGCAATCATAAAAGAGAAATTAAACGGGCATTGCTGTCCGAACTGGCGGAAAAATATTATGGTCCCAAGCAAAAGATACGTTTTGAGCTGAAAGACGACCGCCAGCTGAAAGAAGCGATTTCAGTACTCACCGATCCGCCACAATATGAGAAGATACTTGCAATAAAATAACCGTCACATTTAAATTAGTACACTGTTATTAAATGATTATAATTAAACGGGGCTGTTTCCGCCCCGTTTTTATTATTCTGTAAATTGGAATTATGACGACTCGATTAAAACCGGACAGAAAAGCGGCGGCCTTGTTTGCAAAGATCGCAGAAGTGGCTGCTGAAGCGGGATATGAAATTTATCCCGTGGGCGGATATGTACGCGACCTGATGCTCGGTCAGCCGGGAAACGACATTGATTTTGTGGTAGTGGGTGATGCGCCGGCACTGGCAAAAAAATTGAAATCTCCTTTAAAAGCGCATGCCCTCGTAACCTATTCCAGATTCGGTACAAGTCTGCTTCAGACCAGAGATTTCAAGCTGGAATTTGCAACCGCCCGCAAAGAATCCTACTCCTCCGACAGCCGCAAACCCGAGGTGGAATCCGCTGACTTGCGAAATGATTTAAGTAGAAGGGATTTTACCATAAACGCCATGGCCATGTCGATCGGCACGAAGGATTGGGGTAAAGTGATCGACCCGTTCAAGGGCGTCAAAGATCTGACCCGGAAAATCCTTCGCACCCCGCTGGAGCCGGAACAGACTTTTTCCGACGATCCCTTGCGAATGATGCGTGCTGTGCGATTTGCTGCACGGTTTCAATTCCGAATCCAGAAAAGCTGTTTCGAGGCTATTCGTAAAAATGTGGAGCGCCTGGCTATTGTTTCGCAGGAGCGCATCACGGAAGAATTTAATAAAATTATGTTGAGCAAAAAGCCGTCCGTCGGACTGAAACTATTGGAGGATTCAGGTCTGATGAAAAGGTTCCTGCCCGAATTTTCCGCTACAAAAGGCGTTGAGCAGCGGAAAGAGTATCACCATAAAGATGTTTTTTTTCATACGCTGCAGGTAATTGATCAGCTTTCCGAGCACACGGATAAACTGCCCCTGCGCCTTGCCGCTCTGTTTCATGATATTGCCAAACCGCGTACCAAACGTTTCGATGAGAACAGCGGCTGGACATTTCACGGCCACGAAGTTGTGGGCGAACGGATGACCGGCGCAATCATGAGACGCATGAAGTATGGAAATGAGGATATAGCCTATGTGAAAAAACTGGTGCGCCTGCATCTTCGTCCGATGGCACTGGTAAATGAAGAAGTAACCGATTCCGCTTTACGCCGCCTGCTGTTTTTATCCGGTGAAGATTTTGATGATCTTATGCTGTTATGTCGTGCCGATATCACTTCGAAAAACCCGAACAAAGTGCGACGACATTTAAAAAACTATGAGATTGTAATAGAAAAAGCCCGGCAGGTTGAAGAAAGGGATCGCATGCGGGCTTTCAAAAGTCCGGTTGACGGCAGGGAAATAATGGAACTGTTCGGTCTGGCCCCCGGACCGAAGGTCGGACAAATTAAAAAGTTTATAGAAGAAGCGATATTGGAAGGTGATATTCCCAATGAGCATGAAGCCGCCATGAAGTTATTGCTGGATAATAAAAATCGCTTCTTCTGACGTTCGTACGATTTTTTTGTCCGTTGCTTATAGTGAATATATTTATTCTTTACCTGTATCAATTGCTGTTACAGGGGCGAAACTTTTTTATCAACTTGTCGTCTCTAAGCATATCCTGTTGGATCGAAGCTTTTATTTTTTGGGAGGATTCAGATGAATACTGAAGACGAGCAACGGGCTGATGTCGGCCGGTCTTCTCTCATGAAGGACTCGGTTTTATTATTTACCGAACCTTCTGCGTTGTTTGAACGTAAGGCCGTAAAACCAACCTGGTTATTTCCGGTATTATTAATGATAGTCCTGAGCATCGCCGGTGGATTGTTGCTTACCGATGTGCAATTGAAAGCGCAAAAGGAGGCAATCCTGAAATCCGAGCGATTCGATGAACAGCAAAAGAGTGAGATTCTTAAAAATATGGATGAGGGAACCGGAACGACCATGCGTGTACTGTCCACCGTATTGGCCGGAACCGCGTTTATATTTCTCTCCTATGCCGTCGTTTCCGGACTTTTCCTTTTCACCGGAAATTTTATTTTTGGCGGAGAGGCTTCTTTCAAACAGGTATTTGCCGTTTATGCCTGGGGTTCCCTGGCGGGCATCCCGGAGCTGCTGATCAAAACCCCGCTGATGCTGATGAAAGACAGTATTCATGTTTATACCAGCCTGGCCGTTCTGATGGATTATTCGCAATCCAATACCTGGCTGTTCGGAATTCTGAATGCCGTGGACATTTTTTCCATCTGGCGTATAGTTTTGTGGTCCGTCGGGCTGGGAATCGTTTATAAATTCGGCAGCGGAAAATCGTACGCAATTACGACTTTCTGGTATATCGTTTATGTACTGATGACCCTTTTGGTAAAAAATATTTTCAGTGGATTTTTAGGATAATAAAAATACAGGAGCATCCTGATGAAATTTGTAACTCGTTTTATTCTTTTATTTGCACTTTTTTCCCTTTCGATTTCCGCCCAGGAAAATGCGCTGACTTTGGACGATTGTATCAACATTGCCCTGGAGTCCAATTCAACGCTGCGCATTAACCGCTCACTGAATCAAATGGCCGAGGAAGATGTGCTGGGGTCCTATAACGGAATTCTGCCAACGCTGACCCTGAGTGCATCGTCCGGTAGATTTGAGGCGGGAAAGGCTACGGATTTGCGAGATGTTCCCATAGGATTTGACAGTACCGGTCAGGCAATTATCCGTCGTATTGAGATAACACAACCGGGTTTTACAGTGAACTTCAATAATCTGGACCTGAGTCTCAATCAGAATTTGTTTGATGGCGGTGAGTGGTGGAACCGAATTAAATACCGGAAATCGCAAATGATGGTTTCCGAACTCAATCTGAAAAAAGTAACATTTGATGTTGTGTTATCGGTTCAGGAAAGTTATTACGACCTGCTGAAACAGCAGAAATTGCTTGAGGTTTACGAACTGGCGGTTCAGCGCAGCCGGGATCAGCTGGACAAAACACAGAAAATGTATGAATTGGGTTCGGTTGCAAAGGTTGATGTTTTTCGCAGCAAGGTAAATCTGGGGAACGACCGCATTCAGTTACTGACCCAGAAAAATGCGGTATTGAATTCCAAAAACCAGTTGAATCTGGCCATGGGCCGCGAACCCGGTACACCGATTTCAATCAAGCCGGACCTTGACCTGAAACCTGCCTATAGCAATATAGAATCCTTAATCGATAATGCCCTTCACAGAAATCCGGCACTTCTGAAAGACCAGCAAACGATTGAGTCCGAAGACATAAACGTGTCGAGGGCCTACAGTTCCCTGTATCCGAATGTGGGCGCTTTTGCACGCTACAGCCGTTCCAATGAACAGCTGTCGCGGGTATACGGTACCTTTGACAAAAACTGGAGTTTCAGTTTCGGGCTGAGTCTTTCGGTAAATTTGTTTAACGGTTTTCAGGATAAGGTGAATATTCAGAAACAAAAACTGCAATTGAAAAACACGCGTGAAACCTATGAGAGCAACAGACGCTCCCTGATTTCAAATATTACACAGCTTGCGGATAACTATAATGCCTATCTGGATATTATAGAGATTAATGAGGAGAATCTGGAAGCGGCCAAGGAAGAATACCGCCTTGCTGAAGAGCGCTACCGGATCGGATCAGGTACTGCGCTGGAAGTCCGCGAGGCACAGGTAAACCTGACACGAGCCGAACAAACACTGGTTGCCGCCCAATACAACGCCCGTATTACCCAGGCGCAACTGGAGCATAAACTGGGTACAATTTATCAGTTAGCATCGGGAGAATGATCTATGAAAAAGATAATAATTATCATTGCTGCTGTTGCCCTCATCGGAACTTTGATTGCCGTTAATCTTTTGAAAAAGGAAAAGGGCATCAGTGTTGAAACGGCAAAAGTTGAGCGCGGTAAAGTCGTACAAAAAGTGAGCGGTTCCGGTCAGATTCGTCCGGAGGTACAGGTAAAAATCAGCGCCAATGTTTCCGGAAAAATCATCAAGCTGTATGCGGATGAAGGGGATCGCGTCAGCAAGGGTCAATTGCTGGTAGAACTGGATCCGGAACAATATATCGCCTCTGTCGAACGGGCGGAATCCAACCTGTTGTCGCGGCGGGCCAATGAGAAAAAACTGAAAAGCGAATTGATCCGTGCCCGTGACCTGCATAAAAAAGGACTTTTGTCCCAGGCGGATTTCGAAGCCGCTGAGGCGGCATATGAAGCGGCGGTCAGCGAAACGAGACAGGCAATGGCTTCGCTCAAAGAAGCAAAAGACCAGCTGGCCAAAACAAGACTCGCCGCCGATATTGACGGAATTGTTACCGAGCTGAACAAAGAAGAAGGTGAAATGGCCCTCGGAGCTCAATTTCAGGAAGACGTTATTATGGTCGTATCCGATTTGTCGCGGATGGAAGCAGCTATCGAAATAGATGAAAACGATGTTGTTAACACTTCCATCGGTGACACGGCGGAGATTGAGATCGATGCGTTTCCCGACACACTTTTCCGGGGTATCGTATCGAAAATCGCCAATAGCGCCACGATAAAAGGGCTGGGTACGCAGGAACAGGTTACCAATTTTGAAGTTACTGTGCGATTGCTGGACTACAACCCGCTCTTTCGTCCGGGAATGAGCACCACCGTGGATATTATCACGGAAACACACAATGATGTTTTGAAGGTACCGATTCAGGCGGTAACGGCACGGGAACGCAGCAAGCTTGAACGTAAAACAGGTATCGAGGAACATGCGGATAGCCGGGAAGCCGATGGTACGGAAGATGAGAAGAAAGATAAAAAAGATGAAATGGTGGAAGTCGTATTTTGTGTTGAAGATAACCACGCCGTTGCCAAACCGGTTAAACTGGGCATCTCAGATGACACACATTATGAAATTCTTTCCGGTCTCGAAGAAGATGATACCATTATCACCGGACCGTTCAGCGTTGTGAGCCGTACCCTGAAAAACGACGACCTGATCGAGATAAAAGAGGAAGACGGGGGTGAAAAAAATGTTAATTGAAATAAACGGAATAAAAAAAATATACAAAATGGGAGAGGTTGAAGTTCAAGCGCTCAGCGGTATTGATTTGAATATAGAGCCGAACGAATACCTGGCCATTATGGGCCCTTCCGGTTCGGGCAAATCGACCCTGATGAATATCATCGGTTGCCTTGATACGCCTACCGAAGGCCGGTACCTGCTCAGCGATAAAGATGTCAGTACGATGAATGACGATGATCTTGCTGAAATACGCAACAAAAAGATCGGCTTTGTGTTTCAGACATTTAATCTTCTGCCCCGCGCGGATGCACTGCATAATGTTGAACTGCCCCTGGTCTACAGCGGTATTTCAAGAGGACAACGGCGTCAAATGGCGATGGAAGCCCTTGAAAAGGAAAACCCTACCCTAAAAGGAATATTGCCTAAAGTATATGCCCGCCCGAATCTTGATAAAGCATCTTTAGGCGGTCTTATTGATTTAATCGGC
>JAJRVZ010000191.1 GCA_024277055.1 Calditrichota bacterium
CCCCAAAACCCCAAAACCCCGGTTTTATGATGTTATAATTATAAATGAAGACTTACTTTGCTGCTGCTCTCGTCGCCACCGTTCAGGCTGAGCTTACGCCTGAAAACATCACTGAGTTGGGAACTGTCGGGGTCTTTAACCAAAAACGCAAGTTGGTATTCCGTGTACTTAGCACCCCCTTCATTCCATTCCATCCACTGCTTGATCAGATATTTATTCATATCTGTAATTACGCTTTTCAGGACAATCTGACTATGGCTAAACAATTTCCTGGAAATTGATGCGTATTTGCGGAATTAATTTAGTCATGAAATATCCTTTAACTTTTTGCGGTTATTTTAAATTGACAACAGGGAGAATTATTATGAAATACGAAGCCGGTTCAGTTGAAGAATATTTCGGACAATTACCTGCAGAGCGCAAACCGGCCATGCAGAAACTGCTGCAAACGATCAGAGACAATATCCCGCAAGGTTTCGACGAAGTGATCGGCTTTGGCATGCCGGCCTTTGTCGTACCGCACTCGCTATATCCCAATGGCTATCATGTCAACCCGGAGCTGCCGCTGCCGTTTTTGAATATTGCCTCGCAAAAGAATTTCATCGTCCTGTACCACATGGGCATTTATGCCGAGCCAGAACTGATGAAATGGTTCATCCGCGAGTACCCGAATCATTGCACAACTAAACTGAATATGGGCAAAAGCTGTATTCGATTCAAAAAGCCTGAAGATATTCCTTTTGAACTGATCGGTGAACTGGTGAAAAAAATGTCTCCCGGGAAATGGATAGCGACTTACGAAAAACACATAAAACGGTGAATTCATGGCTGGCATAATTTTCAAACGAACTAATTATTTTCCGCTGATGACAGGCCGAATAGCGCTTTCCAGCAAAAGTATCTCTGCAACCAGGTAACCGGTATTTCCATATCCGCCGGGGATCATGATTCCGGTTTGTATATTCCAGACCTTGCCGTATTTGTATTATCGCTTAAAAGCAGCGGTCAACCGATTCTCGTTTCAGAATGATATATTTGATAATAATGAATGAAAATACATAATAACAAACAATTTCGGCAAGAGTATAAAGCCCGGAGGGCTGCTCCGGGCCGTTTTGTTTTTTAAAGGTATCAATCAAAAAGTTATCTATTACCAGTGGCCGAACCCGGGACCCGCCGGACTTACGTAGGTCGCACCTTCCCCACTTTCAACTTCCTGAATCACAGCAAACTGACCCCAGAGAACCGGTCCGATTTCCACACCGTCTGCCGTGTACCACAGATTACCATTCTTTACCGCATCGTCCGGTACTGCAATTATTTTGGTGAAATATGTCCAGCTGTCCCTTCCCGATCCGCCTTTCATGTGATTGGTCTCCCATGCACCGGAGCCTATATAGGAAGCGAACCCGTAGTGTCGGTCCAGTTTACCGTCATCGTCACAATCCTTGTATGACAACCAGGCATCGTTCCATTTCATAACCAGTTTAATATCACGGTAAGGCCAGGCCCAGTGACCGGCAGCACCCGGATTTTCCGCTAAATAAGTATCGTCATCACCTTCGTAGGGCGGATATCCCGCACGACCCAGGTACACATTCGCATAGGAGCCTTTAAACATGTGAGCCCGGTAGTTGTAGCCATAAGGATCATATCCAACCGGCAGCGGCTGACCCTCCAGATAATGACCGGGTGAATACAGTATCACCCCATCCTGAATAGTGGTACAACCGGATCCCTTCAGGAGTCCGGCCTGATCATTGTTTACAGCATCGGGATTAATTGAATTGATAACTGATTCTGAATTATTACAACCGGAGATAATTAAAATGATAAGAATTAAAGTCACAAACAAACAGAATGATTTTTTCATTCTCAGCCTCCCATTTTTCAAATGATTATAAATCAATGAATTCTATGGTGTTACAATCATAGGCCTCACCTCCTTCATCTTTCCGGCAATTAACTTCACTTCCCTTTAGTGAAGTTGTTAGTAAAATTACCTGTTCCCCGATCACTAAAATGAATTTTCAAATATCGCAGTGGCGTTCATCGGTTCCGGCTGATAGGCGATGTCATTCCGTTCGTAGTACTAACTAGGCTATTTGAAGTTTGTTTAAAGTTTAAGAAATATTATTAAAGCATTCAAGTAATTTAACAATCGTTATTTAAATTCGAATATCGGGTTAGAATATTTTCAGTTTTCAGATTCACTCTTCATTCCTGTCAGCCAGCTTTCCCGAATCACGGTTTGCGATGTGCCGGCTTCCGGCAGTTCAATAAGTTTAACCGGAAAATATACCGGTTCGGCAGCAATCAGATTTCGTTTCTGCATGCCGCCATTCCGAATAATGGTAAATGTCAGCGTGTCTCCGGGTTGGTATTTTTTTATCAGTTCCTGAACATTTTGTAGTGTAATTTTTCGACTGTTTACGGAAACCAGCACATCATCGATGTCCATCCCGGCAAACAGGGCCGGCGATTCCGGCATCACACTACGGATCGTAACCCGACCGTCCTTTTCGTAAGTTGATATTCCGGTATACGGTGCTTTGCTTATTTTACCCGAATCGACCTGCGCCTGCAATCCGGCATAATTCAGAAAACGATTGTAATCGATCTCTTTGGTGCCGTAAACAAAATCCGAAAAAAACTGATGAAAACTTTGTCCGGTAATTTTTTCAACCGCCTTTTGAATACCATCCTCCGGCATCCCCCTGTCTTTTGCCGCATATTTTTCATACAGGTAACGCATCACATCGTCCAGTGATTTATCATTGTCCGTTCTTCTGCGAATGGCGAGGTCAAGGAGCATGGTAACCACCGAACCTTTCAGATAATAGGACATTCCCGTATGCGGCGGACTTTTGAATTCATCGCCCCAGCTGTCCAGTCCGACCTGATATACGCTGCGCAATTTACGGCCGTATGTCTGCTGCAATCGGTTGATATTACCTGCCAGACGGCGGTATACCGACTGTCTGTCCAGCATGCCGGCACGGCTGCGTGAGATCACATCGTAATAACTGGTGCCGCCTTCGAAGAACCACATATTGCCGGTATAGGCTTCGGTCGAATAGTCGGGATGATAAAGGGACTGCGGACGAATTCGTTCCACATTCCAGGCGTGAAAAAACTCATGGGAAGTGGTGCCGAGCAAATTACGGTAGGTGCGGTTGTTTATGTTGGATGAAGGTCCCGAAACAATGCTGGTGGAATTTTTATGCTCCACTCCATGCCCGAACGGTTTATTTACCAGATGATAAAGAAACAGATATCTTTTGAAGGGTACCGTCTGCATGATTTTCATTTGTGAGCGTACGATTTTACTCACATCATTAACCAGTGAATCCGTATCGAAATTGATTTCTCCCTGCAGCGCCAGTTGGAACAAAACATTATTTTCTGCAAATTCCAGCAGCTTAAAATCCGGGCTGATCAGGATCGGGCTGTCGGCCAGTTCATGATAATTCTCCGCGGTAAACCGACTCTTTTCATCGGCATCCATTGCTGTTGCAATGCGCCAGCCCTGCGGATGCTGAAGTGAAAGTGTAACGGGCTGCATTTCCCTGCCGGGAAGATACATCAACAAGCTGACCGGATTGATGTATGCTTCTTCCTCTGCAAGATAACTGGCGCCTGCATCCAGTTGGCGAGCGTAGTAATCGTACTTGAAGGTAAAGCGCTTTACCGAACCGTTTTCCACCCGCCAGGTATCCTTATTGATTTTAGTCACCGGCAATATACGACCAATTCCGTCGACAGCCTTCACATTGAAAACATTTCGGGTGAAATTCTGCATCAGGTAAATACCGGGACGCCAGGCGGGAATCCTGAATTCCGAAATTTGTGAGTCCGGTTCGCTCACCTCGACCGATATTTTAAAATAATGACTGTTAGCCTGTTCCCAGCCGATGTGATAGTGAATCGTCGTTGCCTGCACGGTGAGAACGGTGAAAAACTTAAAGAGAAGGCTATAAAGAATAATTCGGTTCATTCTGCGTTTGTCTATCAATTAATCGGTTTACCGGCTTATTGATGTACGGTTTTGCTTTTTTTTAGTTTCGAAGTTCAGCTACACGTCTTCCCGGAATAAATTGTCCATTTTTTAGATAGACAAATATATCCATAAACCAGAGGATTTGCGTCGCTACTTCGGTTATTCCCTGTCCCCGTTCTACAATCCTGTTTTGCTTAAGGCCGGAAATTCTCTGTCCAGAATGGCATTCCATTCAGCCAGTTCATCCTTAATGGCTGTCCCCAGATCTCCGGTATCGCCTTCGATAATTATTTTCACCAACGGATCACCCTGAACAATGCTGTTTACGACCTGCTGATCGGAGTCGCTTTCAACAGCACCGAAAACGGTATGTTTTCCGTCCAGCCAGGGCGTAGGAACATGCGTAATAAAAAACTGGCTGCCGTTTGTATTCGGCCCCGCATTCGCCATCGATAGGACTCCCGGTTTGTCATGCACGAGCGAACGGTCGAACTCATCTTCAAAACGGTAACCGGGACCGCCGGTGCCCGTTCCCAGGGGACAACCGCCCTGAATCATGAAATCATCGATCACTCTGTGGAAGTGTTGCCCGTCGTAAAAGCCCCGTTTGGCAAGATTGACAAAATTGGCAACGGTAATCGGCACTTTATCGGCAAACAACCGGACACGAATGGTGCCTTTACCGGTTTCAATTACAGCGGTAAGATCCGACATGATTATCTCCAATCCGTTTTTATTTCAAATTCTTTAGTTTAAACTATAAAATATATTTCATAAAGAGAAATAAATCCGCTTTTCCGGATATTTTAATTCCGATTTCTTCTACCGTCATGTTTTATTAAGCCAGGGATTCCTTTGCATTTTAAAAAAAATTCAATTCAGGGATGAAGGGTGAATAACCGAAGAAAAAGGCGAAGTGATAAAATTCCGTCAGCGCATCTTCTTCGCGTTCACCAAATCCGAAATGACTTGCTTTTGTCAGAATATCGTGATAGATACTCCAGTGTATTCCTGTTTTTTCCGAACGCTGTCCGGCAATTTTTTCCGGATGATTTCGGGCCAGCAGCGCTGCGGTTTTCAACAAGTCAATCTCCTTAGAGCCGACGAACGCTTCCCTGCCCGCCCAGAAATACTGGACCAGCGGCATGCCGCACATATCCAGCCATTCTTCCTCCAATTCGAAAAAACTCTTATCGGTATAACTTTGCCTTAATGAGTCTTCGTTACACAGCAGTGCGGCATCATGCGTTGAAAAATCGATCTCTTTCTGCTGCTTGCGTACCCGGTAATCCGGCGTCATGGCGTATTTCTCCTGCATGATTATTTTCAAAATCGTCGCTTCCTGTGTCCATCCCGCGGGCAAGGATACGTTTTTAAATTGTTGTAAATTTTTCTTGAAAAGAAGTCGCTGCAAACCGGTGGCTGCCGTGGCGGTGACGGACACTCCGGGTACTATTTTAAGGGATTGCTTGTTTGAGGCATAATCCAGGGCACTGATCAGTGCCAGGTCCACTTCTCCGTCAATCACAGCCTGACCGCACCTGACGGCATCGGCAAATCGTATTTCAAACGGATTTTCACATAATCCCGACTGGAAAGGATATACCATTGCCTCACCATAAATCGTTTCGGGAACAAAGATTATCTTTTTCCCGGAACCCGGTTCCGTCTTTTTCTTTTTTTTCCCGAAAAGATGTTCGGCATCCATCACTATTCCACCTGCGAAAGAAACATGGTACCACCGATCATGAAACGCATGCCGGTAACCGGCAATACATCACGGTCGGAATTGAACTCTCCGAACTGAATCAGCACCTCACTGAAAAGATTAAAATCATCGTCAACCGGCCATTCAATACCAACGAAGATTTCCGGCATCAGGATCGATTCGGTTATATCGGTAAAATCCTTTGCCCCACTGACATTCACCAGGGAGGCTCCGCCGCCGGCGTAGAGCGGCCATGTTCCCAGTTTCAGTACCTGTGTAAAAATATCCACCGAGAAATAGCTGAAGGTAAAACGGATATCTTCAACATAGGGCAATTCCGTATCACTGAAATAGCTGCGAACCATGTAACGGGCCTGCAGGGTTCGTTCCGGGCTTATTTCCATCAAACCGTGCCGTATGAAAATTTCAAAGCCGGCACCGGCGCCGAATCTGCTGCCGAATACACTGGACTGCTGGAATCCGGGGTAGATGGCTCCCCCGCCTGCGGCAAATCCGATGCGGGATTCCGAAAAGCCGTTCGCGGCAAGAATTACCAACAAAAATAAATAGAACAATAATTTTCTCATGTTTATACCTGATGTCTTTCTTTTAAATATACCGGAAAAGGACTCTTCGATCCAAAACAGGCGGTTTGTGAATCAATCTTTTCTGTACTGCTCGAACCATTCCCAGGTGCGCTGCAGGTAATCCCGCATATGATCCGGTTGATTGATGCTGTGTCCTTCATCGGGGTAGATGCGCAACTCGGATGGTACGCCTCTTTTCTGAAGAAAAGTAAAGAATTCCACCCCTTGCATATAATGCACCGCTCGATCCTCTTTCGGATGGATAAGCAGTATCGGCGTTTTGATATTTTCAATCCGGCTGAGCGGTGAACGGGCGTAATCGTCGGGGTTTTCCCACGGCATTCCGTAATAAACTTCCATCAGAACAGGATTTGTCTGTGCCCAGTTGCTGACGAAATCGAAGGCTCCTGCGATGGAAACGGCGGCATTGAACCGGTCGGTTTGGGAAACGGCGGCATTGGTCAGAAACCCTCCGTAACTGTATCCGGTTACAAACAGGTTGTCGCTGTCGGCTATTCCCTGATGGACAAGATAATTGACACCGTTCAGTACATCTTCCAGATCACCGCCGCCGAAATCTTTGTAATTGCCGCGCAGATAACGTTCACCGTATCCTGACGAACCGCGCGGGTTGGCCAGAAATATCGCATACCCCTCCGAAGACCAGACATGCCAGAGATAGCGGCCGCCCCAGGCATTTGCCCAGCGCCAGGCGGGGCCGCCGTGAAGATCGACCACCAGCGGGTAACGGTTGGTTTTGCTGTAATTCCACGGCTTTATCAACCAGCCGTGTGCCATATACCCATTCGTTGATGGATATGAAATTTCTTCCGCTCCTGAAAGCGGATATTTGCCCCAGAAATGGTTGTAATCGGAAAGCTTTTGTGAAATCCTGTCTCCAAATCCTGCCGAAAAAATTTCATAGGGCTGGTCTACCCGGCTGCCGGAGAAATATACTTTTTCTCCGGCAATATCCAGTGCGAATTGATGGATTTCGGTATTGCAATTGCTAACCTGCAAAACAACGCGGTCTGACAGTTCGACCCGGTAAATATGGGATGCCGCACCGGAAGCACCGTAAAAATAAACAGCCGATCCGTCAGCGCTCCAAACCGGTGCAAACGATGCCAGCGAACCATCGTCGCCGATGTTAATCTGCGCCGGACCGGTCAAATTGGTAATGGTCGAGGATTCCCTGTCCCACATCCACACATCGGTCATCGTCAGATAAGCACCGTAAGGTTTGCTTCGGCATCCGATCCAGGCCAGTTTATCGCCATCGGGCGACCAGCGGGGATGGTTGTTTTGTCGTCCCGTTTCGGTAAGAAATTCAAGTTCTCCGTTTTCCACATCCAGCAGCCCGACATAATGATCTTCACTGACGGCGTCGGTTCCGACCGTATCGAAAGCGACGGCCAGTTGCGTTCCGTCCGGCGACCAGTCCATATCGAGGAAAAGATACGGCTGACGGGTAATCATTTCCGTTTCCTTTGTAGCCAGGTCCAGCACCCAGATACGGTTATAGGAACCACGGTCTTCCAGAGCGGTGTATACTTCCTGATCCTGCGGCGGGAAATACTCCATTTCAGTAGCCAGAAACGCTATTTTGCCGCCGTCCCGCGAAAATACGGGGTGCCCGGCTCCCTGCGGCAGATCGGTCAGTTGCTGTGCCTCGCCGCCGTCCATATTCAGTTTCCACAGTTGTGCTCCGTTTTGCCGTGTGGAAATAAATACAATACTTTTACCATCCGGCGACCAAACCGGACCATAGTCGGAAGCATCGTTGGTAGTCATCTGCCTGACATTACCGGATGCCACTTCCATTACATAAATATCGCGCTGATAACGGTTCTCATCGAGCAGCGGGGTTGTCAGGCGAAAAGCAAGTTGGCGGCGGTCGGGAGACAGTTGCAGATCACCCATTGTTTTCACGGATAAAATATCATCGATGGTCGGTTTATCCATATCCTGTGCGGAAAGAACGGATACCGAATATAATATAATTAAAATAAAGCGCATTTTTTCCTCTTTTATAAAAGCCGACGGGGTAAATTTAGGCAATCACGGAATTTAAAAAAAGTTCAGTGAGGACTTAACAGGAGAAACCACTCCGCCCGCATAACGGATTTACGGACGGGGCCGGGATTTCCCTGCCCCGGGTGCTGCTCAAATATCCGGTAATAACCTTCCGTTGCGCATGATTGTTTCACCATCGATCTCCACAGTCGGGGCGAGCATAACACCATCGACATGAATACCGACATTGCAGGTTCCGCCCATACTGATATTATTGCCCAGCGCCAGGTGAACGGTACCCATTACTTTTTCATCTTCCAGAATCTCGCCGGTGATCTGCGCCGCATCATTGGTGCCGATTCCCAATTCGGCCAGGTTGCGCCCCTTTTTACCGAAACTTTCCAGCATTTCGCGTAATTTCGCGGCTTCTTTTCCACCTTCGATTTTTACGGCATAACCGTTTTTCACCGTAATCCTGATCGGCTGCTCTTCAATTTTACCAATGGCTGCGAATGAGGCATCTACGACGAAAACGCCTTCAGCTTTGCCCTCCTCCGGCATTAGAAAACTTTCTCCGCTCGGCAGATTGCCGTAGGAGCCGGGTTCGGTTACCAGTCCGGTTGAAGAGATGGCCGTGATTCCATCGATGGGAATCGAGATATCCGTACCCGCCGGTGTCAGAATCCGGGCCGTTTTGGCTTTGTCGAGAATGGCCGAAAGTTTCCGGGTTCGGGCAGCAATAGCACTGTAATCGGCTTTCATGGTACGGATCATCACTTCCCTTGTAATGCCCGGCATGGTACCGACCCTGGCACCGGCCGAACAGGCCGCTCGACGGGCATCTGTGTGTGTCAGAGACATACGCGTCGGGCAGATCACCAGGTCAAAATGCTTCATGGCTTCGGAAACACCGGTCGGCGGTTCCTTGCCGTTCACCGTTCGTGTCGGTATCACCAGCAGCGCTGAATCCGACGCGAAAGATTCCGCCACCTCAAACAGCGTTTCTCCGATTTCGAGGGTATCGCTGTCCGTTACGACAAGCGCCGTTTCATTTTTTCGTAATTGCATACAATCAAACAATGCGGTTTTTGCAGCCGCCTGCAATTCCCTGTCCATTTCGTTCCCCGTATTTTTGTTCAATTATGCCTGTTGTTTCTTCAGGATCAGGCTGCCCTCCGGTACCTTCAAGGAGCGGGCCACCACGGAACATTTCACCTTCAAAAGAAAATAGATTCGTTTCTTTTCTTCGTCCAGTGTTTCAAAATTACCCATTCCCTTTGAAATTACCAGGTCCGCCTGTTCATAAAGCTTCATCATTTTTTCGGATACCCTGTGCAGCAGTGTTGCCGGCGCATCATCACCGTTATCGATTACCGGTACCAGTTTATCCAGTCCGATCGAACGGGCATCTTCCAGGGTGGCATCGTTAATAACCGGTGCGCCCCGCACGACTACAGTGATTTTATGATTGCGTTCCGGGTAAAAACGGCGAAGCACTTCAATCAGAAGTTTATCAAAGACGATCTCACCCGCGTTATCCGTCAGGTATAGTATGTTCCTGCTGCGCAGTAAATCCTCCTGAAAAGAGATAAAATCATTAATCGCAAATTCCTGATTCTCCATTCTCTTCATCAGGTTTTGGATTTGAAGGGATTGGTCTCCTGCGCCGAAATCGATGATATTACCCGAGATGGCCAGTTTAACCGCCAGGTGCACCGGGTCCGCGTGCAGATAAACCCTGTGCTTCAGGCTGTCGTACATGTTCATCGCAAAATCGTTGAATCTTTTTTTAATGCTTTTAAAAGGATCGCTGTTGCCGGTCGTTTCCCTGATTATCTTATACATATTTTTACCAAGTTCAGGAGGGCTGGTCTGAAAATCAGCCTCCTGAAGAAAATGCAGCACTTTATTGATTATCTGCCGTCGCTGCAATTCGTCATTAACACTGAGGCGGGCGGTATCAATGGTTTGTCGGATCATACAGGGAATGCAATCGAAATCGGCTTTCATGAAAGTACTTTCCTTATTTGCGAATAATCAGTTCCGGTGCGACACCCGCTCCGTGCTCGAATACCAGTTTACCGCCAAGATCGCCGGTTCGTACCAGGAACCACATACCGATCGCCAGCAGCAGAGATATGGCCAGCCGGTATTGTGTGGAATCATGAGCAAAAAACAACGCTAATGATTTTACCAGCAGAATGATTGCGAAAATATTTCTTACCCACTCCGCAGCTTTTTCATGATCGTGCAAAACGGCCTGCAAACTGCCGATACTTTTTGCCGCCTCCCCGGCCTGTTCACCCGATGACAGAGCGGCAAAAACGGCAATGAACCCGGTCAGCATCAGAAACCAGGCGAATTTTCCCAACTCCTCCCTGCGCCAGAAAAAGGATAGCAATTCGAACAAAGCCGCCGTAGTCAGCAGGGCAATCGGGAAATGAACAATTATTGGATGCAGATTCAAGCTATTTCTCCAAATTCAGACCGGGAATTTAACGATCCTTCAAAACAGGGGCAAACGAAAAAAGGCATCCGTTTAATTCGAATGCCTTTGCGGGAACTGATTTATCCGATTACCATTTATTCAAACGATGGAACTATAATGTTTTAAAAACGGTACCCGATTTCGGCAAAAGCCCGATGCCCTACAAGGTCTCCACCCCAGTTATATTCATACTCCAGGGTTGAGTACAGACTCTGAATAATCGAAATATCCGCTTCCACACTGGCCCACTGATTGGAAGTCTGCCTGGCGCCGTCTGAGAAAGTATAGGTATAATTGCCGTAGGACAGATTAATCCGATGTCCGCCCCAGATGGCCTTGCCGATCGAGACAGACGGATTATACCCTTCACTGAAGTGATTCTGGTAGCCGATAAATCGCAGGCTTAACAAAATTCTCTGGTTCAGCAGATTTGTGTTGATGATACTGCCGCCATAGGAATAGGTATTCGAAACATCTCCGTCCCGGCTGCGCATGGTAAAGTTGGTACTCAGACGAAAGTTCATCGGCAGACGAAAATAGATACTGCCCAGGATACCCTGTCGCATGGCATCGTCAAAAAGGCTGTCGGGAATGGAACGGGTTTGTGCGGTGCGGTAACTTTGCCGCGCATCATAGCCAAGACTTAGCGAAAGCCAATTCAGAGGCCGGTAATTTGCCGATAAATAAAAATTGGTCAACTGGATTGATTTACCGGTGGCTTCTTTGCGCCAGTCACGATTGACATCCAGTTGCATACTTTGAAAAACACTGATTTTGCCGCCAAAATACAGGCTGTTGCGCAAGTAGACGAATTCGCGGCTGATATCCCCGAGTTCGTACTCGCCGGCGGCGGCCAGGGTAGCCTCGTAGCGGGTTCCTGTAAAATCACCAAAAAGGTAACTGATGAATCCACCGAACTTTTTAATATCGGTACTGAATTCGGAGCGTCGCCATTCCGGTTGAGTCCCGGCAAAGGCCCCGACCTTCAGGTTGCGGCTAATTTTTTGTTCAACCTGCGCACCGTCAATATACCCGATGCCGCTTATCTGGTTAGTGATAATCCGTCCGACCCGGAAATTGAACGGCCGGTTTTCGCTTTCATAGGTCAGCGACAGTTTGTATACCCGATGCAGCCATTCGTTCGCCGGAGCATTCCGGCTGAAGGAACGGGACCGGTTGTTGTATTTGGAACGCATTTTCAAATAGAAATTGAAATCACTGCGCCAGAGTTTTCGCAATTTCAAATCAAGCCGTGCACCCGGCTGCTTAAAATCCATATTGGATATATTGTTATCCTGCCAGCCATAGACCTGGAAGGATATTCGACCGCTCACCTTTGCCCAGCGGGTCTTTTTCTGTGCCGTACGTCTTGCAACAAATTCCCGGGCTCTATTCTGTTCTTCCTCGGTGAGTTTCTTATCGGGGCGTTTAACCGTTTTTAGAACTTTAACTCTATCCTTCGGTTTGATCTCCAGTTTTTTCTCTATAATTTTACAGGAAGCCGAATGATCGGCCAGGTAAACGATTTCCAGTTTGGCAACCGATTTACCGTCCCTGATGATAAGCAGCTGATCCCCGACCATCAAACCCTCTTCACGTCCCCCATTGATATACACATTTTCCGCGGATAAATATTTTACCCGGAACAGTTTGGTGCTCACATCCTGTGCTGAAACTGCGGAAATAATTAAGAAGAACAGCGCAATATATCTTATCCATAATTTTACTTGCACGCTAGTCTCCACCTCCTCCTGTTGGATGACAATTAAAACAACTCCGGCTTTCGTATACGTATCCGGAAACGTCGTCATGTTCATCGTCCATTTTTGATTTATTGTGTTCATGACAGTTCAGGCAACTGAAATCCCGATAATCATTTGCATTAATATGGCAATCGCTGCATTCATCCCAGGTACCGTTGTGCTCGCCGCTGAATATCGGAAAAAAGCGGGTATCGTGTTCGCGCCAGCCGGCCGGACGCCAGGCCGTATACTGATGGCAATCGTCACACCTGCTCGAAAAACCGAATGAAGCGTGCGCAGGATTCGATGTTTGCAGATATTCCTGCTCGTGACAGCTGATGCATTGAGAGCTCAACTGCCGGTATTCCCCCACCTGCTGCGTGGTATGACAGGCCTCACAATCAAAATTTATGTGCCGCCCCAGAACAGGATTGGTGGTATTTTTATGGATTTCGAAAGGATTGAACAGCAGCCAGCCCCGCTCGCTGTGGCAGAGCGCACAATCCACTCCGACATCCGATTGATGAATATCCAGATGACAGGCTGCACAATTGGAAGGCACCTGGCTGAAATCACGCAGATCATGGCACTCCCGGCAGGATACTGATTCATGACGGTTGAGTAAAGGGAACTCCGTCCGTGAATGATCGAATTCAATACTGTGCCAGCCTTTTGTCTGGTGACACTGGTTGCAATCCTCAGGTACATTCAAATGCGGATTTTTAATGTCCTGTGCCGTCAAATTCATGACTGAAATCATTACAATAATCATTACATACATCAATTCGTATTTTCCTCTGCCCGGGAAACAATTGATAAAAAAGTTCTGAGCCGAATCCGTACCGCCGCCCGGCTGACAGTTGTTCTTATGTTTTCAGATATCATTATTTCTACTTCAATCTCCGCTTCATAATCAAAATTTCCGTCCGTTTTCCGTTACTTGTCAATTCGCTGCAATCTTAAAAAGAACCGTGCATCTCCCTGCGGATGACAATCATAACAGGCCGCACTGTTGTATTGGTAACCGGTAACATTCTGATGATCGTTGTCCATTGCCGATTGCCGGTGTTCATGGCAAAAAATACACTCGAATTGTGTCCAGGCATCGGCTGTAACGTGACAATCGGCGCAAAAATCCCATTTATCTTTGTGTTTACCCGAATAGATCGGGAAGAACTGAGAATCGTGATCCCAGGTTACATCATTCCAGGTCGTTGTATTATGGCATTCCGTGCACTGTGTAAGAAACCCGACGGAACTATGGTTCGGATTCGTCGTGTTGTTATAGTTCGTTTCATGGCAGGCGAAGCAATCCGTCGGCGTATTCGTGTACCCGCTCAGATGGCAATCCTGACAGGCAAGCATTTCATGAGCACCATCCAACACAAAATTAGTCTGGGCGTGATCAAAGGATACATCACTCCAATTCGCAGTACTGTGACACTCCGTACAGTCATGGGAGAACCCTTCCGCCTGGTGATTCGGATCAACAGTGTTCAGGTAGTCCTGATCATGGCACGACCAGCAATCCGTCGGTGTTCCCTGGTAACCGTTTGCATGGCAGTCGATACAATTCAACGAGATATGTGCTCCTGTCAGTGGAAAATTGGTGTTTGAATGATCATAATCCACATCGTTCCACGTGTTTGTATTGTGGCAATCCGAACAAATGTGAGAGAACCCTGCCTGCTGATGATTGGGGTTGGTTGTATTCAGGAAAGCAGGTTCATGACAAGACCAGCAATCGGTCGGCAACGGGTTATAATCTCCTCCGGCATGGCAATCGATGCACTGCAGCTGGGCATGTGCGCCGTCCAGCGGGAAATTCGTCTGCTGATGATCGAAAGTAGACGGTGTCCAGGCCGTTGTGTTGTGACAGTCATCGCAAAGATGCGAAAACTGATTGAACTGGTGATCGGGATCGCTTGTATTATTAAAATCCGTATCATGACAGGAAAAGCAGTCATTGGGCGTATTCTGGTAATTGCCGCCGATATGACAGTCAATACACTGGATGGTTTGATGGGCGCCGGTCAGCGGAAAATTGAACTGGGCATGATCGAAGGTCGAAGGCGACCACGCATCGGTATTATGGCAATCCACACATTCGTGCGAGAAACTATTGGTGATATGATTGGGATTCTGTGAGTTGTCAAAATCCGGTTCATGACACGAGAAACAATCCGTCGGAGTATTATTATAGGTACCGCCGATATGGCAATCGGCGCAGGCGACACTACTATGGGCGCCGGTCAGCGGGAAATTGGTGTTGGAGTGATCGAAACTGACTTCACCCCAATTATTGGTCGTATGGCACTCGGTACAATCGTGGGAGAAATTGTTGCCGACATGATCCGGATCGCCGACACCCGTAAAATCCGTTTCATGGCACGACCAGCAATCGGTCGGTGTGTTTGTGTAACCGCTGGTGTGGCAGTCTGCGCAGGCAACACTCTGGTGTGCTCCGGTAAGCGGGAACTGCGTCTGACTGTGATCGAAGGTCACGTCTCCCCAGTTATTGGTGCTGTGGCATTCCGTACAATTGGTCGAAAACCCTTCAAGCTGGTGATTGGGATCCGTGGTTC
>JAJRVZ010000192.1 GCA_024277055.1 Calditrichota bacterium
GGTCGAAAACGTCCATACACTTCCTACTCACCGCTGACCAGGGTAGTAGACGCGGCGCGTCCGGAATCGCGGGTTGCCAGGGAGTTTTCGTCCGCGGTAATGAAATGGTTGCAGGCGCCTGCCAAAAACGATAGTGTGCAAATGAAGATTGAGAACAGTTTGCTGAGCTGGCAAAAAAATCATAAAAACTTGCTTCCGGTTATTAAACGATCGCCGGTGTTAAGAGAGATTGAATCACTCTCTGCCGATCTTTCGGCTGTGGCCGGGATAGGATTGACGGCTGTAAAAAGAATAAAATATAATCTTCCGGTGGATGAAAAAATGATTGAGCACGATTTCGAAAAATTGAAGGCTGCGGCCGCATCGCGCGGACAAACGAAATTGCATATTATATCAGCGATTGAGCAGCTGGTCAGAGCATCATCAAAAAACTGAAACCTTGAGTATCGGAGGGTTAAAATATGAAAGCAAAAATAAGAGCTTTATTTGTCATAAGTTTTGCCGCATTATCCGGAATTGTCGTGGCGCAAAATGCGCGTATCAGCGGACTGGTGACGGATGCGGCAACCGGAGAACCGCTGCCCGGCGCCAATGTGATTTTGGAGGGAACCGCCATCGGTTCGGCAACCACGCTTAGCGGTGAGTACTCGATTCTAAACGTACCCCCGGGAAATTACCGGTTGAAAGTAGTATATATAGGCTATCAGGATAAAAGTATTGAAATCGAAGCAGGGCCTGATGAAAACCTGGTACAAAATATATCGCTGCAATACCAGGTAATTGAAGGTGATGTGATTGTCGTAACTGCCCAGGCAGAAGGTCAAATGTCGGCAATCAATCAGCAACGTTCGGCGAATTCGATAAAAAATGTAGTGTCTTCATCGCAAATACAGGAATTACCCGATGCCAATGCAGCCGAATCGATCCGGCGTCTGCCCGGCGTTTCGATCACCCGGGTGGGCGGAGAAGGAAACCAGGTGGTTATTCGCGGTATGGCGCCCAAATATAACGTCATCACTATCGATGGCATGCGTATGGCTTCTTCCAATAAGGATGACCGCGGCGCCGATCTCAGTATGATCTCTTCAACCATGCTGGAGGGAATCGAGGTTTCAAAAACGATCACGGCGGATCAGGATGCTGATATGCTGGGTGGTTCCGTGAATTTTAAAATCAGGGAGGCGAAGGGCGGCCAGGAAGGAATCGGATTTCATATAATGGCTCAGGGAGGATACACGGGTTTATCCAACGCGAACAACAAATTTAATAACTATCAGATTGCGCCCAGCTTCGAGGGCCGTCTGTTCGATGAAAAACTCGGCGTATTTGTTCAGGCGAATCTTGAGCGTCGGAATCTTTCCTCCAATGAATTCGGAGCAACTTATTCGAATAAATCGAACGACCTGGTAAATTATATCACGCAGTCGATCAGCCTCAGGGATATTCCGAGAGACCGTCGCCGCCTGAACGGAGCATTGGTTCTTGATTATAAGCTGGAAGACGGAATAATCAGGTTTCGAAATTTTTTAAGTTCGGGTAAAACAATTACTCAAAATCGCAGCGAAGTTTTTAATATCAATGCAAATCAGCATATCTACTCATTCGATTACGCGAACAGTACATTGAATATGCTCAGTAATACACTGAATTTTGAAAAGAAACTGGGTTTTATTCATGCCGATTTCAATGTATCGCACAATTATTCGGAATCGGATAATCCCGATGATTGGACGGTCACTTTTTACCAGACCCCTGCAGGGATTAATCAATTTGCAAACAAATCGAATCTGGACCCGCAGACTGTTGTTCGTGCGGCCTTTCATGATTCGACAAAGACAAAACTGAACACTCTGATGACCAGCAACAGTTTTTCACAGGAACGCAGCTGGACCTGGTCTCTGGATCTGGATTTTCCATGGAATCTGTCAAAAAATGTCAGTTCGGTCATCAAATTTGGTGGAAAATACAGAACCCAGAAACGGTCTTTTAAAACCGAAGCCTTTACCACCAACGCTACGCTGGTTTCACCCAGCGCGCGCGGTGCGACTCAGTTGATTATTGATCATTTTGGAATACCGACCAATGATCCGACTTCCATACCATTGGCCTTTTTTGTCGACCCGGATTTTGACTACGGTACTTTCCTGGAAGGGGATTATACCATGTACAATCCGATAAATTACGGACTTCTGCAAAGCCTTGTCCGATTCGCACAGGACAATACGGACGAGTTTGCCAAAGCCGGTGCCAAAGAAGCCTTTGCACGAAATAATTATCTTTCCAATACCAACAACTACGGTGGTGATGAAGTGATGTCAGCCTTCTACGCCATGGCGACCATCAATGTCGGCCAGAAACTGACGATAATCCCAGGCGTAAGATACCAGAATCTGGAAACCACCTATTCCGGCACACGGGGACAGCAGACGCCGTTCTCCTACAATTTTTACGACCATTCCACAGATACAACGGTAACGGTGAGTCACCCTTTTTTACTGCCCAATCTGAATATTCAGTACAAACCTTTTACCTGGATGGATGTCAGGGTATCCTGGTCGAATACCATTTCCTACCCGGATTACAGGGCTATTATCCCACGGATTGATGTAACGACCGGCGCGGCGCTGGCCTGGAATAATTATAAACTGAAACCATCGGAATCAACAAACTATGATGTATACTTTACGTTTTCGGAAAACAAAATCGGATTTTTCACAATAGGCGGATTCCTAAAACAAATTGACAATCTGATCTATCCCTGGCGTTTCAGCAAAGCGGGTCTGGATGCCAAACCCTATTATTTAACCAACAAGAATCCGGCAACCCAGCTGAATTACAATATCAGTACGTTTATCAATAACCCGTTCACCATAAATAACTGGGGAATTGAACTCGACTGGCAGACCCATTTCTGGTATTTGCCGAATCCTTTCAAGGGACTGGTGCTGAATGCCAATTACACGTTTGTGAAATCGGAAGCGGAATATCCCTTTGTGTATTCAGGGGCAACCAGCGCAACGAATATCGACACATCATTTACGGATCGCCTTTTACTGCAACCGAATCATATCGTAAATATTTCGCTTGGTTATGATTACCGGGATTTCTCCATTCGTCTTTCCGTGCTGTATCAGGATGACGTATTCACCGGAGTCAGTCAGTGGCCGCAATTGCGTTCAAGTACGGCAGCTTATGAACGCTGGGATGTCTCCTTCAGTCAGAAACTCCCGTGGTACGGCGTGCAACTGTACGGCAACGTCAGTAATCTGAACAATGCCAAAGACAAAAGCGTGCTGCAAAAATATCCGCAGATCCCGAACACCGTAGAGGTGTACGGCCTGACCGGCGAGATCGGTTTTCGCTGGAGGATGTAGGGACTACTTAACAAAATTAAATAATGTAGAAAACCAGTAAAAAAATTCGAAAGGAGGTGCGAATGCCCGATTTTTTTAAAGGTAGTAAGTATCAAAAAAAAACGGAAAGGAGGAAATTGCAGGTATTTAAATTTTATCGAATTTGTTTCACTAATCATTAAAAGGAAAAAATCATGAAGAAAACGCTGTTTTTTGTTGTCCTGGTTATGCTGGTCTGCACTTCCGGGATAACCATCGCACAAACATCTCTGGATATTTACGCTACCCAGGGACCATTGAACGAAATTATTGAAGCCGACACCCTGGCTACGGGAGAACAGGCTCACGATGTTTACCGTCTGGTTTCTCTGGATACGACCTACAAAGTAACCGGTACAATTACGGCGACGCACGATATCAAGGTTGTCGGCGTACCGGATGCAGTCACCAACAGGCCTCCGTGTATTCAACCGGCTGTTTTACAGGATGGAACCATTCCGCAAAACATTTTTACGTTGAATGGTACAGGGATTCGCGGAACATTCGAGAACATTTATTTTCTCGCACTGGCAACCAATAATTCAGCCAATGCGGCAGGACAGGCTTTTCAGGTTTCCGCTGACAACGTCCGGCTGATCGTCAACAATTGCGTATTCGACGGCTGGCTTGGTTTTGCCATCGGTTATAACGGCAACTGGGATGATTTTTTTGTCTCAAACAGCTATTTCCGTAACATGGTTCATCCGAACCAGCACTATGTCGGTGAGGTTATCCGGAATACCTGGCCCGGTGAAGCGTATACCGATTCAATGAGTTTTGTCGGCAACACGATGCTGTGTATTAACGGTTATGCTGCCGCGCCGGTAACAAAATTTTATCAAACCTATTTTGAGTTTATCGGCAATAAGGTTCTGTATACCTTCAAAAACCCTTTCTTCATTTTCAATGTTACCGATGCGAAAATAAATGATAACGTTTTTTATGCCAATTACTCCGGAGGAGTCGATCAGACCGAAAATCCCTGGTGGGACAATCTGTGGAATCCGGATACAACTTACGGCGTCATCGCACTGCAACCACTGAGCAATGATAACGCCGCCATGTTCAATCCTTCCGATCCCGCAGCGGCTGAAGGTTTGCGTAAGGTTGAAGTTATGAATAATACTTATTTCTGGCCTTCGACGATCACCAATTTCTGGGATACATGGAACAGTACGCAATCAAATACGATCATCACTCCGACATTTATGAACGAACCGACAACAGCCATGTTTGCCGATGATGTAGCATATCCTTTTCTGACTGAATCGGGTAATGTGGATATGGATCCCGGATATATGGCAACCATCGATGCAGATGTTCTGAACGGAACCACGGGAAACGATATCGGCTTTTTCGCATGGTTCGAACAGATTCGTACCGGAACAGCGGCGACGGATGTCTGGGGCTATGCCATCACCCAAGTGAGTGGCGCTGAAGACTGGGTTCCGGTCTGGCCGCTTCCCGAAACCGATTTTGTTCCTACATCTGTAGAGGAAACTTTTGAAACGGGGGTTGTCCGTAATTTTAACCTTGATCAAAACTATCCGAATCCGTTCAATCCGAGTACAACTATTTCATTCAGCCTGAAAACAGCGGACAAGGTAACGCTGAAGGTGTATAATGTGGTCGGACAGGTGGTAGAGACCCTGGTAAATGAACATAAACCGGTTGGAACCTATAATGTGAAGTTTGACGCCTCGGCTTTGGCCAGTGGTGTGTATTATTACGAACTGACAGCCGGTCAATTCAATTCTGTTCGTAAGATGTTATTGATTAAATAACGAAACAAAAAAATGAGAGTTGCCAAAGCACTAATAATTTGAGCGAATTATTTTTAGTATGTTTAGACAATCCTTTTTCTCAGACGTCTGTACATTTATGGCAACTCTCATTTATATTTTTTACCGGATACCTCAGTATCCGTGATGTTTTTCTATCACCCAAAATAAGATACCAAGATGTGAAAATATAATCAAGCGATCAACATTTAAATCGGGACCACCCCATGCGCATACTTTTAAGCATCTGCATTTTCGCCTGTCTGTTTCATCAACCCGTCCGGGCACAGAAAAAAATTATCGGGTACTACGCCGGCTGGATGCAAAGTGTACTTCCGGCGAGCCAGGTGAAATACGATAAACTTACCCATATAAACCATGCCTTTGCCTGGCCGGATGGAAACGGAAACATTTTACCGCTCAGCGGACTGGTTTATCCTCAGCTAAACACTTTGGCACATCAGAATAATGTGAAGGTGCTGATATCTCTCGGCGGTTGGGGTAATTCAGGCGGTTTTGCCGGTGTTGCCGCGGATTCGGCCATACGTGCATTTTTTATTGACAATCTAATCTCATTTATCCAGACCAATCAGTATGACGGAGCGGATTTTGACTGGGAATTTCCGTCAAATCCGGCAGAGCGAACAGGGTTGTCACAACTTATTCACGATGTCCGGCAGCAATTCGATCTTGTTAACCCCGAATGGCTGATCACGATGGCCGTTCCGGCCGGCAACTGGAGCGGGCAGTGGCAGGATTACGATTATCTCAGGCAGCATGTGGACTGGTTCAATGCCATGTGCTATGATATGCACGGCGGCTGGAGTTCACATTCCGGACACAACGCGCCGTTGTTTCAGCCTTCCAATGATGTCGATGGTGCCGTTGATGTCGCTATGAATTATTTACACGGAATACGCGGTATTCCAAAAGATCAATTGACGGTCGGAATTCCCTTTTACGGAAAGGAATTCTTTTCATCCGCCTTGTATTCCTCATTCAGTGGACCGGTAACCGATTACCGCTATTATGAAATTCTTCCGAAATTAAACGGCGGCTGGAATTATCACTGGGATGCCGTCTCAATGGTTCCCTGGCTGACGAACACGACCGGTACAAGATTAATAACCTTCGACGACACGGTATCGGTACGGCATAAAAGTCAATGGATCAAAACCGAGGGGTATGCCGGGGCGATGATCTGGGCTTTAGGTCAGGATAAATCTGGTACCGATCAACCGCTGCTTGAAACCATCGGTTCCCATTTACTGTCACCTACAACGATTCACAGTCCGGAATCACCGCTGAGCGGGTTTGAGCTGAATCCAAATTTCCCTAATCCGTTCAATTCTCAGACTAGGATATCCTTTACGCTGAACCATGCCGGATTTACCCGCATCAGAATAACGGATATTCAGGGCCGGGTAGTGAAAACGCTGATGGAAAAGAAACTATCGGCGGGGCAGCACAATTTTGTTTTTGATTTTTCGACATTTCCGTCCGGAATATATTATTATTCGGTAGTCTCCGGCGGCATGGAACAGACGCGCCGGATGGTATTGCTGAAATGACTAAAAAATATTGAATGCAATTCAATTGCATTCACGAAAGTTTGCATTTAATCTCTGTCAAATCATTTGAAAGATGAAAAATATGAACCGAAGAGAATTCATAGATAAAAGTACAAAAACCACTCTGGCTGCCATGCTTTCACTTTCAGCTTTCGGGACCGTCGGACGGGCAGGGGAAGTGAAAAAACAGCAGAAAAACTGGGTATGGATCACGCCGGATATTGAGGCTTCTGACGATGAATGGAAAAGGCGTTTTGAAAAATTAAAACGGGTGAATATAAGCTCGCTTATTCCTGAGGTATACAACGGCGGACCCGCTTATTACGGCAGCCAACAGTTGCCGGTCAAAGCCCCCCTTCTGGAACGTCTGATTCCGCTGGCCAGGGATTTTGATCTGGAAATTCATCCGTGGATGTGGGTGATGCCCTGCGGGCTGGATTTTGTTCGGAAAAAACACCCCGAATGGTATATGGTGAACCGCCTGCGCGAATCAGCGTTGACGAAACCTGCCTATGTGGATTATTATAAATTCCTTTGTCCTGCGAAAGAAGAGGTACAGGAGTTTATTCGGAACACGGTAAAAGAACTGGCTGCCTACGACGTTGACGGAGTACATCTGGATTACGTGCGGTATCCGGATGTAATTATAGCAATGGGATTTTGGGAAAAATACAATATCGTACAGGATAAAGAATATCCGCAATATGATTACTGTTATTGCGATACCTGCCGTTCAAAATTCAAAACACAACAGGGCATTGATCCGCTGGAAATCAACGATCCGTCAATGAACGGCGCCTGGATACAGTTTCGCTATGATCAGGTCACGCATCTGGTAAATAATAAACTCATTCCGTCAATCCGTGAGAAGAACAAAATTTCCAGTGCAGCGGTTTTTCCTAACTGGAAAAATGTTCGCCAGCAATGGCAGGAATGGCAGCTGGATGCCGTAATGCCGATGCTGTACAATAAATTCTACCTGGCGAATACGGAATGGATCAAGCAATATACCAAAGCCGGAATCAAATCAATAAAACATAATACGAGTTTATACAGTGGACTGATGGTCAATGACATTACTGTTTTGAAAGAAAGTGTGGAAAAAGCTTTCGAGGGCCATGCACGGGGAATTTCCCTGTTTGCACTTAAATCTCTAACGAAACAGCATTATGAGATATTGTCAACGATTTTAAATAAATAATAAACGGGCAGGGAATCCATATTCGAATAAGGGGCGCTCGACGGTAACGCCCTTTTTGCGATTTAAACCGGTTAACTATTTATTCAGGTATTTGGCATAAACGTAATTTCTGTCTCTCAAACAAAACGCCTGTCTGCTGTTCTGGGCATCAAAGGTAAATCGAAGATTGAGTTTTTTATAGCGCCAAACCTGACGCGCGCCGTCCCGGCCGTTTGGAGGAAAATTGACAATCAGGTCGGGCGTTCCGAATACGATATAAATCATTCCCGGATCCGATTTGTAACCAATTCCGGCAACGGAAGAAAAGGTTCGGTTTGCAATTTCGATGCGCCTGTAATACTCGAGCATTAATTCGTTTATATCTGTTGTCGGGTCCGGATCCCGTTTTTTCCAGAAATCGTTTAACGCCTGCTGTTGCAAATGAACCGGAATTTCCTCCAGTTTTTCCATCTCCTCAGCGCTGGCCAGCAGACTTATTTCATCGAGTGCCTGTTCATAGGATTTAAAACTTAGATCAATCGGTGACTGCAGTACACTGAACGTAGTACTGGAAGTTGCGGTTTGCCCCTTGCACTTCTGCGTCACCTTAAGGGTATAGGTGTCCGGGGGAAGAGCGGCGACTGAAAAATTTAATGCGTAACCCTGACGCACGGATAAGGGACGAACGGATTCCCGGAAAGAATTAAGCGGGTTCCCATCGGAGTCCAGGATTTCATATACCGTTTCTATATTGCTTTCTTTGATATTAGTGTCATAGTAACCTTCGTAAAAAAGTAAAACGCGCGATTGCCGGAAGCTGAAAATATGCCGGACATTGGGCCACTGCTTATTTTGCCGGTTCGACAATTTCAGTGAACTCAGGGCAAGCGGCACATTTGAAAAATCAGGTATCCGAATATCCATCGTACTGTTTTTTACCTGACCGGTTATCACATCGCGCAGAGAAATGTATACCTGATAATTACCCGGTAAAATGGAGAATCCGAATTTCAGAATATGAATGGCTCTGGTTTCCAGAGTCTGTTTGAAATTATCCACAGAAAATTCATAGCGCTTGAATTGTTCTGAAATTGTTTTGCCGTCAGGGTCGCGCAATACGATGCTGGCCTCGATCTCCGCCTTAAAGTTATTCTCATCGACAATGAACTGTATTTCCGAGTTTGAACAGCAGCAATAAACTTCCAGATCGGAATATCCTTCGGTCGCAGATTTATAGACCAGATAATCGCTCTGCACATCGGATATTAAATCAAAAGCGCTGAGATAATCGGTTAACATCAACAACAAAGAAATGATGATATAGGTAATGAAGTTAATGAACTGCCGGTCGCTTCTTATCAACCTTTCCATGGTTGCACCTGCCTTCCCTGTTTGCCGGTGCCTCCGAAATCCCCCTGGGTTTCATTCATGCCTCTATTCTTATATTCGTGGGTTGTTTAAAAATTTTAAAATAAAATAGTGCATAGAGCTATCGTATTAAATGTTAAGTTCAGAATTTACTAAAGTTAACGAAAGCCAACTTTTTTCAACAGCGCCGGACCGAATGAGGTATTTATCCTCTTTTTGTTTCACAATGAGAATTTTCACGCCACAGGCTGTTTGATTGGATTATTCGGTTGCAGTATATTTGAATAAAAAAAGGCCCGGATATGGAACAGAGCACAATGGATAAACTGCGGGGAATTGTCGGTGCGGAAAATTTCCTGGACAGTCCCGAAGATAAACTGGTTCACTCCTACGACGGCACGCCGATGATCGAGCATCAGCCGGAAGCGGTTTTATTGCCCCGCGATAAGGAACAGATTTCCGCCATAATGATGCTGGCCAATGAAGAAAACTTTCATGTGGTTCCCCGTGGCAGCGGTACGGGACTGAGCGGAGGTTCTGTTCCGGTTGAAAACTCGGTGGTACTTCTGATGAATCGCTGGAATAAAATCATCGAAGTGGATGCGGATAATCTGACCGCCTGGGTGCAACCGGGTGTAATCACAGCCGATCTTCATGCCAGGGTTGAAGCAATGGGGCTGTTTTATCCCCCTGATCCGGGCAGCCAGAAAATTTGCACAATCGGCGGAAACGTTGCCGAAAATGCCGGTGGGTTACGCGGCCTCAAATACGGTGTGACGAAAAATTATGTAATGGGTATCGAAATGGTGTTGCCCACCGGGGAAGTGATACACAACGGCGGCAAAAATGTGAAAGATGTCGCCGGTTATAATTTACGTGATCTGATTGTCGGTTCCGAGGGTACCCTGGGTATTTTTACGAAAGTTCTGGTAAAACTGGTTCCGAAACCACAAACTTCAAAAACCCTGCTCGCCTATTATGAGAAAATAACCGATGCGGCCGAAACCGTTTCGGAAATTATCGCTCATCACATTATTCCCTGCACGGTCGAGTTTCTGGATAATACGGTTATAAACTCCGTCGAAGATTTTACCCACATCGGTTTGCCGCGGAATGCAGGTGCGCTGCTTTTGCTGGAAGTGGACGGTCATCAGCAGGTGGTGGCGGAAGAAGCACAGAAGGTAGAGGCCATCTGTCGAAAACATCACGCAACGGAGGTTGTCGTTGCCCGTGATGACGAACATGCCTTGCAGTTGAAAACAGCACGTCGTGCGGCTTTTTCGGCGCTGGCCCGTGTAAAACCAACAACCATTCTTGAAGATGCAACGGTGCCGCGGTCCAACCTGGCTGCACTGATCGAGAAAATCGAGGCGATTTCCAAAAAATACAATCTGCAGATCGGCAATTTCGGTCATGCCGGAGACGGCAATCTGCATCCGACCTGCCTTACCGATGAAAGAAATAAAGAAGAGCTGCAACGGGTGGAAAAGGCATTTCATGAAATTTACAACGAAACATTGAGGCTCGGCGGAACGATAACCGGTGAGCATGGGGTCGGATTGGCGAAAAAGGCATTTCTTGAAGATATGATTGAAATACCGGCTATGGAAATAATGCGCAAAATAAAACAGGCTATCGATCCGAATAATGTACTGAATCCGGGAAAGATTTTTTCACTGGCGCCGAAATGTGAAGGAAATCTTTCCGCTCCGGCCCGTGAAGGATAATCCCTCCCGATGAACAGCAACGACAACTATTTTGACAGCAGCATCCTCCCCGGGTATGAACAGATTATTCAATGCATGCACTGCGGTATGTGTCTGCCGGATTGCCCCACCTATGCGCTGACGGGCATGGAGCGTCATTCGCCCCGCGGCCGCATAAGGATGATCCGGGCAGTGGCGGAAGGCCGGCTGGATATCACCGCTAATTATATTGAATCGATTAACTTCTGTCTTGACTGTCAGGCGTGCGTTACTGCCTGCCCCGCCGGAGTTCAGTACGGTCACCTGGTTGAAGCGGCACGCTTTCACATTGACGATCAGTTGCAGGCCCGGGGTAAAAAATCGTTGCTGCGGACATTCATCCTGAAAACGGTATTCAAAAACCGCGCCTGGTTACGCTTTTTCGGGAAAATACTGCGCCTGGTGCAGCTGCTGCGGCTGGACCGCCTGGTACAAATATCCGGCATATTGAAACTGTTTCCCGGACAACTGCATAAAATTGCCGCAATTGCCCCGCCCGTTCCGAAACGTGTATCCGTTGCGGGTGAAATTATTCCGCAAAAGCCGGAAAGAAAAATTCGTGTCGGTGTAATGACCGGCTGCGTACAGGACGTTTTTTTCAGTGATGTGAATCGCGATACGGCCGAAGTTTTGAAAATAAACGGTTATGAAGTCATCGTTCCGAAAAAACAGGAATGCTGCGGATCGGTGCACGGCCATAACGGGGACCGCGCAACGGCGCAGGAACTGGCAAAAGCGATGATCGATACATTTGAAGCGGCCAGGGTGGATTTTGTTGCCGTAAATGCGGCAGGCTGCGGATCGTTCATGAAGCAGTATAATGATTTACTTGCCGATGACCCTGAATATGCCGATCGGGCACAACAATTTACAGCGAAGGTAAAGGACATTTCCGAATTGCTGGTAACTTCCGGCTGGGATCCTCCGAAACTGCAACACCCGTTGAAGATAACCTATCATGAACCCTGCCATCTGGTACATGCGCAAAAAATAAGCGCCCAGCCCCGTCAGTTATTACAGGCCATTCCGGGTATTGAATTCAGGGAACTGCCGGAGGCAACCTGGTGCTGTGGAAGCGCCGGCATATACAATGTGACGCATTATGATGCCTCGATGCAGCTTCTGCAACGAAAAATGGAAAACATCGAAAAAACCGGCGCCGAATTCGTTGTTACCGGTAATCCGGGTTGCATAATTCAATTGAAGTACGGAACAAAAATGCTGCCGGGAAATATACAAATCATACATCCGGTTTCATTACTGAAATTATGCTATCAGCAGGAAGGAGTAATTTGAAATGCTGATTAAAAAAATTGTAAATATATCTTTAGTTGTTTTGCTCAGCGCACCTGTGTTTTCACAGGATAATGACCATTATTCAACACCGGTGCAGAACCAGCGGGGTTTTGTTTTTACCATGGCGGAACTGGGTTCCGGGTTGGGGGGCTTTTATGCCTGGGCGCTGTCATCGAAATTCCATCTCGGTTTTACGGTGAATGCCTTTTCCCTGCGCGATTCAAAAGAATTTACTTATTACGACTATTATTACGGCCCGGGTTCCGTGGTTACGCTGAATAAACAGAATAATGTTTATATTTTCGATGCATTGTTTACGGTGAAAAGACGATTTTTTGCAGAGGATATGGATGAAAGTTTTCGTCCGTTTCTGACCGGAGCGGTGGGGCCGGTTTACGGCATGAATTTTCCCGAGTTCTCCCGCACCCCGGATGGCTTTAAACGCGAAAACGAATACCGGTTTACTATTGGCGGGTACATCGGCGGTGGTGTGGATATTACGGTAAGTCCGAATTATTTTTTGGGTGTCAGGGCACAATATCGAATAATGCCGTTCACAAAAATTCTGGGCGAACGAAAAAATCATTCCATGATTGAACTGCGGCTTGAAATCGGGCAGAGGTACTGATGGCGGAAGCGGAAATAACCTTTCTGACACTGACGGAAAATAAAAAACAGCGCATAGTCTGTGATATCGTTGAAAAATGTTACATGGCCGGGCAGAAAGTGATTTTGTATGTTGGGAACGAGGAAACGGCTCAAACCTATGATCGACTTTTGTGGATGTGGAAGCAGAACAGTTTTATTCCCCATGCGATTTTTGACCGGAATAATAAAATACCGGAAGAACCGGTAATCATCAGCACAGAGGACGATGCTTTTCCGTCCGCAGAAAACCTGATCCTGAACGATCCGCTGCCGATGGAAAAGTTCTCAAATTTCAGCAGAGTGATAGACTTTGCGGAGAAATTCGATCTGGCCCGCCTGGAAAAAAGCCGCGACCGCTTCAAACAATACCGGGCAGCCGGGCTATCCATTAACACTATGAATCCCGGTGAATTTTTCAAAGGGAAATAGTTATATCTTATTTGCATCAATCTGATTAGTTTGCGAATTTCAGACCGGCCGGTGAAACGGTTACAAATAATCTGTTCCCTTACATTGCGGAAACGGCATGCTTGATGAATTCCTGAAATCCCTTAATGAAAAACAAAAACAGGCGGTGGAAGCGCCCCTCGAACCGGTTTTGGTTCTGGCAGGTCCGGGTACGGGTAAAACCAGATTGCTGACGGCACGCATAGCCTGGCTTATTGCAAACGACAAGGAAGTACCGGATCGAATTCTTGCCCTCACCTTTACCAATAAAGCAGCCGGTGAATTGCAAACCCGGCTGGGAAAATTGCTGGGCGCGGAAGCCGGGGATATTAACTGCGGCACGATCCATGGTTTCGCCCTGAATATGATCCGGCGCTACCACCGCAGACTGGGTTTGTCCCCCCATTTTTCGGTTTGTGACCAGGAATATCAACGCCGGCTGGTACGTGAACTTTCCGCTCCTTTTATCCGCGAGAATATTGAAAATAAAATCAGAGGCATTCTGCTCTCATTTTCGAATCACCAGATGAAAGGCAAACCTCTGTCCACGTTTGCCGCCGAACGCTTTGCGGAATACCGGGAGCATTTGCAAAAACACAATCTTATCGATTTTGATCAGATTATTTTGTTTTGCCATAATCTTGTTTCCGAAAACGAAGACATCAGAAAAGAATACGGTCATTTGTACCGCTCCGTACTGGTTGATGAATTTCAGGACACGGATCCGCTGCAGTATGAAATAATTCACGCCCTTGCACGCGAGCATCGTAACATATTTGTCGTTGCTGATGATGATCAGTCCATTTATGCCTGGCGGGGAGCAAGCCCGAAAAACATCCAGCGCTACATGAACGATTTCGGTATCGATAAAGCGTTCTTTCTGGATATTAATTACCGCAGCGGAGACAGAATCCTTCGGCAGGCGCAGGAAATCATCGCAACGACCGATCGCATAGAGCCGAATAAATCGCTGCGGGTGTCTCATCATCTGGAAGACCGGGTACAGGCTCATTTTTTTGCAAGCGAAAGCGACGAAATCAATTTCATCGTACAACAAATAAAGGACTGGTCGGCGGGCGGCAGCGATTACAGTGAAATAGCTGTCATTTATCCCTTTCATTACTTCGGGAATGAACTTGAAAACCGCTTCCTGAAAGGGGCAATCCCCTACCAGATCGCTTCCGGACGCAGCCTGATGGATAACGAACTGGTACACCGCATCGTACTGTATCTGCGCCTTGTGCGCGACCCGGATGACTATGTTTCACTGGAAGAGCTTTCGGAACGGGTGCTGGGACAGGCGTTGTACCTGCTGATAAAACAATATACCGCCCGAAATAAAGTCAATTTCAGAAAAGCGCTGTATGCCTTTTACCGGGAACAGGCCCAACGTATCGCTTTTGATGACCGAATAAAAATCAAGGAACTTGTTGAGCAAATCGGCAACCTGGTAAACCTGAAAAATTTTTATATCTTCAGCCGTTTTGTGCGGGAGATTGCATCTTTCTCGGAATTTGAGCAGACTTCCTATCTTGCCCGTCATGCGACAGCGATGGAAGACGTTGATATCTGCCGAACGATTAACCCGGATTATCTGGTACAGGCTGATGTGATACAGGTATGGCACAGCAACGGACAAATTGCCTGGCTTGCCAAAGAACTCTTAAACCAGATTCTTAAAAAAAAGATTGTTGTCTTTGAACCCGGACAGGATTCGGATAATGCTGCCGTTCTGGCACTTGAGCCGCTGGAACAATTGCAGGGTAAACAGCTGATTCCTGTCTACGTCCTGAAAAATGACGTCCGCCGGGGGAGCCTGAGCGCATTGTTTAAGCTGCTGCAATTTATTGCAGGACGGAATTTCACCGCCGACTTCGATTCGTATATAATCTTCGATCTGGAAACGACCGGGAGGGATGTCAGCACTTGCCGGATTGTGGAATTTGCCGCCATTCGGGTGGAGAAAGGGAAAGTTACGGCGAAACTGCAATCACTGATCGATCCGCGCATACCCATACCCGATGCAGCCCGGGCAGTACATCACATTTCGGACGATGATGTAAAAGGTCAGCCGACCATCGAAGAATTCTGGCCGCAGTTGATACAATTTATCGGCAATGACATACTGATTGCCCATAACGGATATGCTTTCGATTTTCCGATTCTGGATCGTACGGCGCGCAAGCTGGATGGAAAAAGGTTGTCGAATCCCCGTTTCGATACCCTGACCCTGGCCCGCAACCTGTTTCCGCAGCAGAAAAACTCGATTGACGCTCTGGTGGATCGCTTCGGACTGGATGCGGGTACTCGTCACCGGGCTTTGGATGATGTGCTGGTTTTGAATGAAATTTACCGTCGTCTGCATGCTATTAAGTCAAGTTTGCTGGCGAAATCCTCTCTGGAAATGTTTCTGGAATTTGTGGCGCTTGGAAATTTTCTTGAGAATAATATTACGGCCCGTGAAGACCGGATATTTTTCCAGGGGGGAGTACGCAAACTGCTCAGTCCCTATTCCATGATCCGTGATGCCTTCGTGGACAGCTTCTCACAGGAGGCATCAAAACTGGTGGATGCCTTGCAGCAGCACAAAGAACTTGACGAACGTTACAATGCCCGTGAACATTTGCTGACCCGTTTGCTGATCATGACGGAAGAATTCGACAGCTTATCGAATGAACAGGCCATCCCCGAATTTTTGGCCCGGATATCATTGAATTCGTCGCAGGATAATCTGGAAAATCTGAATGCGGTTTCGCTGTTGACCTATCATGCGGCAAAGGGACTGGAATTTGAAAAGGTTATCCTGATGGGAATGGAAGACGGAAATATGCCGGCGTATCATGCCAGCCGTGAAGACAGCGACGACGACCGGCCTGTTTCAAAAAAGATGGAAGAGCAGCGACGTCTGCTGTATGTGGGAATGACGCGGGCAAAAAACGAATTGATATTCACTGCCGTTCGCAACCGGGGAGGTCGAGATAGAGAATCATCACCCTTTCTGCGTGAATTAAAAGTGCCGCGAACGATAACCAATTAGAGGAAACGGATACGATTATGTCTCTGCCGCTTAAGAAATGGAATATATTAAATGAAGACCATACACAACCTCTCGTTCAGGTGCTGATAAAAAACCGGGGCCTGGCTGAAAATCACCTTGAAAAATTCCGATTGTCGGAGCGGCTGCACGATCCGCATTTGCTGAAAGACATGGACGTAGCGGTAGAGCGCATATTACGTGCCGTAAACGCCGGCGAAAAAATCGCCGTCTTCGGTGATTACGACGTCGACGGTGTTACTTCTACTGCGATGATGATCAAGTTTTTTGAGAAAATTCAGTATCCCGTCAGTTTTTATTTGCCGCACCGGGAAAAGGATGGATACGGTCTGCGCCCTCCCTCCGTACAGCAGGCGCTCGATGATAAAACAGACTTGCTGATTACCGTGGATAACGGTATTACTTCGAATGATGCCGTCGATCTCGCCAATGAAAACGGTATGGATGTCATTATAACCGATCATCACGTTAAGGAAGGGGAATTGCCCGGAGCGCTGGCCGTGGTGAATCCCAACCGGAAAGATTCGAAATATCCGTTTCGCGGAATATGCGGCGCCGGGGTTGTGTACAAGTTGTTTCATGCACTGGGACAAAAACTGTTCGCCGAGGACGACTGGAAATCGTTCATGATCACCCAGTTGGACCTGCTGACTATCGCAACCATTGCAGATGTTGTACCGTTAATTGACGAAAACTATGCGATTGTAAAATTCGGACTGCAGAGCCTGACTCGCACGAAGAGGCCCGGTCTGGTAGAACTGAAGCGTATCAGCGGGGTGCTTGGCAAATCCATCTCACCGATGATGGTCGGATATTATCTGGGGCCACGACTTAACGCGGCCGGTCGTCTGGAATCGGCCGAACTGGCACTGCGGCTGTTGCTCAGCCGGTCGCTGGAAGAGGCGGCACCTCTGGCAAAGGCTCTGGATAAGTTAAATCAGCAGCGCCAGAAAACACAGGAAAAATGCCTTAAAAAAGCCGAGAAGGATATTGATGACAACAATCAGCTGGAAAACCGCGTGCTGATTGTTTTTGATGAAAATTGGGAACCGGGACTGATCGGTCTGATTTCCGGCAGGTTAAAAGAGCGATACTACCGTCCGGCGCTGGCATTTACCCGCGATGCCGATGGAAATTATGTAGGGTCCGGGCGCAGTATAGAAAGCTTTAATATTACGGAAGCATTGACGAAATTCAATAAAATGTTCCTTAATTACGGCGGCCACAAAAAGGCGGCGGGAGTGACTGTCGCTGCAGAGTATTTTACGGAATTTATTCGGGAGTTCACCGGATTTGCCAATACGGTTATCTCTGATAATGACCTGACCCCGGATCTAACCATAGACAGTGTTATTGCGGCCGATCAGTTAAACAAATCGACGGTGGAACTGATTGAAGCAATGGGACCTTTCGGAGAAGGGAATCCCGACCCTGTATTGATGTTGCGTGGTGCCTGGCTGAAAGATGTTATTCTGATGAGTAACGGTTTGCACCTGAAGTTGCTCTTTGAGCTGTCCGGAAACGTATTTGAAGCCGTCTGGTGGAGGCAGGGGGAGCAGAGTCGTTTTGTCCGGCTGGGTGCTGATTATGATATCGCCTTCAAGCCGGGGATTAATACATGGAATGGTCGGGAAAAATTGCAGCTGGTGATTGAAGATATACGGCCTTCGTCCGATTAAGTAAAAGATGATTCAAATCACAGTTTATTTAGCCGGGATTTCTTTAATTGAACTGTTGTTATAACCATACAGAAAAAAAATATTAGTGTTGGCTAAAAGCGACACACTGTTGAAGTTGGATTTAAAAACCGCTTTAAATGGTCGTTTATTCTGAAAATTTTTTGGCACTGTTTTTGTTGAATGTTTACTTGTAATCTAATAAACCAAAAAAATATGTGAGGTTTTATGTTTCGTTTTTCTGGAAAGTTAACACTTTTAGCCGTTCTGTTTCTCGGTTTGATGATCTCTGCCTGTAAAAAGGATGATGAAGATGGTCCTACAGGTAACAACGGAGTGAATTACCCGAGTGATCAGACGGTGTTTAATTCTCCGCAGGAAGCAAGGATCTATGTTGATATCACCACGGATCAGGCTCTGGCTTTCTCTGATATTGCACAGGGATTTGCCTTAAAACCAACGGCGCCGCAGGACACAACCTATTATGACGGCTCCTGGTGGCATCAGGTCGGCAGCACCGAATATGGTGGGTATGTCATGGATTTCGATTATCGCTACCAGTACCTGGCCGGCGGAAGTCCGCAGCAGGAACCGACCGGCGCGGATGAAATGAATTTTCTTATGGACCTGATGGGCAATTTTGATCTGTCTGAGTTCGGGCAGAACGGTACGCTGGAATTGCTTTATCAGTTGGATCTGAATATCACGGGCCTTAATACTTCCGTTTATACCTTAAACGGTTCCGGTCTTTATGATTACAAAATCCAGCAAACGGTCAGTGGATTTACAACCAATTTCCACTATTATCTGGCTTACACGTACAATGACTTTCAAGTACCTGCCGGTGGCGGATGTCCTACGGGAGAAATTATTGTCGATGCCCGTCCGTATGTTTCAACGGTTAGCTTTGACGGTACAACAACGGCACATGTCGTGATTAAAAAAGACGGTAATATTGAAATGGAATACGACCGTACTATTTACTGTGATTAAGAATTGATTTTGATAAAACCCGGCAAAAATTTATGCCGGGTTTTTTTTTGCTATTTTGTATGGCCTGACACAAAACGGAATAAATTATCCGATTATTTTCTTTCAGCGACTTTACGGTTTGCTTTTAAAATTTGATTTATTTACTTTGATAAAAAACCATTGCCGGGTAAAGATGCAGGAAAGAATTGTTGAAATAATTGTATACGTTTTAGGCGAGTTGCACCAGGAGCGAAAAAGCAAGGATCGCGTTGATCTTTCGGGTGATCTGGCTTCGCGCGGCTATACCGAAAATGAAATAAATCTGGCATTCTCGTGGGTCTTTAATCATCTGCGCGGTGTCAGAAATGGAATCGCCCAGGAGGAGGATTTTGAAGATCAGGAAGAGCTGTTCGGCCAGTTTGAACTGGAACAGCTGGTTATCACTCCTGAGGCTTATAGTTACCTGATCCAATTGATCCATCTGGGTGTGATACGTGATAACGATCTGGAAAAGCTCGTTGAAAGAGCATTGATCGCGGGTGAATCTTCACTTTCGCTGGAAGATATGAAATCCATCGTTGCTTCTGTTTTGTTCGAGGACGGCTTCCATTCTTCACGTGGGGGGTATTTCTCAAATCAGGACCCGACAATTTTACATTGATCACGGAATTTTTAATCTTTTTGAAACTTTTTACCATGGCAGGGCATTGACTTTGATTCATGAATGCCTTATTGTGCAGGTAAGTAATTATTCTTTTTGATACAGTAAAGGAATGGAAAATCTGGGAATGGCAACTGAAAAACGAAACCTGGTTATTGTTGAATCACCGAGTAAAGCAAAAACGATCAATAAATTTCTGGGTAAAGATTACAAAGTCGCGGCTTCGGTCGGGCATATTATCGATCTACCCAAAAGTAAATTCGGCGTGAATATCGAAGATGGGTTCAAACCACAGTATATTAAAATTCGCGGCAAAGAAAAAATCATTAAAATGCTGAAGGAAGAAGCGAAGAAAGCGGATAAAGTATTTCTGGCTACGGATCCGGATCGTGAAGGTGAGGCCATTGCCTATCATATTGCGACTATTCTGGACAAGGATGATTCACAGGTAAAGCGTATTGAATTTAATGAAATAACGAAAAGCGCTGTTGCCCAAGCAATTGAAAAACCGCGCAGTATCGATATGGCCCGTGTGTATTCACAGCAGGCTCGCCGGGTCCTGGATCGTATCGTCGGTTACCAGGTCAGCCCGGTATTATGGAAAACCGTTTACCGCGGACTGAGTGCCGGTCGTGTTCAATCGGTGGCATTGAAACTGGTTTGTGAAAGGGAACAGGCGATTCGTGCATTCGTACCGGAAGAATTCTGGACAATTGCCATTGACGTGAAAGGTGAACCACCGCAATCCTTTAAAGCCAAACTTACAAAGATACGGGATGCCGCTTCAAATATTTTTAAGAAAGCAAAGATTGATAATGAACAGGATGCAAGGAAACATGAGCAGGAAATTCGCGGAGCGGACCTCAGCATTACTTCCCTTGAGTTAAAGGAAGTAAAGAAACAACCATCACCCCCGTTCATTACCAGTACGCTGCAGCAGGCAGCCGCAAGGGTACTGCGTATGTCGACCAGCCGCATCATGCAGATTGCTCAACAACTGTATGAGGGAGTTGAAATACCCGGCAAGGGAAGTGTTGGATTGATTACTTACATGCGTACCGATTCCACCCGTATCAGCAATGAAGCCCTGAATAGTGCGCGGGATATGATCAGTCAGCAGTTCGGTGGCCAGTTTCTGCCGGAAAAAGCCAGGGTTTTTAAATCAAAGAAATCAGCGCAGGATGCTCATGAGGCAATTCGTCCTACCTATTTATCAGCGGATTTTCATCCGGATGCATTGCAGCAAAGTTTGTCAGGGCCGCAGTTTAAACTATACGCATTAATCTGGAAGCGCTTTGTCGCCTCCCAAATGAAAGCTGCGGTTTTCGATAAGACCACCGTTGAAATTACGGGGGGCGACTACCGGTTTCAGGCGGTTGGGGAAACGCTCAAATTTGAAGGTTACCTGAAAGTATACGGGATGGACCTTGAAAACGGCGCGGATGAGGAATCTGAAAATGTTGCGATTCCGGCCGGATTACAGCAGGGTGAAAAGCTTATCCTGCTTGATCTCGAGAATAAGCAGAATTTTACCAAACCACCGGCAAGGTATACCGAAAGTACACTGGTGCGGGAACTGGACAAACTGGGTATCGGGCGTCCCAGTACTTATGCCCAGATCATTTCTACAATCATCAATCGCAAATACGTTGAAAAGCAGCAATATAAACTGCACGCAACAGAACTGGGTGAAACGGTTAATAAAATTTTAACCACGCATTTTCCCGACCTGTTCGATGTGGGTTTTACGGCACGAATGGAGACGGATTTGGATAAAGTCGCGGAAAACAGTGCGGACTATACGGAAGTAATGAAGGAGTTTTATCAGCCGTTTCAGGAGGCTCTGGAAAAAGCCAATTCGCGCAGGGATGAAATTAAATCCGACTTGCTGGAAGAGGCCGGTGAGAATTGCGACGTTTGCGGAAAGCCCATGGTGATTCGCTGGGGACGTAACGGCAGGTTCATGGCCTGTAGCGGCTATCCTGAATGCAAGAACACAAAACCGCTTGAAGAACCGGAAGCCCCGGTTGAAAGCGATGAAAAATGTGAAAAATGCGGCAGCCCGATGGTGATTAAAATTGGGCGCTACGGGAAGTTTCTGGCCTGTTCAAATTATCCGGAATGTAAAAACACCAGGCCGATTCCCCTGGGGATTAAATGTCCGCGGGAAGGCTGCGACGGGGATGTTGTTGAAAGAAAATCGCGCCGTGGTCGTACTTTTTACGGGTGTTCCCGGTATCCGAAATGTGATTTTGTGGACTGGAATAAACCGGTCAATGAACCCTGTCCCGCGTGCGGGAATTCGTATATGCTGGAAAAATATACGAAAGCAAGAGGGCAACATCGCCAATGCCCGGAATGTAAACACATCATTAGCTTAGAGGCCAACACCGCCTGATGAATGTCTCTGTCAGACAGTTTGTCAAATACCTGAAACTGGAGCGCGGCTATTCGGAAAAGACTACCGTTGCCTACCAGACCGACCTTCTTCAGTTCGAAAATTTTATTGCAGAAAAACAACAAACCGACCGGATTAACTGGAAACTGATCCGTCGTAATACAATTCGCGACTTTATGGGATTGCTGGCGAATCAGGGATTGGAACGAAGAAGTATTGCCAGGAAGCTGGCGGCGGTAAAATCATTTTTTAAATTTCTGGCGCTGCAGGGCGATATTGAAGCGAATCCCGCGGCCGGCATAAAAACACCGAAATATTCAAGCACCCTTCCGGAGTTTATCTCTATACAGTTAATCGATGAGCTGATGGCGTTGCCGGATACACGAACCTTCGAAGGGGTACGCGACCGGGCAATTCTGGAGATTTTTTATGGAACCGGCATGCGTCGGGCGGAGTTATTAAACTTATCGCTAGATGATATTGAATGGGAGCAGAATCTGATAAGGGTACTCGGCAAAGGTGGAAAAGAAAGAGTTGTTCCGGTCGGAAATTCGGCGTTACAGTGGTTGAAAAAATATGTTGATCGTCGTTCGTTCTATGCGTTGCCGGGAGTTGATGCGGTCTTCATTTTAAAAAGCGGGAAGAAAATGTATCCGATGATCATTCAGCGATTGGTTAATAAATATTTACAAAATCTTGCCGAAATAAAAAAGAAAAGTGCTCATGTATTAAGACACACTTTCGCAACGCATTTGATGAATAACGGAGCAGATATCAGAGCTGTGAAAGATCTTCTCGGACACGCAAGCCTTTCGACAACACAGATTTATACCCATGTATCGATAGATCATTTGAAAAATATCTATAACCGGGCTCATCCCGGTGTGGATCATAAATCAACCCATAAAACAAGGAGGCGCTGATGCAAATCAATATCACCGCCAGAGGTTACAAAGCTCCGGAGCGGCTTAAGCTGTACATCACTGAAAAATTAGGCCGGAAGGAGCGACTATATGAAGGCGCAATTGATGTAAATGTTATTCTGGGTTACGAGAAACAGATTCAGACGGCAGAGTTTAAGGTGAAGATGCGTAACAAAACCATTGTTGCACTGGAGCGGTCAGAGGACATTTTTAAATCCATTGATCTTGCCCTGGACAATCTTGAACGCCAGATAAAACGTTATAAAGAAAAACGAAGAGAACACGACAATCGAAAAATTACAGATAATTTACTTGCATCATAAAAATAAAATTAACAATTTTAAACAGGCGTCTTTAATTGAGGCGCCTGTTTTTTTTAGCTATATGAAGAAAGATCGGGTCTTGAATTATGAAAGCCCCTGAGTCTGTAACGGTTCGTACTTTCTATCTTGAAAACAAGGACCGGTTGAAATTAAAACTGCTTTCATCCGAGAACGGTTTTAATCGTAAGATTACCAAGGCAGATACCCATCGGCCGGGGCTGGCCCTGGCCGGATTTGTTGAACTGTTTACCTACGACAGGGTGCAGGTTCTGGGTAATACGGAAATAAAGTATTTGAAAACTTTATCCCGTGAAGACCAGATCAAGTCGATTGACAGGCTGCTTGAATTTGAAATTCCATGTATTATTATCAGCAATGGAAATGAGCCGCCGCCCTATCTCTCGAAAGCCGCCACTCGTCGTACGATTTCAATTTTCTCAACTCCGCATTCTACCACAACCCTGATCCATCTGATGGGCGATTATCTTGATATGAAATTTGCCCCTACCGATTCCGTGCATGCTTCGCTGGTGGATGTTTATGGCATCGGAATGCTCGTTACCGGCAAAAGCGGTATTGGTAAAAGCGAAGTCGCGCTGGACCTCGTTGAACGGGGTCATCGTCTTGTTGCCGACGATGTAGTGATTATTACCCGCACGGCCGAAGATATTCTGATGGGCCGGGGAACGGAGGTTCTCGAGCATCATATCGAATTACGCGGGGTGGGCCTTGTCGATGTGAAAAAAGTTTTCGGCATTCGTGGGGTCCGTTTACAAAAACGTATTGAAGTGGAAGTAAAACTTGTCGAATGGGAAGTAAAGAAGGATTTTGACCGTACCGGGTTGCAGGAGAAAACGGTTGATATTCTCGGTGTGCAAATACCGCAGGTAGAGTTACCGATCAACCCGGGTAAGAATATGACGGTTATCTGTGAAACGATTGCCATGAATGAGTTGTTGAAGTTACACGGCCATCACACGGCCAAAGAATTTAACCGGCGTTTAATGGAATTTATGAAATTAAAACAACAGGGCCGTGATTTAGAGGCCATCAAACTGTGGCACAAAGATACAGAGTAATGCATCGAATCGCAGCTTTTATTATTACACACGGGGATGTGGCATCTGCATTGAAAGATGCTCTGGAAAAAATTACGGGTGCTCATGAAAATATTTTTACCTATTCGAATAAATCTGATGCATTGCCCGTACTTCGTCAAAAAATCCTGGAACAAAAGGCGGAAACCGCTGCAGAACATACGGTTATCTTCGTTGATTTTGCGGGCGGCAGCTGTTGGGCCCTGGGCGCGATGATACAAAAGGAATTTGAAGATGTCCGCCTGGTCGGCGGAGTGAATTTACCCATGCTGGTTTCATTTTTTACTAACCAGAATCAAATGGAATTTGACCCGTTGATAAAAAAGATCGCAAATGACGGCAGGAGAGGCATTGTTGTACAACCGGAGGTGGAATAATGCAGCCGCAGCTTTTTAGAATTGATGACCGACTGATTCATGGTCAGGTCGTAGTCGGTTGGGCCAGGAACCTGAAAAGTAATAGAATTATTTTATGCGATGATGATGTGGCCTGTAATGATTGGGAACGCGAATTATACCTGTCCTGTGTAGTTCAGACCGTTGAAACACTGGTTATGAATACCGAAGAAACCAGTCGCTACCTGGCGGATGAATCACATGATGTTCGTAAAACCATTGTGTTGGTAAAATCTCCCGATGTTGTGGAAGAATTGATTGGTTTTGGCTATACTCCCGTTTCAGTAAATCTGGGTGGAATTCATTTTGCGGACAACCGGAAGGAATTCCTGCCCTACCTGTTCCTGAATGATGATGAAATAAAGTGTTTGCGATCTTTGGAATCCCGCGGTGTTGAAATATATTGCCAGGATGTGCCCACCAGTAAAAAATACAATTTGACTGAAATTCTGTTGCTGTAGTCAAAAATTCAGTTGCAATAAAATTATCAACTGTTTAAATTACCGGCTCTCATGTGGCGCTTTAGCTCAGTCGGTAGAGCAACGGACTGAAAATCCGTGTGTCCCCAGTTCGATTCTGGGAGGCGCCACCGTATAAAAAACAAGGGGTTATGCCTATAAAGCACAGCCCCTTTTTTTGTGGCAAGTCACCAAAAAGTCGCTATATGTTTCAGTATGGTCTTCGGGCTTACATTTCGGCCTTATGGCTCTCTACTAAGTGCGCATATTTCACGATTGTCTTTATACTGCCTGGTGGTCGTCCCGATCGCTTTGTTGTACGTTCTCAGTCGGAAAATTCCGTTTTATATGATAAAAGTTATGATTTACTGTTTGAGTTGGGAAGGGAAATCGGAAAGGATACTTATTGGCAATTATCAGGCATATCGAAAAAAAATTAAACAAACTCCGCGAAGCATCCATTAAAATACTTTGCAATTTAGCGGGATAAGCAGTTTCAAATAGATTTAAAGAACAATTGTCCAGGTGATAATTCTATGCAGCGGTTCAATCTTTGACTGTTACACTACAACAGTTAATACTAGATATGTCTACGAATAAAATATCTTGCTTTTAAAAAGACTTTTAATAAAATTCAATTTTGTTCACCTGCTGGCCGGGACAAACACTATGAATTTTGCTATCGGTGCCATTACCATTGGTGTGATACAGGGTATTTTTCTTGCAGTTGTCCTTCTGACTACCAAAAGGGGTAACCGGCGGGCAAACAAACTTCTTGGGCTTTTTATCTTTTTATTTACCATTAGTCTTGGTCATGTTTTTGTAGAACTCACCAAACTGTATCGGGATTATCCGCATGTTTTGTTAGTTGTTCATCCTGTCCAGTTTCTTTTTGGACCGGTTTTGCTGGGTTATGTTATCACCTTAACGAATCCGGATTTCAAGTTTAAGAAAAAATATCTGCTTCATTTTTTACCGTTTTTGATAAACATCGTTTATTTTACCATCACTTTTTATATTAAGAGTGCGGATTATAAAATACACCGTTTTGAGTCCTGGCGGCTTACGGTCACTGCGGCGGATTATTTCTGGAGCCTGAGTCATGTAGTTTATACGACGCCCTATCTGATTGCGTCTGTAAATGCCGTAAAGAAGTATCACCAACGGGTAAAATCATCTTTTTCTTCCATCGAGAAAATTAAACTTACCTGGCTACAAAGGTTATTATATATCATCATCGTTATTTTCGTGATGAATACGGTGTTCGATATTCTGTATTTTTTGAATATCGGCCGTTACGCAGGAAATCCAATTATGGGAATCGTTGTGGCGGTGGTTATCTATACCATCGGTTATATGGGCTGGCATCAACCAGAAGTGTTTATGGGGAAAGAGTTTTTAGCCGCAACGGAAAAGTACAAGGGTTCTTCTTTAAGCCCACGACAGGTGCAAAGTTATCAGCAAAGACTCACCGAAGTTATGGAAAAGGATAAACCGTATCTGAACAGTTCTCTCACAATTAAAGCGCTTGCCGAAAAGATTCAAATTCAGAGTTATCAGCTTTCTCAGGTTATTAATCAACAGTTTAATCAGAACTTTTTTGATTTTATCAATTCACATCGCATTAAAGAAGCCCAACAAAGATTGCGCGATCCTAAAAACCTCCATTATTCCATTTTAGCGATAGCTTA
>JAJRVZ010000193.1 GCA_024277055.1 Calditrichota bacterium
AAAAAGAAGGCAGGTATCAAAAACCTATTGCCACGGAATTAACCGAAGCCACGCGCTTTTATCGGGCGGAGGAATACCACCAGCAATATTTTGAAAAACGTGGGCTGAGTTCATGCAAATTATAAACAGGAAGTAAAAGTTCATCGTGCCCTGTCTTATTCTGCCTGATAAATCTGAAATATCCGTGCATAAAGTTGAATATTTTCACGGCAAATGGCAGTATGAATCCTCCGCTGATTTTTGCGGGCGGTTGACCCGCGTGCCGGTTAAAAAACTGCCGGACCGAATTTTATTTGATTGTGACAGGCAACTGAATGAGGGGGATACCTGTCTGATAAAACTGAAAAACGGCATCGATCATGAAATCATAATTCGACAGGTAGACGGAAAAAGATTCAGCGTCGAAATTATCAGGAACAGCAGTTCTGTTTCGGAAAAAGAGAAATCATAATAGAGATCGTAACGCTGCCGAAAAACTTTTTACCTTTCGCCGAAGCATGTCATTTTCAGTCAGCTGAATTAAGCTCCCGGTAAAAACAGGTCGGATTGTTTGTATGGCAGGCCGGACCGATCTGCTCCACTTCCAGCAGGATAGCGTCACCGTCACAATCGTATTTTACCGACTTCACATGCTGCCAGTGCCCCGATGTTTCCCCCTTGCGCCACAACTGCTGCCGTGAACGTGAAAAGTAACAGGCCTTTTTTTCCTTTAATGTTATTTCCAGACTCTCACGACTCATATAAGCCAGCATAAGGACTTCCTTACTGCGATAGTCCTGTGCAATGACCGGCACCAGACCGCGATCGTCAAATTTAATATGCTTCAGCATACATTCTCCTTACAGGTATTTTCTTTTGATATAAAAAATCTTTCAGTGCCGCTATTTCCAACGACCGTGTATGAAATAGTGATGCGGCCAGAGCCGCATCGGCATTTGTCAGTTTAAAAACATCGGCAAAATGCCGAATCGTACCTGCCCCTCCCGAAGCAATCACCGGGATATTTACCGCAGCGGCGAGTCGTGACGTGATTGGTAAATCATATCCCTCCTGGCGCCCGTCGCAATCCATGGAAGTCAGCAGAATTTCCCCTGCACCCAACTCTTCCACTTTTTTTGCCCAGGCAACCGCCTCCATTCCGGTATCGGTTTGTCCGCTGTGAATAAACACATTCCATTGATTCCCATCGGTCTTTTTAACATCAATTGCCACCACGACACACTGGCTGCCATATACCTCCGCTCCTTCGGAAATTAACTGCGGCGTGGCTACCGCCGCAGAATTTATACTGACTTTATCCGCCCCATGCAGCAGCAGCCGGCGGATATCTTCCACGGTGCGTATTCCTCCGCCGACCGTAAACGGGATGTTCAGTGTAGTTGAAAGTTTTCCCACCAGTGCAACCACTGTATCCCGCCTTTCATTGGTGGCGGTGATATCCAGAAAAACCAGCTCGTCCGCCCCGGCCTGTGCATAATAACGGGCATGCTCCACCGGGTCGCCCATTACCCGCAGATTTTGAAAGCGGACGCCCTTCACCACCTTCCCATTCTTAATATCCAGACAGGGAATTATTCTTTTAGCCAGCATATTTCTCTCAGCATTTCTGATTTATTGCCCGTCAGGCAATAGAACCTATTCAATATCTCTCGTTAATTTTTCCCGTTTCGCGGCACTTCGGCAAATGCTATACCTCTAAAATCCTATTAGCCTCCTCCAGAGAAAACCGTCCTTCGTACAAAGCCTTGCCGACAATGATTTCGCTGATATTTTTGACTTCTGCTTCACGTACCCTGTTAAGGTCCTCCAGTTCGCCTATCCCTCCGGACAGAGTGAACGGCAAATTCGTCCAGCCCGCCAGTTGGTGCATCAGCTCAAGATTCGGTCCCCGTAAGGTGCCGTCTTTATTAATATCCGTGACGATTATTTTAGCAACGCCCCGCTGTTCCAGCCATTTCACGAATTTTCGTACGGAGATACGGTAGTCTTCAAGCCAGCCGGAGATAGCAATCCTGCCGTCACGCAAATCCAAGCCTACGGCGATTCGATCACCGCCGTATTCCCGAACAAGTGCTTCAAGAAAAGCGGGATCCTGCACAGCGGCCGTACCGATGATGACCTGCTGAATTCCACACTGCAGATAACCGGCAGCGGATTCCAGCCGGCGTATTCCGCCTCCCACCTGAACCGGCATATCGACCGACTGCGCCAGTTCGCAAATTAATTCCATTTGCAACGGCAAACCTTCTTTCGCGCCATCCAGATCCACAATATGAATTCGTCGTGCCCCCTGATCTGCAAAGCGCCTGACCACAGCCGGCGGATCGTCGGAATATTTTGTCTGCCGTTGATAGTCCCCCTGCAATAATCGTACACATTTTCCCTGGCGCAAATCCAGCGCCGGCACCAGTATCATAAAAGCCTCTTCATTAATATAATTTCCGTTTTTCAACCCTGCCTGATAAAATTGCGCAATAATCGTTCCCCCGCCGCCCCGCTTTTCTCGGGATGAAACTGAACCCCGAAAACATTACTTTTTTCCACCGCCGAAACAAACCAGCCGCCGTAATCCGTTTTCCCGCAAGGCACGTCCGCATCAACACCGTCTGCATAATAGGAATGGGCAAAGTAAAAATCACAATCCTGCGGCAACCCGGCAAACAATCCAGTGCCATTATGCCGAACCTGGTTCCAGCCCATGTGCGGCACTTTTACACCTGTATCGAATTGACGTATCTTACCTTTAAACAATCCCAATCCCGGCGTTACCCGGGCCTCGTAACCGCGATCAAAAAAAACCTGCATACCCAGACAAATACCCAGCAGCGGAGTTCCTTTAAGAACGGCGGAATGTATGGCGGCATCCAGACCTTTCTTCCGTAACTGCCGCATGGCCGGGGCAAATGCGCCAACGCCCGGCAGAACCAGTTTATCACATGCCTCAAATTCTTCATTTTTTCTGATAATCCGCACTTCAACCGAAAGCCGCCGCACCGCCGTGGCAATACTGTTCAGGTTGCCCGCTTCGTAATCGATAATGCCGATCATTTACAGTACCCCTTTTGTGCTTGGTATTTGCTTTGGCAGCGGCAACCCGAACAGCGCCCGGCGTAATGTTATTGCAAATACCTTGAACAGCGATTCGATTTTATGATGATCGTTGGCGCCGTAAAGATTCTCCAAATGCACCGTAATGAACGCGTGGTTTACCAGCGCCCGGAAGAACTCGGCGGTCATTTCGGTCGAGAATCCGTTTATCTCCGCCCGCGAAAAGTCGGCGCGAAAAATAAGATGCGGCCTGCCGCTGATATCGATCACACAGCGGGAAAGACTCTCATCCAGCGGAGCCAACCCATCCGCGAAACGATAGATTTCTTTCAGCCGGCCAACCTGATCGCGCAGCGCGGCACCGATAACAATTCCACAGTCTTCCACCAGATGGTGGTCGTCGATGTGCAGATCACCCTTTGCCTGCAGACGGACGCTAAATCCGGCGTGGTAAAACAGCTGGTGCAGCATGTGATCAAAAAACGGAAGACCGCTGTCAACCACCACCGTTCCGGCTTCTGTCATATCCAGTTCGAACCGGACCTCCGTTTCCCCGGTTTTCCGTTCATATTTTTTTTTGCCCATCGGGTACTCCTTTCAAACTGCGTTTTGAAGTATATCCAGAAAACGACTGTTCACTTCCGCCGGCTGTAACGAATATCGGAAACAGTCCCGCAATCGCGGCAAATCGTTATATAACCGTACCTGGAAATTTTCAGCCTGCAACGCATCCGTTATTTTTTTGATGGAATCACAACGTACCAGCACGAAGTTGGCCTGAGATTCAAAAGCACGCATTCCCTGCAGCAGGTTAATTCGTTCCATAACTCGTGTACGTTCTGCCCTGATTTCTGAAATAACCGGTAATTCATGCGGCCGTTGTTCGAGGTAAGCTTCCACGGCAACAACGGTCAACCTGCTCAGGTTGTAGGGCAAAACCACTTTCTGCAATTCCCTTATCACCTCCGGCCGGGCGATCAGATACCCGAAACGCAGCCCGGCTCCGCCCTGTGCTTTGGAAAAGGTGCGGGTGATAACCAGATTTTCGTACCGTTGCAAAAGGGCCGTCGCATTGTCCTCGGCGAATTCGCAGTACGCTTCATCAACCAGCACCAGGCCAGATGAAAGTTCGCACAGCTGCGCAACCGTTTCCAGTGGCAACGAACCGCCGGTCGGATTATTCGGTCGGGCCAGCACAATCAACTCCGGCTGCCGGATTTCAGTCTCGTGCACCAATTTTTCCAGGGGGTAACTGAAATCATCGTTCAATTCAATTTCCAGCGAAATACCGCCCAACAGCTGCGCCGTTCTGCTGTACGAAAAATAGGAGGGCGAAACCGTCAGCATTTGTTTCCCTGCCTCAGTAGCGGCAAACAGTACGGCAAAATTCAGTTCGTTAGACCCCGCCCCCGGCAGGATCATATCCGCTTCGATATCCAGCTGAGTCGCCAGCAACTCCTTTATCCGACCGTAGGATGATTCCGGATAACGGTTAAATGGGACGCTCTTCATTTTCGCAAGAATTTTTTCCTGCAGCTGCTGTTCATAGTTCAGGTACAATTCATTGCGGGCCGCCTCAATGCCGCCCTGCGTCATAAAACTTCTGTACGGCTGCAATTCCGTTAATCCCCGGCGCCAATACACGGATTCCGGTTTTTCCGCATTGGATTTCAGACTCTTTCGCAAAAGCAGCGACCGGCCGTGTGCCGCCAGTCCTTCGCTCTTTGCCATTTGATTAACCGTCTCCGCAACCGACCGGGTTTTTTCCGCAGAAAAACTGACCACATTCTGCTGACGCATGAAATCGTACACCGATAAAGGGGAAGCAAATCGCGCCGTTCCGGAAGTAGGTAAAACATGATTGCTGCCCGCCCAGTAATCACCCAGGGCGGTCGGAGTCGAATATCCGAGAAATACCGTTCCGGCTGACCGGATTCGCGACAAGAATTGCTGCGGCTCTGCAGTCATGATCTGCAGATGTTCCGGGGCGTAGCAATTGCACAGTTTTGTCGCTTTCTGCAGATCTTCAACTATCACTACCATCGAATTTTCTTTCAGCGATTCACGAATAATGCTCTCGCGATCCTGTTGCCGGACCTGTTCTTCCAATGCGGTATTTACCTGAGCCAGCCAATCCGCATCATCCGTAATCAGTACCACCCGGGCATCACGATCATGCTCGGCCTGCGCCAGCAAATCAGCGGCGGCTAACTGCGGCGGACAATCCCTGTCGGCAATGATCAGGCATTCGGTCGGTCCGGCCACGCTGTCGATGCCCACCACGCCGAACACCTGCCTTTTGGCTTCCGCTACCCAGGCATTGCCCGGACCGGTGATCTTATCTACAGGTTGAATAGAATCCGTACCAAAAGCCATCGCACCAATGGCCTGTGCCCCGCCCATGGCATACACTTCATCGACACTCAGTTCCAGGCATAATGCCGCAACCGTGCTGTTAATTGAACCGGTTTTGTCCGGTGGACTAGCCACGACAATCTGTTTCACGCCGGCCACCTGCGCCGGAATGATATTCATCAGAACACTGGATGGATAGGCCGCCTGTCCGCCCGGAATATACACGCCTATCCGGCTCAGCGGCTTCCACTGTTTTCCCAGCCATGAATTTTTACCCGCAGGCAGTCGCCAGTCCTCCGGTTTTTCCCGTTGGTGAAAGCGACGGATATTCGGCGCCGCCTGCAGAAAGGGTTGCAATTCGCTGCTTTTCACCTCAGAAGCCAAATCCTGCAACTGTTTTTTACCCAGTCTGAATTCCGTAATCTTCACACCGTCAAAGCGCTGTGTGAATTCCCGCAGGGCACGGTCGCCCAGGCGACGTATATCGTAAAGAATGTCCGTTACCTGCCGTTGAACATTGCTTTGCTTTTGAATTCGTTTCGCGCAATAGCTGTAAAACTCCCTTTCCGATCTGATATTCAGCATGGTGACCTCAATAAATTACCTTGTTCAACGGATATTCTATAATGTCGCAGGCGCCGGCTTCTTTAAGGGTGGGAATGATCTTGCGTACTACCGCCTCATCGATAATGGTCTCCAGCGCCACCCAGGCGTTGTCCAGCAGTTGTGAAACCGTGGGATTTTTCATTGCCGGCAGCACTTTACGAACCCTGCCCAGATTTTTGCGTTCGAGATTGAATTTCAGCCCCACCTTGCCACTGGAATTGATCGCACCTTTGAGCAGCAGAGTCATATTTTCCAGCTGGTTTTTGATCGGCGGCTTCCGGAAAGCCTGATTATTGGCGATCAGGCGCGGCGTTGAAACCAGAATCGTTTCCACGATGCGCAGGTTGTTGGCTTTCAAAGATGAACCGGTTTCGGTTACTTCAACTATGGCGTCAACCAGGCGCGGAGCTTTAATTTCCGTTGCACCCCAGGAAAATTCCACCTCGGCTGTGACATTATTTTCCGCAAGATACCGGCGGGTCAGGTTAACAGCTTCGGTTGCGATCCGTTTGTTCTGTAAATCCTGTACGGATTTTATTTCCGAATTTTCCGGAACAGCCAGTACCCAGCGCACGGGCCGAAAACTGGCCTTGGAATAAACGAGTTCGCATACCTCGGTTACTTCCGATTCGGTTTCCAGAATCCAGTCCTTTCCGGTAATACCGGCATCCAGAACGCCGTCTTCCACATACCTCGCAATCTCCTGGGCACGGATTAATACCCCTTCGATCTCCTCGTCGTCGCAGGACAGGATATAGGAGCGTCCATTGACATAAAAATTGTACCCAGCTTTTGCCATGAGTTGAATAGTAGAATCCTGCAAACTGCCTTTGGGTATTCCCAGTCTTAACATAAATCCTCCGTATGATGGCGGGAATCGGGAACGGTGGGGATATTTTAAGGGAAGTGAAATAAAAAAACCCGAACCGTCCGGCGATCGTTCCGCCTTTGATTCGGGTTAGAAGTTGCTATGATAACAACGACATCATACCACGATCATGACGGGGGCCGCCTCGATATGATGTGTATGATGATGTCGTTTACTTGTATACATTTTATTTCTCATTTATTTCGGCCAATATACGGGATAGATTGAAGCAAGTCAATAACGCTTTCCCGGAAATCCTGTAAAACATTCTCTACCATTTTAGCGATATTTCCATCTGCATGATTCACAACCCCGCAAATTTAACAGAATGCGACTGGCCCGAACGTTACAAATCACTGGTAACGTAACACACTTTACGAGTCAATCTTCACCCCATCAGTTTTTTCATCCGGTACAACAAAACATGGCGCGGAATTTTCAGCATTTTGGCCGCTTTGCTCTGGTTGCCGTCGCATTTTTCCAGCGTCGCCTCGATCAACTGCCTTTCCATATCTTCCAAGGCAAGACCCTCTTCAGGCAGATTGAAAAGAGAATCGCTTTTACTCCCTTCCTTTTTCAGCAACAGATACGACGGCAGATCTTCCATACCTATTTTCTCGTCCGCCGCCAGGGCCAGCATACGCTCAACAACATTTTCCAGCTCCCGGACATTACCCGGCCAGTCATATTCCTGCAGAGCGGTCATTACTTCAGGCGCAATATTCCATTTACGACCCTTTCCATGCCGCATTAAAAAATGGTCGACCAGGTAGGGTATTTCATCCCTTCGTTTTCGCAATGGCGGGAGTTCAATAGGTACTACGCTGAGCCGGTAATACAAATCTTCCCGAAAGCTGCCCTCTTTCACCTTCTGTTCCAGGTTACGATTGGTGGCGGCGAGAATACGCACATCCACCTTTATCGTCTTGTCACTCCCCACCGGCTCAAAGGTCAGCTCCTGAAGTACACGCAGCAGTTTGGCCTGCAATTCACCGGGGAGGTCTCCAATTTCATCCAGAAAAATCGTACCGCCGTCGGCCAGTTCAAATTTACCTTTGCGGTCTTTGATTGCTCCGGTGAACGCGCCCTTCACATGCCCGAACAATTCACTTTCCAGAAGGTTGCCGGGAATTGACGGGCAATTTACCGTGATGAACGGCTTTTCTTTACGCGGACTGCTGAAATGAATTCCGCGGGCGATCAGCTCCTTGCCGGTGCCGCTTTCACCGAGAATCAGTACCGTGGCATCGCTTTGAGCCACGCGCGTAGAATTGCGCAGGATTTCCTGCATTACCGAACTGGTACTGATCATATTTTCAAACTGGTAGCGGTCAACCAGTTGTTCACGCAGGTTCAGGTTTTCCGACTGCAATTTCCGCAACCGCAGGGCCTTTTCAATAACAAATAAAAGCTGCTCCTGGCCGAACGGCTTGGTAATGTAATCGTCCGCGCCGATGCGGCAGGCTTCGATGGCGTTTTCCACGCTGCCGTGGGCGGTGATCATGATCACCACCACCTGTTTATCCTGGCGCCGTACCTGCTGCAACACCTCTATCCCGGAAATATCCGGCATGCGAATATCCGAGATTACAATGTCGAAGCGCTGATCCGCGAACAATTGTAATCCGCTCTTGCCGTCGTTGGCGGTGCTGACCCGATAGGCGTTCTTTTCCAGCTGATAGGCAAGCACTTTCGATAAACTGATATCATCGTCGATCAATAAAACTTTCATTTAATTCCCCGATTATTATTGCCACCAAGGATCCAAAACTTTTCATGAAATACAGAAACCACAGTTAAATTCCTGACGCTGCAAACGTATTTCTTTCAAACTATTGAATTTCCGGTTTTCTGTTTGTCTTCGCATCTTAATAACCTCCGGCTTCAACTTTCAAATGGTCAATTTAAACTCCGCCCCGCCGGATTCCCGGTTTGCCGCTGAAATTTTCCATTGGTTTTGCTCGGCCAGTCGCCGTACGATAGCCAGGCCAAGCCCCGTTCCCGAAGATTTGGTTGTATAAAAGGGCTGAAAAATTTCATTGAGTCTGGCGGGATCGATCCCCGGCCCTTCATCGCAGACGGTAATTGAAATACTCTGCTCGTCATTCCTTTCTTCATAATGTACGAGTATTTCAATTTTGCCGGGCTGCTGCATGGCCTGCATGGCGTTCAGCACCAGATTGATCAGTATCTGCCAAAGGTGATTCGGATCACCGGAAACGGTCGGCAGGTTTTCCGGCAGCCGGCAGACGATTTCTATTTGTCGGCGGCGCGCCTGCGATTGCAGCATCATTGTAAGGTTGCTGATAATTTCACGGATGTCATAGTGCGACTCCTGCTGGCCCTTTCGTCTTGTAAAATTCAGATAGTTCTCAAGCACATTGCTGAGCCGGTCCGTTTCTTTGATCAGGATTTCGAAAAATTCCGAATTTTTCTGCTCCTCAGACACCTGGTCCCGCAGTATTTCCACCGCGCCCCGAATAGAACCAAGCGGATTGCGGATTTCATGGGCCAGGCTGGCGGTGAGTTCGCCGACCACCGACAACCGGTCTGCAAAACGGATCTGGTCTTCCAATTCGGCAAGCTTTTCCGACTGTTGCCGCAGACGGTTCAGCGATTTCTCGAGTTCAGCCGCCGCATTCTGGTAGCGTCTGGTTTCCTCCATTTCCCGCTGGGCCTGTAACCCGGTCACATAACCTATTACATTGAACAGTAACATCTGTAAGAAACGCATCAGGTTGGTTTCAACAAGCCCGCCCCATTGCAGCATAATATGTGGAAAATAAATGATGCTGACGGTCACCGCGGTCCCGAGTCCGCCTCGAATGCCGTACAGAAAGGCAGCCATGATAATCGGAATAAAATAGGCCTGCATGAACAACAGGTGGTACTGCCACTTGTGCGTCGATGTCGTGTAATGCATCACCGAAATGGTCACTACCAGTACTATGATGACAATGAACCACATGGTGTGTTTCTTATGGTAACTGTTTTCCTGTTCCATAAAAGCCTGTAGAATATTTAACACTATAATTTAAGTTAATTTGAAATGAAAGTACAGTAACGGATAATCCCGATCCGGTGAATCAGTTTATTCATTTAATAGTTTAAAAGTTTGGTAGGATTGGAAGCGGAGATAATTGCATTCGAATTCACTTTTTAAGCGGTCATGAATCAGAAACGGCGAAAGAACCACCTCATTTTCACCTTCCGTTTTACCGCCGTGGTTAGTCACAATACTTATTTATCCACCACAAGTTTTATTGTGTAATCTTCAATCTCTATTTGCTCATTAATTTTCGGGTAGGGATAAACTTCGATTAACCGAATTTTAAAACCAAGGTAATCGATTTCTTCAGGTTCCAAAACCGTATTCAAAATAAAGTCTTTTTGCGATACTTCAATAGCTATTCTCGCATTTCCTTCCCAGACACAAACCGCATTTTCCGGGCACCTTGAATCTTCAATTACATTTTTAAATTTTATAGTTAACGGATAGTTATCCAGAGTTCGGCTTTGTCCGTAATTGATTTCAAATTCATGCCCCGGCGCCGGATTTAACGGAGTCCCGGAATTATTACACTGAATGAGTAAAAAAGCACTATAAATGAGGAGATATTTCATAATTGGTTCTTTTTTATTAATAATTATTTGGTTCATTGAAAACCGGTAGACTTTTCGACCCGAAACCTGAAAGTCACTCCCCCTCATCCTCCACCGGCTCGATGACAGCCGACATGCTGCCCTGACAGCGGGGAATGCGCCAGTCGGCGCCGTAGCCGTGAATCTGATCCCGTTTGTGTTCAGCCCGCTCCAGCCAGGTGGTATCAACGATTACCCGTCCGGTGGAATCCACCTCGCGCGCCATACGGAAAGCCTTCTGCTCGGAATGACCGAAAATATGCGTCAGCATTTCGATCACATACTCGTAAGTATGGTCATTGTCGTCCAGCAGCACGACATTGTACAGGGGAATCAACCGCTGCTTCGGCTTATCCTTTGTAATCGTTTTTTCCTTACGTTCAAATTCGTTTTCAAATCTGAATTCATTCATTGCCGGTCATCAGTCCTTTTATTGAAAAATCCGTTTTTCGCTTTGACTAATTATATAACATTTTAAATTCGAATTCAATCGGCAGAATATTTCCGCCGATGATTTTTCAACTATCCGGCGTCAGAATATGCCGGAACACATATCTTCCTTCCCGCACCGAAAATAGTTTTGTTTTCCAATGTAAATCAATAGACTGAAAGCTCAATGGTTTTAATTTGATGCGGTTTTAAAGGGATTTTTTGCAGGGAAAGTTTTTTTACCCGTCTTTCCATTAAATCCGTCTCCCAGGCGGAATTGAAAGGTAAACCCGACGTCAATGTTTCATTGACCTTTTCGTCCGACAAATTCACCATTCTCGTCATCAGGCTGTTGTTTGACGGCTGTAATCCGCACGCTGTCCGACTTTTGTCCCGGAATTATCCCTCACCCCCCCTGAACTTTTTAATTATTTACCTGCAATTGTTCAACTCCCAAACCCTTAATCTCCAAAACTTATAAACTTTAATCGAATCCTCCCTTTTCCTGTTACCTGTTGTCCCACAGACCTCACTCCACCACAATCTCATCCACAAACAACCACGATTTCCCGCCATAGCCCGGATGCCACGAAGGACAGTCTCCTCCGTATTTCCCGACTATTTTCACATAGCGGGCCTGCAGCGCCGGAAACTGCGCCCGGAAAGTTTTGATCAGGTCGTCCGTTGTTTTTAACGGCAGGTCGTTCCGGATTCTGGCAGCCGGTTGAAAATTTTCACCGTCGGTTGAAAGGTAGAATTCCACCTGCGGCGGCAGGAACAACCAGGAATGAATATTATTCAGAAAATTGACGGATATTTTACTGACGCCTGTTTCCTGTTGTAAATCGATCACGGCTTCAAAATCTTCACCCTGAAACCCCAGCCACAGTCCGTCGCGGAAATTCTGAGTACCGTGAATGCCGTCGGTCAGTGTGTATTCCCCGCTGCCGGGATAGCGATCGCTGTTGGCGTTAACAATTTGAACTTCCTTCCCGAAGGCCAGGTGCCGGTTGAAAGACAGTTGCCCGGTTTCGCCGTAGGCCCTGTCCCCGAGAAAGCTCTGAATGCTGATCTGCGACGATTGAGTCAGCCGCAACGGATGTTCATACCGCTTTGCATTTTTGTCCGCTTTCTGCCCGTCTGTTGAATAGTATATTTCAAGATCATCGTAACCGGCAATTAAATTCAGCAGTAAAGCCGGTTCGTCACTTTTCAGTTCCGGTTGTATCCGTACCGGACTGGCCTCCGGGCCCCAGGTAACGCCCATGTTTTTCAGCGCCGGGTAGCGCAGGTCAACCCTTTTCAGAAATGCTGCGAATGAATCCTTCTCTTTCGCAGACCATAAATTTTCGCTCATAGCCAGAATGCGTGGAAAAACCATGTAATCGACTTTTTCCTGCGGGATACGTTCGGTCCAAACATTGCATTCGCCGCCGAGAATATGCTTTTCAAATTCCGGTTCCAGTCCTTCCGGTACCGGGTCAAATTCATACACTTTGCGCATATCCAGTTTGTACACCTTGTAATCGAAATAAGCGTGTGTGGTAGGAGAAACAATGGCGTCGTGACCGCTGCGCGCCGCCGCCAGCGCCCCATCAACACCGCGCCAGGACTGCACGGTGGCGTCCGGCGCCAGACCGCCTTCCAGTATCTCATCCCAGCCGATCAGCCGTTTTCCCCTGCTGTTCAGGTATTTCCCGATGCGGCGGATGAAATAACTCTGCAGTTCATGCTCGTCGGCCAGCCCTTCATCTTTGATGCGTTGCTGACATTTACCGCACTCCCTCCAGCGCGCTTTCGGCGCCTCGTCGCCACCGATATGAATATATTTTGACGGAAATAAATCGATAACCTCATCCAGCACATCCTGCAAAAACGTAAACACCGAATCGTTTCCGGCACAGTAAATATCCTTGTGCACGCCCCACAGGGTCGATACCTCGAACGGACCTCCGGTGCAGGAAAACTGCGGATAGGCGGCCAGGGCGGCGGTGGAATGTCCGGGCATTTCAATTTCCGGCACAACGGTGACAAAACGGCTTTTCGCGTAGGCCACCACTTCGCGAATATCATCCTGGGTATAAAACCCGCCGTAAACCGTGCCGTCTTCGTATTTACGCCAGGCGCCGATTTCCGTCAGCCGCGGGTATTTTTTGATTTCTATGCGCCATCCCTGGTCTTCGGTCAGGTGCCAGTGCAGACGGTTCATTTTTATACCTGCCAGCAGATCGATGTACCGCTTGACGAAATCCTTTTTCATGAAATGCCGGCCGCAGTCGAGCAGCATTCCACGCCATTTGAAGCGGGGACGGTCAAAAACCGTTCCCACCGGCAGGCGAAATCCGGCCTTTTCAGATTCCGGTAATACTTGCAGCAGGGATTGGATGCCGTAAAACAAACCCGCCCTGCGCGCCGCCGACAGGGTGATTGATTTTTCAGTGATGGCCAGCCGGTAGCCTTCCGCGCCGTATTCCTTGTCCGCCGAATCGATGTTCAATAACAATGCTTTTTGTCCGGCCTTTTTTTCGGCGAAAACAGATACTTCCGGCACATACGGCTGAATTTTTTCTTGTAAATATTCAGCCAGTTGTTTTAAACTGTCCGCCTGCCCGTAAACAATCACGATTGATTCGTCAGCGGTAAATGAACCTTCTCCGGACTCAACTTTGAGCGGCTTTGGAATGATGGGAAACTTCTCTGCCGTCATCTTTTCTTTCTGTACAACTTTTTCAGTCGCACAACTGCTTAACCATAAAACGGACGACATTAATATCCAATAAAAAATAATCCGCTTCAATTTTTTCAACTCCCTATCACCCCTGCTTTGGTTATCTTGTTTCAATCATTATTTCATCAACAAAAATCCACGCCTTACCGCCGGCGCCTTTGTGCCAGTCCGGACAACGTCCCACAGTTTCGGCTTGCACGCGGATAAACCGTGCCGGAACACTTTTACAAACAACCCTGAAATCGGTAATATCCGTGGCTGCATAACGTACGGTTTTGTGACTGACACCCCCTTCAACGGTTTCGAAATGAATCCCGTCGGTCGACAGCTGCACGGAAAAATTGAGCGGCAAAAATATCCAGCGTTCCTGATCGCTGAGAAACCCGGCGCTGACTCTTGTCACCGGCATAACCTTTCCCAGGTCTATGGTCACATACAGATCGTTTTCCTCAAATCCCTGCCAGCGGCCGTCGGAAAACCTCCGGCTGCCGCGCCTGCCGTCCAGCAGAGCCGATTGACCGCCGCCGGCGTATTTTTGCGCATAGTTCGCTTTATACTTAATTTTCGGAAACTGCTCGTCTTTGTTTTTTCTGAAAGTTGAGTGATAGAAAAATACCGTTTCATCCGCACCGGGTGCGTAATTTGTTTTGAATGCCCGCATCCGCAGAGTTGCGCTTTCTTTGAGAACAAATGGCTGTTGAAACACCACGGAAACTTCCGTAACCGGACTGCCGTCCGTTGTGTAATGAATTTCGGCATCCGGTGTTATGCAGAACAGTGAAACGATTGTACTGTCCGTAAAAATTGTCGGGGTTTCCCGCAGAACCACCGGCGCCACCCGCGGCAAAATTTCCGGCGGCGTTTCCGGCCACGGTGCAAAGGGACGATTTTTTTCATTACGACCCAGATTTTTATTCGGCTGCGACCCCATCTGCAATGTCAGC
>JAJRVZ010000194.1 GCA_024277055.1 Calditrichota bacterium
ATCACCAAGGGCTTTTTGTATTGAATTCAGATCAAATTTAGACATCACATTCCCCGGTTGTTAAGTGTTGTTTCAAAGAGTTCAAATATAGGGTTTCCCACCCAAACGGACAAGGCAAAATTGAGGAGATTAGTGATTTAAGCGAATTATACCGCCGGAAATATGGAATCGATAAACTGAGTATTAATTCTTTTGCACAACATAAAACTCATAGCCATAATAATCTGAAAATTCACGAAACAGCTGTACCTCCTGTTCATGCATATTATACACAACCATAGCCTCTTCTTCATCTGCATTTTTTGTCTTTAGTATATCCAACCGCTTTTGCAACGGCTGGTAATAATCGCTCCACCAGTCCTCCACAGGCAATGTAAAATGCCCGACTGTTTCATACCCGCATCGGACGATCGTCTGCAAGTTTTGCTCAATGGTAGACAGTGCCGGATATTCCCCTTCCCAGAACTCCCTCAACGCCTGCGGTACATCGTCGCACCGCCAGCTAATCTCCGTAACTCCCAGAAAACCGCCATTTTTAAGCAACAGCGTCAACTGTTTCAAACCATTTTCAAATCCTGTTATATAAATGGCACCCTCCGACCAGATCAAATCGAGGCTGCTTTCCTCCAGTGGCAGGTTGTTCATATCAGACTGTACGATTTTTAACCGTCGCTGACGGATTCCGGAAAAGGTGGTTTTCTGCAATTCTCTTAAATAGCTCTCATGCAGATCAATTGCTATAATTTCAGCTTTCGGCAGAAAATCCAGCAAGTACCTTGTTTGCATTCCAGAACCGCATCCAACATCGGCAACCATGGGTTTTCCGGTAATGACTTAATTAAGCTCAACGCCTGTCTGGTTGAATTCCGGCTACCGGGTGTTTCTCGCGGCAAACCACTGTGCAATTCAAAGAACCTCTTTGTAAGCCGTTTTTCATCCAAAATTGAATCCCTTAATTATTAACGGAAATGCGTGACAACTTACAAAAAAAACAATAAAAAACACTTGAAAAAATAAACAAACTATTCGTATATTAGCACTCGTCTGAAATGAGTGCTAATAAATGTGAATAGTCTGATATTTAATGTGAAGGAGGTAATATGAATATCAAACCCTTATCCGATCGTGTAGTTGTCGAACCGCTGGAAGCCGAGGAAAAAACCAGCGGTGGAATCTATCTGCCCGATACGGCAAAAGAAAAGCCGCAAATGGGCAAAATCGTAGCGGTTGGTCCCGGCAAAGTTTCCGACAGCGGTTCCAAAATTGCCATGGAAGTCAAAGAAGGGGACAAGGTTCTCTACGGTAAATATTCCGGCAGTGACGTTACCATCGACGGTAAGGACTACCTGATTATGCTGGAAAGCGATATTCTGGCAATTATTTAATAAGAAATTTAACAATCGGAGGATATTATGGCCAAAAAGATTGATTATGATAGTGATTCACGGGCCAGCCTGAAACGCGGCGTTGATCAGCTGGCAAAAGCCGTGAAGGTTACCCTGGGTCCCAAAGGCCGCAACGTGGTTATTGAAAAGAAATTCGGTGCACCGACCGTAACGAAAGACGGTGTTACCGTTGCAAAGGAAATTGAACTGGAAGACCCGATTGAAAATATCGGTGCACAGATGGTTAAAGAGGTTGCTTCCAAAACCAGCGACAACGCCGGTGACGGAACCACCACCGCCACCCTTCTGGCCCAGGCGATTTTTACACAGGGACTGAAAAATGTGACCGCCGGAGCCAATCCCACCTTTCTGAAACGTGGTATTGACATGGCAGTCGAAAAGATCGTGGAAGATCTGAAAAAAATGAGTCGAGAAGTAGCCGGTAAAAAGGAAATCGCACAGGTTGGCGCCATTTCCGCCAATAACGACCAGACTATCGGTGAACTGATCGCCGACGCAATGGACAAAGTCGGTAAGGATGGCGTTATCACGGTTGAAGAAGCCAAATCCATCGAAACCAGCCTGGACGTTGTCGAAGGTATGCAGTTCGATCGCGGTTATGTTTCTCCCTATTTCGTAACCGATGCGGAAAGTATGGAAGCGGTTCTGGAAGACCCGGCCATACTGATCCATGACAAAAAGATCAGCAATATGAAAGACCTGCTGCCGATCCTCGAAAAAACGGCGCAAATGGGCAAAAGCCTGTTACTCATTGCCGAGGACATCGAGGGCGAGGCGCTGGCTACGCTGGTTGTCAACAAACTGCGCGGTACGCTGAAAGTAGCCGCCGTGAAAGCCCCGGGATTCGGTGATCGCCGTAAAGCCATGCTGGAAGACATCGCCATTCTGACCGGTGGCCGCGTAATCAGCGAAGAGGCCGGTTTCAAACTGGAAAACACCACCCCGGAAGATCTGGGAAGCGCCAAGCGCGTAACCATCGACAAGGACAATACGACCATCGTTGAAGGCGCAGGCAAAACCGAAGATATCAAAGGACGTGTTAACCAGATTCGCGCCCAGATCGAAAATACCACCAGCGATTACGACCGTGAAAAATTGCAGGAACGGCTGGCCAAACTGGCCGGTGGTGTTGCCGTAATCAAGATCGGCGCCGCTACCGAAGTCGAAATGAAAGAGAAAAAAGCCCGTGTGGAAGACGCGCTGCATGCAACGCGCGCCGCGGTTGAAGAAGGCATTGTTCCCGGTGGCGGTGTTGCCCTGCTGCGTGCCATCAAAGCCGTTGACAGCCTGAAAGTTGAAGGCGATTACAAGATCGGCGTTGAAATCGTCAAACGCGCCGTTGAAGAACCGATCCGTCAGATCGTCGCCAATGCGGGCCTTGAGGGCGCCGTAGTTGTTGACGAGGTGAAGAAAAAAGACGGCTCCTACGGATTTAACGCCTCTTCCGAAAAATACGAAGACCTGATGGAAGCCGGCATCATCGATCCGACCAAGGTTACCCGCACCGCATTGGAAAATGCGGCCTCGGTTGCAGGGTTGTTATTGATGACCGAAGCAACCATTACGGAAATTCCGGAAAAAGAACCCCCGGCACCGGCAATGCCTCCCGGTGGCGGAATGGGCGGAATGTATTAATAATCTTCAAGACAAACCCCGTGCCGGCCGGCACGGGGTTTTTTAGTTTTACTCTCATTTTTTCCCTGCTTTGTTCGTATTTTTTCAATAAATTACAGCTTCCGGTTTATGATTTTTCCGCATAATCGAAAATTGAAATTATGGACAAAATAAAACTTACGAATATTATTTTTTATGCGCACCATGGCTACTACAAAGCCGAGCGCGAACTGGGCCAGCGTTTCGAGGTCGACCTTGAGATCGGGTGCGACCTGCGACAGGCCGCAGAAACCGATGATCTCGAAAAAACAATCGATTACCGGCAAATTTATTCCATCGCCAAAGAAGCTTTCGAAAATAATAAATTCAAACTGCTTGAAACCGTTGCCCAGCGCATTGCAGTTCATATTCTCGAAACCCAGCCGGTACGGGATGTACTGATCCGAATAAGAAAACCGCATGTTCCGCTGAAGGGATTTCTTGATCATGTTGAAATCGAAGTGTACAGGAGCCGGGATGGCCTATAATTATGTTTTATCTCTCGGCTCCAATATCGAACCGCGTCTCCGGTATCTTCAACAAGCGGTCGGATTACTGTCCCGGACAGGAAACATTCTTCAGAAATCCTCCGTTTACGAAACACAGCCGTGGGGCGACAAAGAACAGGAAATATTTTACAATTGTGCCGTTGAATTTGAAACGGAACTGGCGCCACAGGAAATGCTGGGTAGGATTAA
>JAJRVZ010000195.1 GCA_024277055.1 Calditrichota bacterium
ATTTTCTATATCCACCCGATCCTCCGGACCGGCGAAATTGTCATAATCCTGAAAAAGAATTCCGCCGGCCCGTCTGGCGTTCTTTGCCGCCCGAAAGCGCGTACCACCGCCGTTTACATGGAAGCGGTAGGCCAGGTAGCCCATCCTGCCGGAATCGCGTTCAAACCAGTAAACAAAACGGTCCTCGAAATCGGTTCCGCCGCCCTGTTTGCGAAAAGTAACCTCCACCCGGTCGTAGTCCTTACCGAGCACCGTTTCCATACCCAGATATTTTTGGATGACCGCCGAATCGTTCAACCCAAAAGGCAAAAGAGCGAAATACACAACGGAATTAACCGAATTTCCGTATTTTGTTTTTTCCTCCCGTGACAGGTTCCGTTCCATCCCCGCACGCCATTGACGGTATCCTTCGTTGGTCAGCATTTCCTTCAATAGTTCACCATCTCTCCGGCTGATTCGCGTGTAACGAAAATTCCCGCGGTCGCGCACTATCGTAAATTGCTGTCCTCTGAAATCAAAACGGATGATACTGCGCTCATACTTTTTACCGCCATGATATTCAATAGCCCGATCGACAATCTGCCGGACATCTTCACTGCTTTTCGAATATTCATGCTGTAGAAATCCGGCAAACAGCATCGGAACGGACAGTATAAAAATATAAAATTTTACTCTCATTTTTACAGACCTTCACCATTGACGTTTTTAATTACCTTTAAAAAGGGTCACTTTAAATAGACCTTTGCTTTCAGTTCACCGATCGCAAATTTTGCGTAGGGTTGTCCGCCGGCCGGCAAATGATTCACCTCCACAACGGCGATCAGGAATTTTCGGTTCTGCCATTCAAACAGCTGCGTCTGCTTGCGGTAAATACTGCCATCCATTACCGGGTTTCCGTTGCCGTCCTGCAACCGGTAGCGGGAATATTCACCACCGTAACGACCAGTGGCAAGTATGAACGGCAGCGGATCCAGACTGATACCGCTGGTATCCGGGGGCAAACGATCGGTTACCAGAAAATCATACAACTGCTCACCGGTTTCTATCTTCCAGCCCAACTGTTCCAGAAATGATTTGTCTATTTTACCCAGGATGAAACCGACCGAATCGTTTGCGCTGACCCGGAAAGACTCTCCCGCCGGTTCCAGTCGCAGGGATACATTGTCAAACAGATCATCCGGAGGGCCCGGCAATACCCCGAACCCGGAAACCCGGACATCAAGCGGGGACGGAATCGTTCTGTTGAAGGCAAACCAGCTCCGGTAATGCGGATCAAACAACTGGTCCAGATTCTTTGTTTGCGTTGTTAATTCACTGTTTATAAACCATGCACAGCTGATCAATGCGGCCATCGATCCACCCAGTTTTATGGCCCCTAGTGAAAAGGAATCTTTCGTTGAAATGCCACCGAGAAAACGATACACCAGCGCGGCTACCGCCGATCCCAGCAGAACAGCAACAACGATCGGCGGCACAGACAGCTCATAAACATAGATCAGGACACTGCCGACAAACCCGATCAAGATTACGGATATTAAAACAACATCTTCCGTCAGACCGGATTTGCTGCGTTCGGAAAAATTGCTGTTTTCCGGCATATTTAAATTCCCCGATTTTTTGGAAATGATTTAACTTTCAGTACGTTCCATGTCTTGCTTTTCTTTTCATGTTAATAAATTCCGGGGACTAATCAAATGGATAAATTTATTACCGTTCTTTTATTGTGGGCTTTGGCCTGGATATTCAGCGCCATACAGGACCGTATCCAGTTTCGGTTCAGCGAATCCGTTTTTGCTTATATCAGAAACGAAAAAGTGCGTGCCTGGTTCGCCGGTAAATTCACCAACAACCTCAAGAAAAAACTCCCCATGCTCCCCATGATCTGGGACGGCTGGCACGCTGCCAAATGGTTCAAATGGCTTATGCTGTTTCTCGGATTCTGCATGTACGACTGGAATTCGGCCGGCATATTCGCCATAACCGGAGCCGTCATGTTCAATGGATTTTATCACGTGTTGCTGCGACGAAAAGCCAAACCCGGGAGCGACAAATGAAATTTTACCAATCGGAAAACGGCGATAATAATTCTTTCTGATTTAATCAAAGCCGGAATTTCAGACATGATGTGGAAACCATTGAATCCTGCAACATCTTATCCAACCAGGTTAATTCCCGGTTTTTTAACATCCATTCCATGCGGGAATCTCACGAACGAACGAATTTCAGCCGCCGAAACCTCCAAGCTGTTTTGACATACGTTCATTCCATGACTCCGGCGCCTTACCTGTATCCTGCTCAACCATTTCGATGCAGGCCGGTACCGGACAAACCAGATTACACAGATTACAACCCACACATTCCTCTTCATCAATAAACGGAACATGCTCCCCGCCTGCACTGCTTTCGTGCATTACCGGGGGTTTCACTTCTGTACGCGGGCGGGCGCCATGGTCCGATTCGCCATGAAAAGCGCTGCAGGGATTCTGTCTCGTGTGAATACACTGATGTGCGCCGTCCAGACAGGCGATATAACACAGTTGGCAGCCGATACATTTTTCCTCGTTTATCCTGGCCACGATTTTGTAATTCAGATCGAGATTGCCCCAATCGGTGTAATTGGGTACGGCTTTTCCGATCAATTCGTTTACGGACCGCATACCCTTGTCATCCAGATAATTGGATAAACCGTCAATCATGTCTTCTACAATACGATAGCCATAATGCATAACCGCCGTACAAACCTGCACACTGGTTGAACCCAGCGCGATGAACTCGGCCGCATCCCGCCAGGTGCTGATACCGCCGATTCCCGAAATCGGTATTTTCACTCCGGGGTCCCGGGCCAGCGCGGCGATCATGTGCAATGCAATGGGTTTCACCGCAGGACCGCAATAACCGCCGTTTGTACTTTTATTGCGAACAGAGGGCAAGGGTACAAAATTATCCAGGTCTACTCCTACAATAGATTTTATCGTATTGATCAGCGAAAGGCCGTCAGCGCCGCCTTTCACGGCCGCCAGTCCGGGGTCGAGTATGTCGCCGACATTCGGCGTCAGTTTTACCAGTACCGGAATTGATGAAGCCTCGGCAACCCACGAAGTAATTTTCTCAAGTACTTTGGGTTCCTGTCCAACCGAGCTGCCCATGCCCCGCTCACACATGCCATGGGGACAACCGAAATTTAGCTCAAGCCCGTCCGCCCCGGCATCAATGGACATGTTTACAATCTCTTTCCACTCTTCCCTCGATTCCACCATCAGCGATACGATTACAGCATGATCCGGGTATTTCTTCTTAACCGCATATATTTCCCTGAAATTGGCTTCAAGCGGACGGTCGGTAATCAGCTCGATATTATTCAAACCGGACATGCGATTACCCGCATAATCCACCGATCCGAGCCGGGAGGAAACATTCACGATGGGATCGCCCAGCGTTTTCCAAACAGCCCCGCCCCAGCCGGCGTCAAATGCACGCATGATCTGTTCGCCGCAATTTGTCGGCGGACCGGATGCCAGCCAGAACGGATTGGGACTTTTTATCCCACACATATTTATCGCCAAATCTGCCATATCAATATCCTTCCGTAAAATACAATTCTGTCAATCCCCCGGCACAAGACGAATTGAGGTCTGAACCAGTTGCTCTAGCGGCTTTACCCATACCGCGTTATAAGCACTTATTCGCCACTCCATTCCCGCAGCATCGCTTTTGCGGCCTCGCGTCCGTCCGCCACCGCATTTACCACTTCCTTCCCACCGTTGATACAATCACCACCGGCATAAATTTTCGGATGCGATGTCCGGCGTGTTGCTTCATCGACAACAATCCATCCTTTATCATTAACTTCAATTTCCTTCGACAAACGGGCAGCGTGTTTTTCCTGCCCGATAGCATAAACCAGCCAGTCACTTTCAAATTTTTCCAATTTGCCGTTGTTTTTGTTTTCGACCGTTAATACCAGGCGCCCATTGCTGCTTTCTTCGACCTCTTTCGGTACGATACATTCCTGCAGGCGTACTCCGTGTTTACGGGCGCTTTCCAGTTCATGCGCATAACCCGGCATCTCCGCCTCGGTCCTGCGATATAGAATATTCACTTCCGGTACACCCAACATGGCCAGTTCACGCGCAATGTCGATAGCCGTGTTTCCACCGCCGATCACCAGCACCTGTTGAACTTCATCCGGCACGATAAAGCCGCTGTCAGTTTTGATTTTTGTGATCAGTTCCGTGGCTCCCCAGCGACCGCTTCCCGTTTCACCGGGGATACCCGGCAATTTATCTTTTCCAAGTCCGGCACCGATGAAAACGGCATCAAAGTCCCGCAGTAATTCCTGCAGTTGAATATCCTTCCCGACAGTAACCCCGGTTTTTATCCCGATACCGAACTGCAGCAGCCATTCCACCTCCTGCAAAGCCTCGGTCGCCTGAAGTTTATAGGGAGCAATTCCCGTAGTATTCAGACCACCGGGAAGATTGCCGACCTCAAATAGTACCGGCTCAACCCCTTCCAACGTCAGATAAGCTGCGCATGCCAGCGAAGCCGGACCTGCCCCGATCAGCGCCACCTTTTTACCGGTCTTCTTTTTGGGTGTGAACAGTTTTCTGCCCGATTGCTTTTCCATCTTCAAAGCCCTGTTGGTTGCGTAACGCTGCAAACGTCCGATCTGGATCGGCCGCTTGTCATAATCGTTATACACACAGGCTCCCGCACATAAAGTTTCCACAGGACAAACCCGGGCGGTTGAAACGCCGAGCAGGTTGGCTTCGAATATGGTTTTTGCCGCCCCGCGGATATTTCCGGTTGCAATCTTTTTAATAAATGCCGGGATATCGATACCGGTGGGGCAGGCTTTAATACACGGCGCATCATAGCAGAACAGGCAGCGGTTGGCTTCGATTTGTGCTTCCGAATCCGTGTATAAAGGCTTGGCGTCGCTGAATCTTGTTTCCAGTCTGTTTTCAGATAACTTATCCATAAATCCTACCCGTATTAGTGCATGGCTGCAAAAGAATCATCGAGAATTCCAACGGCTTCATCAATTTCAGTTTCCGAGATGGTCATTGGTGGTGATATCCGCACAGCGTTACCGGCCAGGCCGCCGCGACCGATCAGCATGCCGCGCTTTTTCGTTTCTTCCATCAACCGGTCGACGGCCTTCGGATTGGGTGTCCGGTCGCCGGAGGTTTCGTCGACAACAAGTTCGATGGCCTGCATTAATCCTTTGCCGCGCACATCGCCGATCAGTTTGGGATATTTTTCCTGTAATATCAATAATCCACCCTGCAGTACCTTTCCCAGTTTTTCACAATTCGCCGCAAGGTTGTCCCGCTCGATTATTTCGATGGTTTTATTAGCCGCCGCACAGCTGACCGGGTTTCCGCCGCAAGTAGCTATACTGTTCTTAAGCAGCGTATCGTCAATCTCGCCGGTTATAAGTCCGACACCGAGCGGAAGTCCGTTG
>JAJRVZ010000196.1 GCA_024277055.1 Calditrichota bacterium
AGGCCGTTGAAAAATCCGTGCCAGTTTAGAGCAATCCCTTGCAGTTGGGTTTCGCGTGAAAAATGCCACTAACTTATTGTATTTGTTTAACTTTCTAATTTTGCTTAAACGCACGGATCGATAAAATATTTCCGGGTGAGATATTTTACATCGCCGTGGAGCGGAAATCATTCGACCGGACAGTTTCTTTCCATCGCTTTGATCGGAAATTCGGATTTTAAAAATTCATAAACTCCGCTGAAAACGAAGGATATCGTAAGTGCCTCACCGGGAAAGAACTGCGGGATAATTCTTGAAATTGCGGGTTTTTTTAGGATTAATAAATTCTCTTTTTATTTTGAACAGTATCAGATAAAGCCTGTTATCACGATTGTACTGAATGAATAGATCAAAGGCGGGCTGTGGAACACGTTACGATCAATCCGGAAAATGTTCAATTCCGCATCAGGTTGAACGTTTAATAACCATGACGGTGATGTCATCGCTCTGCTCCGTATCTCCCGTAAATTTCTTAACGGCATTCATCAGGTTTTCCAGAATCTGACCGGCGTTGTCTCCGTGTGCTTGTTGCAACAGGTTCATCATTCGTTCCTCTCCGAATTCTTCTTCTTCAGCATTCATTGCCTCGCTGATACCGTCGGTATAGATGATCAGAAAGTCTCCTTTTCCGATTGAAACCGATTCCTGAGTGTAATCGAAAGCGTCAAGAAACCCGAGCGGAATACCTTCCGTTTTTAATTCGGTCATGGAACGATCCGTTCTGAACAGCAGCGGAGGGTTATGCCCGGCGTTGGTAAATTTAAATCGGTGCTGTTTCCAGTCCAGCAGTCCGTAGAAAAATGTGGCATATTGCTTGGTATCCGTATTGTAATACAGCAGACGGTTGGTCGTGGAGATGCAAGACTGTGGTTCGGGGTTATGCAGCACCTGGCTGTGCATGGTCGCCTGAAGATTGGACATGAGCATGGCGGCGGGCATACCTTTGCCGGAAACGTCCCCCAGGCAGCATGCTATGGTACTTTCGGAGATATTGATGAAATCAAAGTAGTCACCGCCCACTTCCTTTGCCGGTATGCTGATTCCGGCAAATTCATAGCCTTCCAGTTCCGGCAGGTTGTTCGGCAGCAGGTTGCGTTGTATTTCGTTTGCCAGTTTCATTTCCTGCTGAACGGTAAGATACCGCTGTTCCTCTTCATAAAGTCTGGCGTTTTCGATAACCTGTGCGGATTGAGCGGCGATGATAGAAAGCAGTTTCTGATCCTCCTCGCTGAAACCGGTTTCCCCTTTTTTGTTGAACAGGGCTATTAACCCGGTCATCTTTCCCTTGAGGCTAAGCGGCACGGCGAGAAGAGAATTATAAGCCAGTTCGGATTCAGTGATATGAAAACGATTGTCGGATTTTAAATCGTTACAAACGAGGGGTTTTTTGTTGTGCAGCATCCAACCGGTAATCTGGTTATTCAGCCTGAAGGCAATCATATCATGGCTGGAATCATAATTGCGCACCATCGTATTGAGAGGCGCCATCATGTCTTCAAGATTGAGCAGCCAGATCGCTCCCTGCTCAACATTAAAATTCCTGATGCATTTATGAATAATCAGATCAATGATTTTTTCCACTTTCAGCGAACTACTGATAGCCGTTGCAATTTCATTAAGCACTGACAATTCTTTGACGGCCTGAGACAGGCGCTCATTTTCAATCTGCAGGCGATTGAATTCCTGCTCATTCAACGGCATTCCATTCTCCCCCGGAAGTATTTTGTTGGCTATAACACTCAGGCCCGGATGATTATTTCCGTTGCTCGAATAAATGGACGAGCGGAAATACGATAGCAAAAATCGTCGCCATTTGAAAGGCGTGGTGCCATTCCATTTGACCCTGACCGTGAACAACAGCGTTATACAGGTATGAAACTAAACCGGTGACAATAAACGTCAGGACAAAGAATACCAGAATTTCTCTGATTAAAGATGACCATTTCATAAATTGCTCCTGTTTTAAAGTGGTACCGAGGCGGCCGGCAACGCTTGAGGATGAATAAAAATTTTTTATAAATATCATGATGCCGGTACTTGTTTTAATTCAAAATTTTTAATCAAGGAACGAGACAATCGGCGGTTACCGGTTCAATTGGCGGATAAAAGCGAATGAGTATTCAATTGAATAAACCTTTTACCGGAATTTATTAATTTTTTCTCAAAATTCAATTAATTTTTAAGTTCACCCCAGCGGTGATCAGTGATTGAATTAAACTGTACCAATCCGTGTTTCAATTCTGCAAGTACTTTGCGTACCAGTCCAGATAGCGCTGGTAGCGGTCACGTTGAAACGAAGGTCTGCGAATGCCGTGATGTTCGCCTGGATACACAACCAGTTCCGTGGGCACACCCAGCCGGCGCAGGGCCTGGTAAAGCTGTTCGGAATTCAAAACCGGCACGTTCCAGTCCTTTTCGCCGCCCATAACCAGGGTCGGAGTTTTCACATTGGTGATCTGATTAAACGGGGAAATCTTTTCCCAGTCCTCGCGTTTTTCCCAGGGCAGCCCCATTTCCGCTTCCCATTCATACTGGTAGTGATCGGTACCGTAATTGGCCACATAAAGTACTTCACTGGCTCCGGAAATCGCTGCTTTGAAACGGTCGGTTTTCGTAATAACATAATCGGTCAGCATGCCGCCGTAGGACCAACCGCCGACCCCGAGTTTTTGCGGGTCGGCAATGTCCATCCGGATTACATGGTCGATGCCGGCCATTACGTCATCGAAATCCTTATTCCCCCAATCCCGCCAGATCGCCAGCGAGAATTCCTGTCCGTAACCCGAGGATCCACGCGGATTCACCAATACCACCGCATAGCCGTTGGCTGCGAATAACTGCGCATCAAAATTGAAGCGATAATCGAATTGGCCGACCGGTCCACCGTGAATTCTCAGCAATGCCGGGTATTTATGTCGCTTTTGGTATCCTGCGGGTTTGTACAGAAACCCTTCGATGGTAGTGCCGTCCCTGCTTTCGAAACGTATTTTTTCGGCGGAAGAAAGTTGCAACTGTTGCAGCAGCTTACGGTTGGTAAATGTCAGTTGTCTGAGTTCAGTATTTTTCAGCAGGAAAATTTCCTGCGGAAGCTTATCCCTGGACAGCAAAACAGCGACGGTTGCCGTCGGTCCGGTGGAAAAACCGCGTACACTGACCGGGCCTGATACGGACCGGCTGATTTTATTACTTTCCATATCAAATCTGGCCAGGTGTCTTTGTCCCGCGTCTTCCAGCTCAAACCAGATGTATTTGCCATCCGCGGAGAAGCGTGGACGGCGAATGTGACGGTCGAGGGTTTTCGTCAGGACGGATGTCTTTTTTTTCGAAACTTCGGTAACGGCAAGGTGTGTAGTTGCGTACCAGATCAATTCGGGTTGCGTTACACTTTCATAACAGAGATATCTACCGTCGGGGCTCCAGGCGGGATTTCCGTCAGCCCCGGGATTTTGCGTCAATTTTAGCGGTTCTGTGTTTTTCGCTTTCGGTGATGCAGGAATCAGCCAGATATCGGTATTGTCGTTGGCATCCGGGTTCTCGCTGCGGTTGCTGACGAAAGCAAGATATTGTGCATCAGGACTGAAAACGGGATTTGAATCATCAAAATCTCCTCCGGTCAGCCGGGTCACCGTCGTATCGCCCACCTGCATTAAGTAAATATGTGTTCGGTAGTGATCCATATACCCTTCGTAATCTCTTTTAATTTGCAGCCGGTCGACAACCCACGGGCGCGGTTTTGGTTTGTCTTTTTTCTTCTCCAAATCTTCCGGCCTGGCGTCTTTTATTACCAAAGCCAGTTTTTTGCCGTCCGGGGCCCAGGTATAATCTTTAATCCCTTGCGGAACTTTACTCCATTGCACTGCTTCTCCGCCCAGACGATTCAGCGCCCAGAGTTGTGTTTTGCTGTCATTCCGGTCGGCTAAAAAAGTCAGGTATTTGTTATCCGGGCTCCAGCGCGGTTTCGATGCGGAAACCCCTTCCAGAGTCAGCGGTACGGTTTCACCGCTGGTTGCAGAGACCATCCAGATACGAGTGATGTATTTATCTTTCTTCAGGTCGGCCCTGGATACCACGTACGCTACCCACGCACCATCCGGGCTGAGCTGCGGGTCGGAAACCGTTTGCAGACTGAAATAATCATCGATTGTTACCGTTCGTTTTTCAGCAGTATTCGCAGGTTCGGACTGTAACGGAAAAGAGCCGAAACACAGAATGCATAAAAACAGTTCTTTCATAAATATATACTCCGGAATAATTCAGGGTTTTCGATCAGATCAACAATTTAGAAAATCAGAACCAATGGTTCAATTCATGCTAATTAAATTTGATTATGAATCTGCAGGGCTATAATTTTTTATTGCATATCAGGGATAATTATGGCATCCGGAAAAAAACAAAAACTCAATACAGCATTTCTTGTTTCGGAATGTGTTCCGTTCTGCAAAACCGGCGGTCTGGCGGATGTCGCCGGTTCACTGCCGCAGGCGCTCGGTAAATTAAATTGCAATATTAAAATATTTCTTCCGCTTTACCGGCAGATCAACGTATCCGAATTTGACCTGGTTCTTCAAAAAGACCTGACGGGTCTTTCGGTTTTCATCGACGGTATCCCGGTTTCATTTCATGTGTGGTATTCGAAACTGTCGCGCTCAAAAGTTGAAGTGTATTTTATCGAAAATGAACATTACTTCGGCCGGCCGGCTCTGTATACCGACGATGCGGATGAAGACGAGCGTTTCATTCTTCTGCAGCGGGCCGCGTTCAGCGTAATGCAGCAACTCCGTTGGTCGCCGCATATTCTGCATTGCAACGACTGGCAAACGGCGCTGGCACCGGTGATGCTTAAGGAAGAATTCGCCCGTAATGAGTTGTTTGCAGGTACGGCGTCCGTATTATCACTACATAACATTGGTTATCAGGGTGTGTTCAAAAAGGAATCGATTATTAAGGCAGGGTTACCGAAACACTATGATTTCCCGACCGGGCCCTTCGAATTTTATGGTAAATTCAATTTCCTAAAGGCCGGAATCGTTTTTGCCGATGCGCTGAATACTGTTAGTCCCACCTATGCCAGGGAGATCCAGCAGAAGGAATTCGGATTTGGATTGAACGGCGTACTGACCGAACGATCTGATTCTCTATGGGGAATATTAAATGGAATTGATGATGATGAATGGAATCCCAAAAAGGACCCCCATATAGTGATGAATTACGACAGCGATAGTATTTCAAAGAAGCTGCAGAATAAGAAAGACCTGCTGGAGCGGCTGGGCATGCCCTTCGATGAAAAAGTTCCGGTCATCGGCCTGATTACACGACTGGTGTCACAAAAGGGTGTCGAATTGCTGCAGGCGGCCCTGGGCGAAATAATGCGTTTGCCGCTGCAAATCGTCGCCCTGGGCAGCGGCGATCCGAAACTGGAAAAATTCTTTAAAAGAGCGTCCAAAGCCTGGCCGGATAAATTTTACAGCCATATCGGCTATAATAATAAACTGGCGCACCGGATCACTGCCGGAGCGGATATGTTCCTGATGCCGTCCAGATATGAACCGTGCGGGTTGAATCAGATGTACAGTTTGAAATACGGTACCGTTCCGATCGTTCGCAAAACCGGTGGACTGGCTGACACGGTGAAGGATGTACACGAATATTATGGTTCCGGAACCGGTTTCTCATTCAACGATTTTGATTCGGTTGCGCTTTATGTAACCATTCGCCGGGCGCTGGACGTTTTCAAACACAAAAAAGAATGGCGCAGCATAATAAAGCGAGCCATGCAGCAGGATTTTTCATGGCGATATGCTGCCCGTCAGTACCGGCAATTATATGAACTGGCAATTAAAAGAAAGCAAAACAACTGAAACGGATTCAGCGTGTGGACGGGGCAACATGAACAAACACGATATCGGAAACTGCATGCGCACGATCCGTTAACCCGGTTCAGCGGGAGAGGAAAATGAAGGACGATTTTGAAAATTTACAGCTCAAAGCGGATGACCTTTCACTGAAGGCCACCTCTGAAAACGATCCTGAATTGAACGAAATGGTTACCCGTCCCGAGATATTACCATACATGACTGAATTGAAAGTACCCGGTAATGATCGGCCGAACAGTTTGGTGATGCGCATCGAGGTAAAGGGTAAACTGGCCGGCGAACTGGCGCTGCGCAATGTGCGCTGGATAAATCGTAAAGCGGAATTAAGTATTTTTCTGATGCCGGATTTCCAGCATCAGCATCTGGCACGGCGGGTGTTTCGTCTGATCGCGGATTATTTGTTTTTTTACCTGGATTTTCACCGGCTTGAAGCAGAAGTGTTCGCCTATAACGAACGAGCGTTAAAACTGGTTCGGTCGCTCGGTTTTATTCAGGAAGGTGTGCTGCGGGAAGCCCGCTGGTTCGATGGCCGTTTCCGGGATATTATTCGATTTGGTTTGTTGCGCCACGAATACGAACGGGAATCCCGGCATGAATAATAAAATTCTTGCGAGATATTTTCGGTTTTATAATAAAATTGACGGCTGGTTTGACAGGGAGGCGGCCGTGCTCATCGTTTTCTAGGATTAGTGGCAGAAGAAAAGAGCAATCCGCGGGGATATACTGGAAATCGGGGTGCATCACGGAAAATCCAGTTTGTTGTTTGGATTGCTTACGGACGATGACGAAACACTGAAGGTCTGTGATATTTTTGATCAACAGGAAAAAAATGTCAGTAACAGCGGAGCGGGAGTCCGGTCGGTTTTTGAGTCAAATTGGCACCGGTGGCTTGCCGATAAAAAGCTGCCGGAAATTTACCAGTGCGCAAGCGCAGAACTGAGTAGTAAAAACACCGGCACGAATTACCGTCTGTTCAGCATAGACGGGGGACATACGGCGCAGGAGACGGAGGCGGATATGATGCTCGCGGACCGCGCGCTGCATAAAAAGGGAATGATGATTATCGACGATTACTTTGATGCAGCTTTCCCCGGTGTGTCGGAAGGGGTTAATCGTTTTCTGAACAACCAAAACACATGGCGGCCGCTGATGTACGGCTTCAATAAGATGTTCCTCGTGCGCAGTAACGCCCTGGCGGAATACAGGCAGGCATTCAATGATGATTCATTTCTGGAACTTTGTTCCGGCCGCCGCTATGTTCTTTATACTCAGCAATTCTTCGCTACGGAATTTGTGACTGTCCGACAATCCGGCAGGGCACAGGATGTTCTGCGCAGTGCCAGAAGGAAAATTGCCCGGAGTCCTGTTATGCCCGTACTCGAAAAATCAGGGATAAAAAAAATCTATGGAATGCTCATCCGGCCGCGTGAATAAAAGGTGCAACGAATCCCATAATCGTGCGTTTACAAAAAACATGAAAACACCGATACTGCTGATTTTCCTTCTCAGCACGGGAATCTTTGGTCAAACGGACAGCACTCAAGCCGATTCAACGATATTGCCCGGACTTCGACCGGCGAGACCTATGCTGCCTCTGTCAACTTTCGATCCGAAGGATATTACCATAAATTTATATCACCAGCATCGACAAAAAAGTCCTTCCACATTCAATTTTAATTACAAGATTCCGGACGACCCGTTCAAGATCGATTATCGTGAGGGCAGTTATTATATTCCGGAATCGGTACACCGCGAAATAGAACTGGGCAAAGGGCGTGATCCCGGCACCATTCCCATTCCGTACATGCAGGCAGCCCTGCTGGCTTATCAGGTGCTTGACAAATTTATCATAACTCCGCTTACGGAGCAGGAAAAAAACAACCTTGATCACTTGCTGCAGGCGGAAACAAGACTTCCGATTCTGCAGGCTCTCTGGACGAAAGGCAGTCGGAGTCTGGCTGAATTGTACAGCCTGAAACAGGTACGTGCAAAACATAGCGTATTGGAACTAAAACGGGAGTTGGCGGCAATGATTGAAGCTGATCTCCTTTCAGTCAGCGGTGTTAATGACGATATTAAATACAAGGCCTGGCTTTCACGCCGGCAGATGCTGGAATTGCTGACGCGATACCTCGCTGACGAGCAGTATTCCGAAACACCGCAGTATAATAAAGCCCTCGCTTTACACCGTGCCCTGTTTGAACTTGAACAGCGAAAGACAACCAACAGTACCGACCGTTAAAAGGTTCTGTAAAGCCGATCCGGCTTTTATGCAGCTATCTAATAAATATTCCGGTTCGCCCGGAATATAATTGACTCAGCAAGAAATATGGGAAATCAACCGGAATAATAATGGACATGTAATCCGGAAGGACGAATTAATACGGTTGATTCTCGGAACGGTGAAGCAATGATTACCGGAAGTCGGTTCCGGAAAAATTGAATCTTCGGGAAATGCCTTCCCTGAATATCCACCGGCGGTGAAAAAAAGCACCGTCAATTTTTTTTCGAACGGCTTTAATATCTTATTTAATATTAAAAATACTCGATAATCAGAACAGGTTATAAAATCGGGAATCGTTATGAATAAAACAATTCGCATATTACATCTGGAAGATGAAGAACCCTTTGAGCGGCTGATAAAACAATTGCTGCTGAAGGAAAATATTGAGTGCAAAATAGACCGCGTAGAAACACTGGAAGATTTTAAATCCGCCTTTCTGAAAACGGAATATGACCTGGTTCTGGCAGACTATGCATTGAATGATTATACGGGGCTGGATGCCTTCGTAGTGTTCCGTGAGTTGGGATTAAAAATTCCGTTTATTCTTTTCTCCGGGCATATCGGCGAGGAGAAGGCCATCGAGAGCCTGCGAATGGGAGTTACGGATTATGTAATGAAACAGAATGTGAAAGCACTGGCGCCGGCGATTATCCGGGCGTTAAATGAGGCGGAAGAAATTCGTCAGGTTGAGCAGGCCGAAAAAATCAGACATGTATTGTTTAATATTGCCAGTGCCGGGAACGAGATACAGGACCCCTTTGAATATTGCCATGTTATCCAGCGCGAACTGGGTAATATTCTGGATACAACGAATTTTTTTATCGGTATGTACGATGCAATGAATGATATTTTAACGTCGCCGTTCATGAAAGATGAGAATGATAAATTCAGGCAGGTTCCTGCAAAAAATACAATCAGCGCCCGTGTAATCCGACGGAACAAATCGTTGCTGCTTTCCGAAAAGGAACTGAAAAGATTCTTCGATGAAAACAACCTGGAACGGGTGGGAAGCCTTGCAAAGTGCTGGCTTGGCGTACCGTTACGTGTAAATGGAGAAGTTATCGGGATAATCGCCGTTCAAAGTTACAAGGACTCACAGGCATTCAAGGAAGAAGACAAAGAACTGCTGGAATTTGTGGCCAGTCAGATTTCCGCCTCCATTAAAAACAAGCTGGCGACAAAAGAGATTTTGAAATTATCGCGTTCCATTGAACAGAGCCCGGTTTCAGTAGTGATTACCGATCTGAAAGGTAATATTGAATATGTAAATCCCAGGTTTTGTGAAATAACCGGCTACACCTGTGAGGAAGCAATTGGTAAAAACCCTCGAATTTTAAAATCGGGTGAAACACCGGCCTCGGAGTATAAACAGTTGTGGGACCACATAACAAAAGGGAAAACCTGGCACGGGAAATTCCATAATAAAAAGAAGAACGGAGAATTGTTCTGGGAAGAAGCGACCATTGGAGTGATAAAAGACGATGAAGGCAAAATCGTTAATTATATTGCCTTCAAGGAAGATATTACCCGGCGTGTTGAAGCCGAACAAAAATACAGACTTTTAAACAAGCAGAATGAACAGTTGCTGAAATCAATAGCTTCAATTCTGATCGTAATGGATGAAGATGAACATGTGATGCGCTGGAACCCGAAAGCCGCTGAAATATTCGGTATCCCCGCAGATGAAGCCATAGACAAACATATCCTGGAAACGGGTATTACATGGGACTGGACGGCGATCACCCAGGCAATCATGAAATGCCGTGTGAAGAAACAATCGGTATACCTGACGGATATTGTCTACAAAAAAAACGACGGCAAAGACGGATTTCTGAATTTACATATTAACCCTTTTGCCGGCGAGACCGATCTGAAAAGCGGCTTTCTGATATTCGGCGAAGAAGTCACGGAACGCAAAACCCTTGAAAGTCAGCTGGCGCAGGCCCAGAAACTTGAATCCATCGGACAGTTGGCGGCTGGGATTGCCCACGAGATCAATACGCCGACTCAATATGTCGGAGACAATATATATTTTATGAAGGACGCTTTTAAAGACCTGAATCGGCTATTTACCCTGCTGATGGATTCAACTGAAAACAGTGATCCTGCGGACATTTTAAAAAAATTAAAACTCATGGCGGATGAAATAGAACTGGACTACCTGATGGAAGAAATACCGCAGGCCATCGAGCAGGCGATGGACGGCGTACAAAGAGTAACAAAAATCGTTCGGGCCATGAAGGAGTTCTCTCATCCCGGAATCGAGGAAAAGACACCGGTCGATTTAAATAAAAATATTGAAAACACGTTAACCGTCGCCCGTAATGAATATAAATACGTAGCTGATCTTGAAACCGATCTTGATGAAAATATCGGTCTGGTTCCCTGCCTGCCGGGGGAATTGAACCAGGTGATTTTGAATATGGTTGTGAATGCCGCCCATGCAATCGCCGATGTTCGCAAAACCGATCCTGATTTCCGTGGTCTTATTCGGGTCAGCAGTAAACTGGCCGGTGACTGGGCGGAAATAAAGATTAGTGACAACGGACCGGGAGTACCGGAAAAAATCCGTGACAAAATCTTTGACCCATTTTTTACAACAAAGGAAGTTGGCAAAGGTACCGGCCAGGGGCTGGCGATTTCTCACAATGTTGTCGTGAAAAAACACGGTGGTAAAATTTTAATGGAAACCGAAGAAGGAAAAGGAACAACATTTATTATACGTATTCCGATCATTCCTGTCGAAAAGGGAGAGGAGTTGCCCGTATGAAAACCAGGCTATTATTCGTTGATGATGATCAGCAGTTGCTCGCAGGCTTGCGGAGGATGTTGCGACCGATGCGGAACGAATGGAATGTCGATTTTGCCAAAGGGGGGCAGGAAGCGCTTTCACTGCTGGCCGGCAACGAATACGATGTGATCGTTTCCGATATGCGCATGCCCGATATGGACGGCTCCGAATTGCTGAACCGGGTAATGCAAACTTATCCGAATATGCTGCGCATCGCACTGTCGGGTCAGTCGGATATCGGAATGATTATGAAATCAGTACGACCGGTTCATCAATACCTTACCAAGCCATGCTCCCCGGAAATGCTGATCGATACCATAAATAATGCACTCAGGACACGAAAAATTCTCGAAAACAAAAGTCTTAAAAAACTCGTTTCTCAGATCGATTCTTTGCCCAGCATTCCCGATCTCTATTCGAAAATTCTTGAGGAATTGAAATCAGATGATGCCTCGATTCAATCAATAGGCAGGATCATTGCTCAGGACGTCGGCATGACCGCCCAAATACTAAAACTGGTAAATTCAGCGTTTTTTGGCTTTTTCAGGCAAATTACGGACCCGGTTCAGGCCGTTTCCATTTTAGGCCTCGAAACCATTAAATCGCTGGTATTGTCTATCGAGATATTCTCATTATTTTCCAGGGATATCGTCCGGTGGTTTCCGCTGGATTCGATCTGGAATCACAGCAAGCAGGTCAGTGTATTCGCTAAAAACATCGCCGGACATTGTTCCGAGAATGCTTCCGTGATCAACGAATCGTTCAGTGCCGGTTTCCTGCACGATATCGGTAAATTGATTATGGTATCACGGATGCCGGATCAATACCGGTTGGTGATCGAACAAAGTCGTGCCGACCAAATTCCCGCCCACCAATTGGAACTGGAAGTATTTGAAACAACTCATGCTGAACTGGGCGGATACCTGCTCGGTTTGTGGGGACTGCCGGACAGCCTGGTCGAAGCCGTGGCTTTTCATCATCATCCCGCCCGTACTGAAGACACTTCTTTCACGACGCTGACGGCTGTTTATCTGGCCAACCTGTTTTCCGGTAAGCAGGGAAGTGTGACCGAACTTATCACTGAAGAAGAGCGCACCTATCTGGATCAACTGCGATTAACGGCACGGCTGGATGAAATTCAAAGCGCCTGTGCCAAACCAATATCAGAGGATAAATGATATGGCTGAAAAAGTATTAATAGTCGATGATGAGGAGAGAATACTGAACAGTTATCGCCGGACATTACGCAAAGAGTTTCAGATTATGACGGCGCTGGGGCCGGAAACCGGGCTGGATGTGGTACGAACAAAAGGTCCGTTCGCCGTGATTGTGAGCGATATGCGCATGCCCCGGATGAACGGAATAGATTTTTTACGAAGAGTTGAAAAAATTGCCCCCGAAACAGTGCGCATGATGCTGACCGGAAATGCAGATCAGGATACGGCTATCCGGGCCGTTAACGAAGGCAATGTCTTCCGTTTCATGACCAAGCCTACCCCTCCCGATAAAATGGCGAAGGTGTTGAATGACGGCATCAGGCAGTACAGGCTGCAACGCGCGGAACACGATTTGCTGAACAGAACCTTAAGGGCTTCGATTCAGGTCCTGATAGAAATACTTTCGACTATTGACCCGAAAGCGTTCAACCGCGGTTTACAGGCCAGAGATCTGATCCGCAAACTGGCCCCACGTGTGGGATTTAAAAACACCTGGGATCTGGAAATTGCTGCCATGCTGGGAAGAATAGGACAAGTGACGGTACCGGTTGCGGTGGCGGTAAAGGCGGAATCGGGCAAACCGCTGACGGAAATCGAAGAAAATATGATTCGACAGATTCCGGAAGCCAGTTACCGGCTGGTTAAAAAAATTCCAAGACTTGAGACGGTGGCGGATATGATTCTGATGCAAAATGCAAAGCCGGCTGAGGTTGAATCCGTCAACGGAGCCGGAAGAGGAGCCTTGTTTCTTAAAATTGTATTGGATTTGCTGGAACAATTTGAACTCGGTAAAACAAAAGTTCAATCAATAGAAGTTTTAAAAAACAGGAACGGGCAATACGATCCCGATTTGCTTTCATCCGTCGCCGACGTTCTGCTCGGCACCTCGTCTGCTTCGGATAACGGAGAAGATAAAATTTTGAAAATTTCCATACACGATATTGAAATCGGAGATATTCTTTATTCCGGACTGGAAACCAATACGGGAATGTTGCTTGTACATTCCGGGCAACATGTGAATGCCATGCTGCTGATGCGTATCCGTAACTGGATGAAGATATACAAAATAAAGGAACCGGTTGCCGTCCGGCGCCCCGTTTGATGGTTGAGAATTTATAAACCATACTCAGTATTAAAACATTTTTAACCCATTCCTAATATTTTCTTAACAAAACTATGTCAACTTATGTCAAATTCAATTATGGAAATTTTATGTCCGGTTTAAGTATATTGGTTGTAGATGACGAGCGGGAAATCCTGGACCTGATCAGTTACAATCTGTCCAGAGAACGTTTTCTGGTTCATGCGGTGTCTTGCGGCGAAGATGCGCTGACGGAAACCCGCAGGTTAAAACCTGATCTGATTCTTCTTGATTTAATGCTGCCCGGGATGGATGGGATTCAGGTAGCGCGTATTCTTAAGCGTGATCCGGATACCCGTGAAATTCCGATCATCATGATAACGGCGCGGAGCGAAGAATCCGATGTTGTCAAAGGACTCGATTCCGGTGCGGACGATTATGTTACCAAGCCGTTCAGCCCGCGTATTTTGTTATCAAGAATCCGATCGGTGATCAGACGGGCACGCAGCACCGCTGAGATAAAAACCGGAGAATCACTGAGAATTCATGATCTGGTGATCGATCCGAACAAATTTAAAGTTTTCTTGAATGGTGAAAGGTTGGAATTGACCTACACCGAGTTTCAACTTTTATATTTTCTGGCCGGACGGCCGGGCTGGGTTTATTCGCGATACCAGATAGTTGATGCCTTGCGGGGAGAGGACTATCCCGTCACCGAACGCTCGGTGGATGTACAAATCGTCGGCTTGCGAAAGAAACTGGGCACAGCCGCAAAATATATCGAAACGGTCAGAAATGTCGGTTATCGTTTCAAGGAATAGTGCATGGCACAAAAAAAACTCATCTGGCATCTTTTTCCCTCCTACGTTCTGATATCTTTAATAACGGTAGTTGCCGTGCTGTGGTCGGTGTACCTCAGTTACAAAGATACAATAATTGCACAAAAAAGCCGGGAACTGGAGTTGCGCGGACAGTTTATTTATGATTTAGCTGCCGATTTGTTGAAAAACGGTAATATGCAGGAAGCCGATTCGCTGGTGGATGCATTGGGGCGGAAAACCGGTACCCGCATCACGCTGATTATGCCGGACGGTCATGTCCTGGCCGATTCATTTGAAGACCCGGCCCGAATGGAAAATCACCTCGACCGGCCGGAAATTCGAAAAGCCGAAACTAATAGCGAGACGTTCACGGTCAGGTACAGTTTTACGCTCAGGCAGGATATGCTTTACGTCGCCATCCCAATCGTGGAAGGTACAACCGGGCTGGGATTCTTACGTCTGGCCATGCCTGTATACGAAATAAGTGCGATACTGATTCCTTATCGCAATCGTATTATTATAAGTTCAATTACAATAATATTATTCATTTTGCTCAGTTCCTATCTGATTTCCCGGAAGGTTAACAAACCGTTACAGGCGATTACCGAAGGAATCCGGCATTTTGCAGGCGGAGATCTGACCTATCGCATTCATGTACCCAAATCCGCCGAGATCGGCACTGTAACACAGGCCTTGAACAACATGGCAATACAACTGGATGAAAAAATAAAAATCATCGTCGAACAAAAAAACGAACAACAGGCGGTGCTGGAAAGCATGGTGGAAGGGGTGATTGCCGTCAATCGTGAGTTACAGGTTATCAGCATTAACAAAGCAGCGGCAACAATTTTCGATCTTGAGTCGCAGGAATGTGCCGGCAGACAAATTCATGAGCTGATCCGAAATTCGAATTTGCTGGCACTGGTGGAAAAAACCTTCCATGAAATTAATCCCGTTGAAGAGGAAATTATTATCCGTAATCCTGATGAACGTTACCTGCAAACCCACGGAACCGTACTGAAAAATGCACAGAATAATATCACCGGGGCGCTGATTGTAATGAATGACGTCACCCGCCTGCGCCGCCTTGAAAATGTACGTCGTGATTTTGTGGCCAATGTAAGTCATGAAATCCGCACACCGCTAACATCGATAAAAGGTTTTGCAGAGACTCTTGCGGAAGATGGTTTTGAAGACATGGAAAATGCCCGGCACTTCATTGATATTATTTCCAGGCAATCGAACCGGCTGAATGCGATTATCGACGATCTGCTGACCCTGGCACGGTTGGAGCAAAGCGAAGACCGTTCGCAGATAGAATTCAAACGGACATCAATCATCGAAGTGGTAAATACCGCGATTGAGGTTTGTAAAGCAAATGCGGATAAAAAGAAAATCTGCATTCAAAAAGATATATCCGAAGAATTTGAAATAAACATGAATGCCGCCCTTGTCGAACAGGCACTCGTCAACCTGATTGACAATGCCATCAAGTACAGTCCGGAAGAATCCCGAATCGAAATACGGTGTAATCCCGACGGCGGGTTTCTGGATTTATCCGTGAAAGATGAAGGTCCCGGTATCGAGCAACGACATCTGCCGAGGCTCTTTGAACGTTTTTACCGGGTGGACAAAGCGCGCAGCCGGGACGAGGGAGGCACGGGCCTGGGGCTTGCGATCGTAAAACACATCGCCCAGGTTCACGGCGGCAGGGCCGAAGTTGAGAGTCAGCCGGGAAAAGGCAGCACTTTTCATGTCAAAATTCCCATGATCTGATTTTATGTGCGATCAATTTTTTTGAACGCTTGTTGACTTTTCCGAATTATGTGATTATGCTGAAAAAACGGAGCAAATAATGCAGCTGGATCAAACTGAATATCATCCCTATTTCCAACGTTACTTTTCACTGGTCCCCGATGGCCCGATCGCAGAAGTTCTTGAACGGCAAATAAAGCAGACAAAACAATTGCTGGAAGGTATTTCGGAAGAACAGGCCTTGTATCGTTATGCGGAAGGCAAGTGGAGCATCAAAGAAATTATTTTGCATATCATTGATGCGGAACGGATTTTCACCAGCCGTGCACTGCGATTTTCCCGCAATGATGGCACCGAACTGCCCGGTTTTGCTGAAAACGACTTTGTGCCGGAATCACTGGCAGATTCCCGCGACATGGCCAGTCTTGTCGATGAATATGAAACCGTTCGTCGTTCAAGCGTGAGCCTGTTCGGAAATTTGACTGACGGGCAAATGCGGCGTACGGGAAAAGCTAATAATACCATTTATTCCGTACGTGCCGTGGCCGGAATCATGCTGGGACACGAGCTGCATCATTTACAGATTATCAGAGAACGGTATTTAAAATAATGTTCCGTTTACCATTTTCAATTATAGTTGTTTATACTATCTGAGATCGTATTTTAAAAACGCCAGCCAGGCCCCGGCAAATATAATCAAACTTTCCAGCAGCAGAATGGCAAAATCGGTGATTACCGCCGACAGTATCCGGGCAGCATGTAACCTCGGCTGTTGAAACCGCGGCATTTCCGAAACATCCAGCGTTTTCTCCATATCAGCAGTGGAAAAAGAAAACCCCGATTCCGAATCAAATTCTATTCTGATTCCTCCCGGTTGTCCGCTTTCTTTCTGTTTACGCTCGACAAATTCGGAATAAACTTTGTGATAATCTTCCATCGCACGCTCATAAGTGTCTTTCATTTCAATACCGCTGCCGGCCAGGTGCATGGCAGCCAGGCTGAAAGCCGAGGCCGGTGATATCCGTGAAAGATTGAATGTAAGCCGTGTCTGCGCCGATTTGCGGTTGCGCAGATCCTCTTTCAACTTGCGCGCATATTCCGATATATCCGTCTGAATGGACTTGCGCGATTCCTCATCTTCTTCCATCCATTTCCACATGTGCTTTTCCCTGTAGGCCTCCCGTTCCTCTGCACTCATGCCGCTCATTTCTGTATTGCGTTTTTCCCAGTTCCCGGACAGCTGCTTTTCATGAATTTTCCAGCGTCCGGTTGAAAAAACTTCCAGCTGTGAATCAATTTCTTCTATACCCGGCACGGGAACAATATTCGCTGCAAACATCACACTGGTCCTGGGAATGATCAGCACAAGCGCCACCCATACTACCAGCAATGTTATAAAGGATACGGCCGATGTGCGCGTCAGTGCCGACACGAGTATTCCGAGCAAAATAAACGTTGTAAAATACAGCAGGGCATTAAACAACAATAACACCAGTTTTTGCCAGTGGTTCGCGTCGAACGGAATTTTATACACGAAAAGCAGCAACAGACTCAGCAGAAAGGGAACCAGAAAAGCAATGGTCAGACCCAGCCAGGAGCCGATAATCTTGGCCAGCAGGAAACGGGCGCGGGGTACGGCATTGGCGAAAGTCAGTTTCAGCGTGCCCGATTCCCGTTCACCGCAAACGGAATTGAAAGTGAACATGATTGCCAGCAATGATAATACAACCTGCACGATAAAATTAAAATCGAGAAACCGAAATGTGGCATAAATCGGGTCGTCGGAATAAGGACTGTGTTCCAGTTTCACCTGCGACCATTTGCTGATTTTTGAAAAACGGCCGATATCGTTACTGACCCCCGATACGAAAATCTGCATTGGATCCGGCCGGCGAAAAACGTTGAATTCAGCACCCGCCCAGCTCCTGCTCTCTGTCAGCCGTTGCTGCGCAGGCTGGTATCCTGTTTCGTACTGTTTCATTGCCGCTCCGTATTCCTGAATTCCGATAAAGATGCTCAGCAGCATCAAAACCGAAAAAGTGCCGAAAACAGCAACAAATCCGGGACTGGTAAAATACAGGCGCATTTCTTTTTTTATAAGGGTTTTCAACATGTTCACTTCTCCCGTTTCATTAGCGCACATCATAGCGCAGGAAAGCTGCATAGCCTCCGGCAAAGAAAATAAGATTAAAAAGAACCAGCATGGCCAAATCAAAGAACGCATAATCCAAAAGTGCCGACAGCGTCGCTGGCTTGTATTCAAAAACCGGTAATTCATGCGGATTAATGGTTTCCGGCTCTTCATCATCTTCTTCGATAAGCCTGAATACCATTCCGGAACCGGGCAGCAATCCACCGGTTTTAGCGGAAAGGAATTTAGCGTAACTTTGCTGGTAGCTCATGGCTTCATCCAGGAAATGTTGTTTCAATTCGATCGAGGTTCCGGCCAGGTGCATGGCAGCCAGTGAAAAATTGCTTGCAGGTGAAATGCGGGAAATTGAAAATGCAGTTGTTTCCTGAAGATTCTGCAGGTTACGCCGTTCCTCATTCAGCCGTTTGGCATAAGCCATGATCTTTTCATTTCTTTTCCGGCTGAGATCGCCCATAAATCTCTGGAAAGCATCCATCATTTCCCGGGGATTCCCGGTTCGGGGCGGGGTGAAGCGGTTCATTTTCTGAACATCCTCAGCCCATAACTGGGACCGAAAACTGAATTTCTGCGCCGCTATTTCATCAACCGCCGGAACATTTGCCGCACGTCCGGCAAGCAACACCGCTACACGGGGAATGATCAGCGTGGCAAATATCCACACCAGCAGCGCAAACAGAAAGGAGGTTGACGAGCTGCGGGTTACGGCGGAAAGAAAAATTGACAGCAGCAGGAAAACCGAAAAATAAAGAATGCCGGCCGTAACAATCAGGCTGAGTCGAATCCAGTCATCGGCCGTCATCGGTATACGCATTAACATCAGGATCAGGCAACCGGCCAGGATTGGTAACAACAGAGGAATAATAACCGTAAGCAGTACGCCCGTCATTTTCCCCAGGATGAATTGTTCCTTTGGTACGGCATTGGCAAATACCAGGCGCAGGGTGCCCGTCTCCTTTTCACCGTTTACGGCGTTGTAGCCGAACATGATTGCAAACAGGGCCAGCACAACGCTGAAAATGAATTCGATGTCCAGAAACCGAAACATGGCAAAAACCGGGTCGTCAGAAAAGCGGCTGTCGCCCGACTCCAGTTCACCCTGTCCGAACATTTCGATGTTGCGACCGATGTCGTTGTCCACACCGTTAACAAGAGCCGCCAGTGGTTGCGGCGGCAGAAAGATATGGTGTTTTACCATAATCCAGTCGGTGATGCCTTCCATTTGCCTCAAATTTCCGGCCAGCGCTGCTTCATACCGATGCTGATTCAGCTGAAACCAGCGGCCGCCGACATAAAAGGATAAAATAATCAGCAGGGCGGCAGCCGGAAACGACATCAGGAATTTTTTCGATTTGGTAATATCCCGTATTTCTTTTATTACAATTGTTTTGAACATATCGCCCTCTCAATTCTGTTTACTGCCGGACATATATTCCATGTACAGCTTTTCAAGGTCTTCACCGGCCAGCTCATCCTTTCCGGCCTGCAATACCAGTCTGCCTGCGGACATAATTCCGATCTCATCTGCGATTTCCCGTGCACGAAAAATATCGTGGGTCGACATCAGCACGGCCTTACCTTCTTCCCGCAGCCGCGACAGCAGATCGATGAATTCCCTTCCTGCCTGCGGGTCAAGACCGGCGGTCGGTTCATCGAGTAAAACGGCCGGGGCATCTTTTATAATAGCGATTGCAATGCCGCACTTCTGACGCATGCCTTTGGAAAAATCCTTCAATTTTTTATGATGCGCCTCCGTCTGCAGTCCGACCCGGTTTAAAATCTCAGCGTAATCGGCATAAGACAGGCCGTTCTTTCCCGCAATTCGGGCAAAAAAATCCATGTTCTGTAATGCTGTGAAATTGGGATAGAGCGTAACATTTTCAGAAACATAGGACAGGTTGGATTTTGCTTGAAGCGGATTTTTATGGGTAGTGATACCGTTTACCCGCGCCTCACCGCCGGTCGGGTCGATATAATTAAGAAACAGGTTGATGGTAGTTGTTTTGCCGGCGCCGTTGGCACCCAGCATGGCGAATATTTGTCCGCTGCGCACCTGCAGGTTCAGCCTGTCAAGTGCCAGCACGCCGTCTTCATAGCGTTTGGACAAATCCAGCGCTTCGAGCATTACACTGGTGTCTACTTTAAATTTCTCCGGATGGGACAGGGATTGTTCCGAATTCTTCATGGTACTTCCTTTCTGAAAATAAGCTGCTCAACGACGGGTAAGTCGTACCCCGAAAATGATGATTCCGCTGACAACCCCGAGTATCAGCAGAATTACGATTACTGTTCCAAGGGTATTGGATGGCGCCCTGATTTCCGCCGTGAAAATTTTATCTGCGCCGCTGATCGTCCGGTTATCGGACAGAGACCTGCTGCGAATTCGCATTTCGTATTTCCCGGCGGCAATATCGGGCGGCGGGAAAAAAGTGAGTACTACGGTTTTTTCTTCGCTGATTGCTAAATTTGAAATAACCGCCGGTTGGACTTTTTTCCGCCACCGCAGCGGTAATTCCGCACTGATTTCAATATTGTCCAGGCGGCGGGTTCCTTCGTTTTTTACCACCAGTTGCATTTGCAGGGAATCACCGGACTCCACTATCTGGTACAACCGTGGCGCACGGACAAGCAGTTTGCCTACTCCCCGCGGGATCAGTTCCAATGGCACGAATCCGATCTTCAATGCCTCGATCTGATCGCGGGTCCAGGGAGCGTTGCCATGTTCCCTTACCCGTTCCATTTGTGATCGCGGCACGACAAGAATGAAAAACGATATTGCCTTATCAATAGACACTTCGCTGTCAGGTCGGTCCGGCAAAAAAACCCTCAATTCAGCCCTGCGGGTATTGGAGGATTCGGTAAATTTGAATTGGCTGAGGCGGGCCTTGCTTTCCGGTTCTATAAAATACCGGTTGATTTGCGCCGGAAGATTGACAACTTCGAGCTTGAAGGTATTGCTTTGCCCGCTGAACAGTTCCAGCGTCAGATCGAACGCCGCCGCAGCGCCCAGTTCAACTTCCTGTGAAAACTGTTCGGACTGAACGCTGACTGTATTTTCCGAGGCGTCTTTTTCCAGCAATACCTTCGGACTGCGGGTCGTACCGTTACTGTAAACCAGATGTACCGTGACCATATCCAGGTGCGGCAGCAAAGCGAAGTCGATGGTCCGGGGCTTGCCGGCCAGCAATTGTTCGATTTTTGCTTCATAGGGCCGGCTGATGATTGCGTTCTCTTCGTTCAGCAACGAAACATAAATATCGTTGATTATATCCGGTTGCAGGGAACGAAACAGGTCGTCTTCGATATTCAACAGTTTCCGGAATTCGGCACTGCCGGAAGCATTGGCCAGCGTCAGCCGCACCCGTTTTTGTCCGTTTTTCTCCTGATATTTCACTGCCCGTGCTATGGTAACGTACTGTTTCTCGAATAATACGGCCAGCAGGGATTGCTGGTAGTTTACTTCTGCATCGGCGAAGCGGCTGCGGGCGTCGAGCAGCTCCTTTTCTGAAATCAGCTTATCGGCAAACAGTTTTTGCTGCCGTTCAAACTCGGCTTTCGCCACTTCGTAACCGGCTTTTGCGCGTTTCAGTCCCAGTAACCGGTACTGGTCATCACGCTGATTGAACGGTGTGCCGAACTGTGCATTCAGCACTGTAACGATGGTAAGTAATAGTCCGATAAAAATCAGCAGGGGCTGTTTCACTCTTTGGTTCCTCATGGTTGTCCGTGTACCGCTCTGCAAGTGCGGTCGGTTGTGTCGGCCTTCAAATCATACGAAGTAAATCCAGACAAATCCGTTCAAAAAATCCCTATGCCTGTATCGCGTATAAAGTATACCATGCGAAACAATCGAAGTTGTTAAGAACTCGTAAAAGAATTGTAAAGGATGTAAAATCTGTTGCAACTTGCGCGGAAATCCGCCGAAAAAGTTTGGAGCACGATAAATGCTTCAATATATTGAATTGAACGCGGGGATGATGAATTCCGAAACCGGAAATACGGGAAATACGGGAAACGCGGGGTATTTAATTGTGTGTTTACAACGTACGTCTTTCGCTTTTCATTGACAGGATGTACCGGAGAACAGTTAGTAAAGAAATTAACAATCGGGAGGAAAAATGGATAAAGGCGGAAACGATCGTCGTATTGATTATATTGAAATTCCGGTAACCGATATAGAACGGGCAAAAGGATTTTATGGTACCGTATTCGGCTGGTCCTTTCAGGATTGGGGAAACGAATACTCCTCTTTCAGCGACGGGCGTCTGGACGGCGGTTTCATGAAAGTTGATACGGTAACACCGGGCGGGGTGCTGGTAATCATGTACGCTGAAGATCTGGAAGCGACACTGGAGCGGGTGAAATCGGCCGCAGGAAAGATTAAACGGCCGATCTTCGGATTTCCCGGGGGCAGGCGCTTTCACTTTACCGATCCCGACGGGCATGAACTGGGAGTATGGTCGGAAACGAAGGAATAGCTGTCTTTGGAAAGAATGCCTCAAATTTTTATGAAATATAATCGCAACGATTTTATTCTGGTCGTTACGCTGCTCGTATTGCTCATCCTGCTTCCGGTCATGGCGGTACTGCAGTACCGCTGGCTGGGACAACTGAGCGAGGCGGAAATGGTTCGTACGCGTTCCAATTTACAGATCAGTGCGGAACGACTGGCTGAGGATTTCGACCGTCAACTTACAGGTATATATAATTCATTCAGTATTCCCTTCGGGAAAAATATAACTCTGTTGCCGCGGAAACTCGAAAACAAACTGGATGAGCTGGCGGCGACCGGTGGTTTACCGCAATTAATAAGCAATATTTTTTTCGTACGAATTGAAAATGAAAATCCGAGAATCTTTCTGTTTGACCGAACGGCAAAAAAAATGATTTTGCAATCCTGGCCGGACTCATTGCAACGCATCCGAAAGCAGCTGAGTATCCGGCAAAACAACGGTACCGTTCAAGTTTTTGAACTGACACAGGGACCGATGCTGGGCGAAGTACCGATGGTTGTAATCAGTGACAGGATTCCTTTCTGGTTCGGTGAATACGAAAAACAGGATGTGAAATTTTCCCTTCTGATTATAACCCTTAACCGTGATCAGCTGAAAAACGTGTTGATGCCGGAACTGATTAAAAAACATTTCAGCCGATTTGAAGACCTGGAATTCAATATCGCAATTGCGGGCAAAGGCAGCAACCGCATCCTGTTTTATTCTTCCGTTGAAGAGCTGGAATTGAAGGATTATAAAAAACCGGATTTCAGAACCCCGTTGGGCCGCTTGCGCGCACACGATATGTTATTCGCCAAAGCAATCGTTGATGAAGACAGCGTTGACCAGCAGCATGTTTTCCAAAATTACAAAAAACGGGAACTCTCCATCAAAGTAATGGAAGTCGATACGACGACAGACGTCGAATTAACCCGCTATTTTATCAGCGATAAAAAAGGCTGGGAATTACTGGTAAAACACAGGGGCGGGAATCTTGAAGTTGCGATTGAGGCTGCACGAAACAGAAATCTGTTCATCAGTTTCAGTATCCTGTTGTTTTTAGGTATCAGTCTCGGATTTGTGCTGATTTCCACGCACCGCGCACAGCGTCTGGCCCGGCAGCAGATGGAATTTGTTGCAGGTGTATCCCATGAATTGCGTACTCCCCTATCCGTGATTCGTACCGCCGGTGAAAACCTGATTGATGGAGTGATTAAGTCCGGGCCGCAACTTAAAAAGTACGGCAAATTGATTCGTGATGAAGGGAAACGGCTGAGTGATATGGTGGAACGGATTCTTGCTTTTTCAGGTATTCGCTCGGGCAATAAAGTACTGCATCCCGAACCGGTGGAAATCAATTCGGAAGTGAAATGCGTTGCGGATCAATTCAAAAAAGAAAACAGTACGGAAAACATGAGAATCACCTTGAAACTTGAAAACACTATTCCGCCGGTATGGGCGGATCGAAGCAGTTTCCGACTGGTATTGAATAATTTGCTGAACAATGCCTTGAAATACAGCAACGGTTCCCCTGTGATTGAGATCAGGTCTGATTCAACTGCAGAAAGCGGGAAGGTCTCGATAGAAATATCGGACAGTGGAATCGGCATCTCCGGGAAAGATCTGAAGAAAATCTTTGAACCGTTTTACCGAACCCGGGAGGCTGTTGATCGCCAGATAAGCGGCAGCGGACTGGGATTGAGCCTGGTGAAACGAATTGTGGAATGGCATGGCGGCAGGGTGGCGGTAAGCAGCATCCCCGGAACGGGCAGTGTGTTTAAACTTTACTGGCCGGTGGCGGAAGATGCATAAAACGATTCTGATCATAGAAGATGAGCCGGGACTTCAGCTGACGCTCAGTGACAGACTCGCTGCAGAAGGGTATCGTGTCGAGATCGCAGCCACCGGAACACAAGGACTGGAAAAAGCGACAAAAAAATCTTTTGATTTGATTCTTCTGGATATAATGTTGCCGGAGATGAACGGATTCGATGTGTGCCGGAATCTGCGCAGCCGGGGATTCTGTACACCGGTGCTCATGCTCACGGCCCGGGGTGAGGTTACTGATAAAGTCGTCGGATTGAAACTGGGTGCCGATGATTATCTGACCAAACCCTTTGAGGTTATTGAATTACTGGCGCGAATGGAAGCATTACTTCGTCGTTCACAGCCATTTAATACGGAAAACTTAACCGATCAGTTCTCTTTCGGTGGCCTACTGATTGATTTCAAACGGGCGGAAGTGCTTAAAAATGATCGTACGATTGAATTATCCGCACAGGAATATCGTCTGTTGCAGTATTTCATCCGAAACCGCAATAAAACGATTTCCCGCCAGGAATTGCTGGATAAGGTGTGGGGTTACGAATCGATGCCGTCAACGCGCACGGTTGATGTTCACGTTGCCTGGCTGCGCCAGAAACTGGAAGATAATCCGAAACATCCGCAGCACATTCTCACCGTTCACAAACTGGGCTACCGTTTTCAGATTTAAACCGGCGTTGAACATCCGGGAGGAAACGAGGAGGCCCTTATTGGGAAGGGCGGAAAGCAAACGGCAACCGGCATCCGGGAAACCAGCCACAGCCAATGCCCGCCTGCCACTTCTGTCACAAAAAACAGTAGAACCGGTCTAACCCGATTGTTGCAGCATCAATGGTAATTCCAGTTGATTCGTTTCGAGTAATTCCCTGTTTCGCAGGATAACTCCCGCCGGACCATCGGCAACAATTCTTCCGTTGTTCAAAATGATCACCCTCCCGCAGGTCTCCAGCGCCATGTCCAGGTCATGCGTGGCAATAATGAAAGTTCTTTCCGAATGCCGGATCCAGTTGATGATTTTCCGGCGATGCAAGGGGTCCAGATTGCTGGTGGGTTCATCCAGCGCTATCAGCGGCGGATCGTATGAAAGAACGGTGGCAATGCCCGCCAGTTTACGCTCGCCATAGCTGATATGAAACGATGATCGCTGCCCGTAACCAATCAGTCCAACCTCCTTCAAAGCTGCCTGCACACGGTGCCCGATCTGTTCTTTATCCATGCCGAAATTCAATGGTCCGAAGGCAACATCATCGTGTATGGTGGGACAAAACAACTGGTCGTCGGGATTTTGAAATACCAGTCCGATGGAAGATTTTATTTTACGTCTGTTTTTACGGTTTACTTCAAATTCGAAAATGCTGATTTTTCCTTCTGCCTCATACACACCGTTTAGCAGGGTTAACAACGTCGATTTTCCCGCTCCGTTCGGACCGATTATTGCCAGCTTTTCTCCCTGTTTTATACTGAAAGAAATATTGTCTACGGCTTTTGTCCCATCCGGATAACTGAATGATACTTCCTGCAGAATTACCGTTATATTTGAATCCATTTCCGAATGTATAAAATTTGCGGGAATTGTACAATCCGGGTTAGCGGTGCATTCGTATTTCTTGATGAAGTAAAACAGGCGTACCGTGCATTTCCCGGACACGGGTTTTAATTCGGTTCTTCAGGAAACGGGAAATATTTTTGCGAGAGTTTTACTTTTATGCTGCATTCACTATAACTCATGAAGGAGAAAGTATGAAGTATGTTAAGCTAATGATGTTGTTCGGCGTTGTTTTGATTTCAGCAATTCCGGCACAGGCCCAATCGGTGCGTAACAGCGGTACGAAAGCAGGGGAAACGAAAAAGCAGCAGACCGTGGATGATATGAAGAAGGACGGGGAAAAAGTCGCACGGGAAACAACCGGTGCGGTCAGGGAAACAGGCGGCAAAGCGACAACGGTTAAAACCGGCGTCGGGATGAGTTCAGAGAAAAGCGAACGTGCGGGACGGATGAAGGAAGTGGAAGAGGGAGACGATCTGCCGGGAAGCCATAATGTACAATCAGACGACGAAAATCGTGGTATGCATGGTAGAATGAAAAACGAAAAACATATAGAAAAAAAGCAGATTACGTCCATAATTTTGTGTAAAAAGGCAAAAGTTTAAAATTTGCCATATCCTTCCTAACTTTAAGTTTGGTAAACAAAAAAGAAAGGAAAGGACATGGCAAACGTAGAGACAAAAGATAGTGTAATCGTTCATGAAAT
>JAJRVZ010000197.1 GCA_024277055.1 Calditrichota bacterium
CTGGCCGCGGCCCGATTTCCGCGCCATGGATACGGCCGACAGCAATCATGTTTTTTCCTGCACGTTCGGCGGCGATTTGACGGAATCAACCGACGGCGAATCATTCTCCGTTCCTTCGCGCTTCGGCCTTCCGAGCGAAGGCAGCATTCGCTGCATGGACTTTTATGACAGCCAGTTCGGATTGTACGGAGCAAACGACGGCCAGATTGCAAAAACCACCGACGGGGGGCAAACATGGGCGTTAACCAGTGTCTCCGGTGAACTGAAAGGGATTTACAGTTTGTTCATTTACGATCAAAATCTCTGCTGGGCCGGCGGCAGTTCGGGAAAGATTTACCGTTCAACCAACGGCGGCGACAACTGGACCGAAGTGGTAGATCTGGGCGGGGATGCAATCTATGGCATTTATTTTCACACCGATCAGATCGGTTATGCCGTTGCAGACAACGGTAAAGTTTTCAAATGCAGCGACGGCAATACGGCCTGGACGCTGATCGATACGGTTGGTGATGACCGTTTACACGATATCAAGTTTTTGGATATGCAGACCGGGTTTATCGTCGGATATAACGGCATTCTCGGCAAAACCATCGACGGCGGCGATACCTGGGATGTAGTTGATACCCTTGGTTATACCGGCGGCGCACTGATCGACACACCCGAGCTTTGGGATATGGAATTTGTCAACGCAACGGAAGGATGGATCGGCGCCGGAACGGCAACCGGCGTCGAAGGCGGCTTTTATTACACCAGTGACGGCGGAAAAAACTGGACATTCAAGGCTTCACCAAACGGAATTACCGTTCGTGATCTCGCTTTTTATTCGCCTGACCGCGGCTGGGCGGCGGGAGCAAACGGTTCCATTTTTAAATTCGGACTGCCGTCTGCGATCGGCAACCGGCCGTACGACAACATGCCCCGCACTTCGGAGCTGATCGGCAATTACCCCAACCCGTTCAATCCGCAAACCACTATCGCCTATCGGCTGAATATATCCGGTTATGTTGATCTTTCCGTTTTTGATTTACAGGGTCGCCTGGTGCGCACGCTGATCAAAAACGATCAAACCAGCGGTAATTACCGCATCGCGTGGAACGGAAAAGATGATCAGGGCAATTCCGTCAGCAGCGGAGTTTACCTGTATCGCTTATCGGTAAACGGCAGTACGCATGCAAAACAAATGATCCTGCTTAAATAATTAACTCCATACCATTAACCAAAGGAGGCTTATATGCTACTCAAAAGCTTCAGACTAATGACCGTTTTACTGCTCGTATTCGCAGTAACGGTCGCAGTTGCCCAGGACAGGAACCTGTGGGAAAAAGATCTGTCCGGGGTGAAATTTCCAACCGGTTCTGTTTTTCAGGATGAAGAACAAATGGACAGCTGGATTCCGTTCATGAAACATCCGGGAGACAACGCGTTCGACATGCTGTGGAACAATTATGCTTCCCTGGACACCATTTCCGATGATGTCAGCGCGGTAAAGGTAACGAATGACATCGACGGTGACGGTTTCTATGAAGTGATCTGTTCCAATGATGACGGCTGGACCTATGTTTTCGAGAATAACGGTGATAACAGCTTCGACCTGGTATGGTCGGCCCAGGAAGCCATCACCGCCAGCCACTGGTACACTTCAATTGCAATCACGGACATGGACGGTGACGGGCTGCCGGAAATCGCTTCAGGCTTTTACAATTCGGGCGATGTTCACTTTTACGAGTGGGACGGCGTAACGGGCAGCGACAATTACACGGAAGTCGCCACCCTGAGTTTTCCGCAGGGCGCCGTTCGCAAACTGGTGGTTGACAGTCTCGATTCCGATCCGAACCAGGAACTGGTCGTCTGTGCCAATGACACCATGTATATTTATGAAGCGGACAGCCAGTTCAATTTCAACCAGGAATTCAAAGCCTGGGGAATCAATGATTACAGCATCATGGCTGTTGGTACCGGCGATCTGAACAACGATGGTGTAAAGGAAGCATTTTTCGGGCATTGGAATTATGTTTCGCTTTACATCTATCAGAACACCGGCGAGGACAGCTACGCCAATGTTTTCGCCGATACGATCGAATTTCGGCTGGATCCCGGCGAAGACGGCGTAACCCGTGAATTCGCCATGCTGGATACCGACAGCGACGGTTTCCCCGAATTGTATTCCGGTGACTCTAACGGTAAACTGATCGTGTTCGAAATGCAGAGCTCCTCCTGGGATACGGCCGCAACCAACATGAAACGCGTGATATTGCTGGACAAAGCGGAAGACGACATCAACAGTCTGGTTACCGGCGATGGTGATGAGGACGGATTGATCGATCTGTATTTCGCTTCCGACGACAACAAGGTCTGGGACTGGGAATTCAACGGCGGTGATTTCTTTGATCCGGCCAATTATACCGAATACGATCTGGGTCAGCACAACGGCGCCAATGCGGAAGCGCTTTCTCAGCTTGCCGATGCCGATCAGGACGGTCAACTGGACCTGTTCGTCGGTTACGAAGGCACCAGTTCTTACCCGCTTCTGTATTTCCTCGAACATCATGTGATTCCGCCTGAACCATCACTGTCGCTGAATCGTACCCACGTCATTTTCGATCATCTGTGGAATGTTTCCGATGTGGACACCGAAACGGTAGTCATGGAAAACATCGGAACAGTTGATCTGGTGATTGACAGCATTAAAGCATCCGATGCAGTATATAGCGTACACATAGTAGACAGCACGGTAACCGCGCTGGGAACCGGCACTTTACACCTGATATTTACGGCACTGGATCAGGCAACGCACGAAGCGGAATATGTTATTTTCAGCAACAGCAATACGGCGCCTGATACCATTACCGTTTACGGCAGCGCCAAAGCGAAACCGACGCTGTATATCAATGAATTTCAGGCAAAAGGAACGGAATGGGTTGAGTTGATTAATACCGGCGTCGATTCCGTAGACCTGTCTGAGATCGGATTTACCGGCGGC
>JAJRVZ010000198.1 GCA_024277055.1 Calditrichota bacterium
ATAAAAATCAGGGATAACATAAAATTTTTTAAAGATGCACTGGTTACGCTGGACTCCACCGCAAATGATTCGGTGGGGTCTATTGATTCGTTGATCGTAGAGGTTGTCGAACCCGTTGAGGAGCAGGAACAGCCGGAGCCCCGGTTTCCACCCACAGCCCGAAACAGAAATACCGGGAACCGGCAACGAAACCTGAAGCAACGAAATCTTAATCAGAAAAAGAAAATACAGCGTCGAATGCCGAAAAGCAGGGCACAGGCTCTCGAGGCGTTGAAAAAGGAAGAATATGCGCTAGCTGAATATTTTCTTCTGAATCTCGATAACCCGGATTCAGCATTGATAAAATACCATCATTTTATTAAAACTTACGAAGATTCCGTAAGGGTCCCCAGGGCCTACCACGCCCTGGATTATATTTATCGTTTTATTCTACCCGATTCGGTTCGCGCCGATTCTGTGGAAAATATCATACTGGCAAATTATCCCGAATCCGAATATGCCCGTTTTATTCATGAATTGCGGGGTGAAATCAGGAACGATACCCTGGTTACAATAGATTCCACCGAGCAGGCCTATCACCGCGCGGAAGATTATTTTCTGAATGGAGAATATGAAAGGGCCATTAACTATTTTTCACAGGTTGCAGAAATGGATTCCGGTGGAACCTGGGGAGAAAAAGCACGCTATGCCATTGCCTGGATTTATGAGAAAAAAATGGCGGAAAAAGATCAGGCTATAAAAGCATGGACAACGTTTCTCGCAGAATATCCGAAATCCAACCAGGCCGTAATTGCCCGAGGCAAGATCAGTGAACCGCCGCCCGAACAGGAGCCGGCGGAGCAGCTTGCTCCCGTTGACAGCACCGATGCAATACCGCAGAAAAAACTGGAAGACAGTGAAAAGAAACCCCCGTCTTCCGGTGTTCGAAAGCACCTTCCCCGCAGAAACCGTAAAAAGGACTGACGATGACAGGGTGCTTTTACTCGCATGCTACAGTCCTGGAAAAAATCCGGTATACGAAAAATATCTTCGCTGTAATTTTGGAATCAGCATCAATAGCCGGAGCGGCACGTCCGGGAAATTTCGTGATGATTCGCGATCCCCGATGGGAGAGCGATCCGATCCTGAATCGACCAATGAGTATTGCCCGAAGCGATGTAAATAAAGGAACAATCGAACTGCAAATACTGATCAGCGGAAAGGGAACAAAATTATTATCCGATCTCCAGCAGGGAGATAGCCTGATTGTGGCAGGCCCCCTGGGGACTACTTTTACCGATCCGGACGAGACGGGTAAAACCATTCTTGTCGCCGGCGGCATCGGTATCGCTCCGCTAATTTTTTACAGGGAATATTGGCGGTTATCGGCGGATAACAGTGACTTTCTGTACGGAGCTGCAAATGCAGTTTCCCTTATTCCTGAAAACTATCTTCCGCCTGCAATTCAATTTTGTACAGATGACGGAACAAAGGGGTATCATGGTTTTGTAACGGAACGACTCAAGCAGTTGGCAGACTCCGACAAAATATGCAAAGTTCTTGCCTGCGGTCCGACACCGATGCTGAAAGCCGTGCAGCATATTATAAACAGTGCGGATATTCCTGCGGAGCTGTCTGTTGAGACACCCATGGGTTGTGGATTTGGCATTTGTCTCGGCTGTATTGTGAGAAAAAGTAATGACAGGAACTCCTATCTCCTGGCATGTAAAGACGGTCCCGTTTTTTCTGCCGGTGAGATTATACTGGATTAGAAAATGGCTGAATTGAAAGTAAAAATCGGAAACATTCAACTGCGGAATCCCTTGATGGTGGCAAGTGGAACTTTCGGTTACGGCGAAGAGATGAAAAACTGGGTGGACCTGAACCGGTATGGCGCTTTAATTACCAAGTCAATAACACTAAAGGAAAGACAAGGTAATCCCCCGCCGCGTATTGCAGAAACCGGCAGCGGCATGCTTAATTCCATTGGTCTGGCCAATGTTGGAATTAAACATTTTATAGAAGAAAAATTGCCTTTCCTTCAAAGTCTTGACACTCCGGTTTTCGTAAATATTGCCGGCGGAACACCCGGCGAGTATGTCGAACTGGTTACCATGCTGGAAGACCATCCGGGTATTGCCGGTTATGAGATAAACCTGTCATGCCCGAATGTGAAAGAAGGCGGTATAGAATTCGGACGCAATGCTGCGACTTGCCTGAATATTACCGCTGATCTGCGGAAACTTACGCATCGCTGCCTGATGATCAAGCTTACTCCGAATATCACATTTATCAGCGAGGTCGGCAAAGCCGTTGAAGAAGCCGGAGCAGACTGTATTTCGGCCATTAATACCCTCGTAGGGCTCGGTATCGATATCCGTACAAGAAAGCCGCTGCTGCACACCGTCACCGGCGGTTATTCCGGAGCAGCGATCAAACCGGTGGCACTGGCCAAGGTGTATGAGCTTTACGGATCCGTTTCCATACCGATCATCGGTATCGGTGGAATCATGAGCTGGCAGGATGTTATAGAATTTGCCCTGGCCGGCGCAACGGCGGTACAGATCGGCACGCTTAATTTTATCAATCCGGAAAATCTTAACGATTTGCTACCGGGCATTGAACAATATTGTATTGAATACGACATACGGCAATTCTCGATGCTCACAGGAGCTATGCAGATACATGAATAGAGTCCTGCTGATTTTTCTGGTTATTATTCTTTTTTCCTGCTCATCACAAATCCGGTATGCGGCAAGCCGGGAACGGACTTCCGGAAGCAGAACACTACCTGCGGGAAATACCTTTACAGGCACCGCCTCCTTTTACGGTCCTAAATTTCAAGGACGTAAAACCGCAAACGGAGAAATTTTTGATATGTACAAATTGAGCGCCGCGCACAAATCATGGCCTTTCGGTAC
>JAJRVZ010000199.1 GCA_024277055.1 Calditrichota bacterium
ATTACCGGGATCGGAAGGGTGAATGGTGTCCACCAGATATCCGCGCACGGTATATATTCGAATGGTACATTCCTGCGGCAGATTTATAAAATAAATTTTCCTTTCACCGCGTCCGCTTCTGAACGGTGAAGCCGATTCCCACGATGCCGCCGCCAGATACGGGTTTGGAACAACAGCGATCTTTTCCATGTCGGAACGGGCTTTGTCGAGGTTGAATTTTTTACCGCTGGTTTTGAAAACAACGCGGTCACCGGTCCGAAACGGTTTCTTTGTTCGGATTCGAAAAATATCCCCTTTCTGCGGCGGAATCTGATCGGTCGAATCGTCGGCTTCAAAATACAGACGCCAGGTTGTTTTGAGTTTGAGCAGGTTTTGCGGATCGGGGTCATTTACCCAGATTACTGCGGCTTCGATGGAATCCGCGTTCTGCCAGGGATAAAACGGACTCAAGGTGGAGTCGATATCATAAAAATCTTTAAACTGAAAAAAAGCATCCATATTTTCTGTCTTATTCACTATTTTGAATTTCGTAGGATAGGTCGGCGGGTAGCCCAGTTTATTAATGGCGGTATCAATGACCGTATCGGAAAAATGAATTTCAAAATCGGCCGGGTAATTGATATTCAGGTTCAAATTCCCTGCAAACTGTTTGTCCAGATTTACCCGCCAGCGGTAGGTGCTGTTTCCGATCACCCAGCCGCTGTTCTGCTGATCAAATTCGCTTTCATCATTGGTTATGTTTAATACGAATCCATCTATAAGCGGCGACTGCGAAACTTCATCGATCCAAAGCGTGTCGGTCAGTGGAATATGCCGGTTGTCCGTAATATCGTAAACTACATAAAAGGGATTCCCTTTTTCATGCAGAAATGTGGTATCGCCAAATTCGATGGCGTAGGTGTGGCCGTCCAGCACGGAGTCGGGAAAAACAAAGTTTATTTCCACATTTCCGGTGCCGATGGTTTCATACTGCATGTCTTCAGCCAGTCCCGGTTCTTCATAACCGGCTGCCGGACTGTGCGGAGTAACCACCGCCGTATTGATATCCGTGACGACGTTTCCGGCGATATCTTTTTCAATTTTACTGGTACATTCACTGGGCTGGATGCCGACCAGTTCTCCCGTCGCCGATGTATCTACCAGTCCGTGGTCATAACTTACAATGGCATAATAATAGGTCTGTCCGTTTTTTACATCCGTGTCGACATAAAAATGTTTCAGGCCGGTATCTTCACCCAGATTGAAATGCGCACCCTGAAAATCGATGGGGTGCAGCCCTGTTATTCCGTTTTTCAGATCGAACTGGGCCAGCGGTTTCCGATAGGCACCCCGGCCAAAGGCATCGGTGATCACACGCGTTTCCTGAAATTCAGGCTCCGTACTTTTGTAAATGCGGTAACCTTCAAAATCAAATTCCTGCAGAAAGGGGTCCCATGATTTCTCGGCCCGCTTATCCCACACCAGCGTGACTTTATTGTCACCGGGAATTACAGAGAGCAGGCGCGGTTTATCCGGCGGTTTTGCAAAGCGGTAATCCGCATTGTAAATCTGCTGGATCGTATTTTTGGTCAGGACCAGATCGTTTTCATCTTCGCCGAACAGCAATGCCATCGAATAATTTTTCGTTTCGCCGGCTCCCAGCGGAAAGGGACCGGAAGAAAAAAACATGCCGAGATTGGCCGTAACCTGCTGGCTGTGCGGCGGAGGCGCCGAGCGGAAAACTTCCCAGTTTTGCGGCTCGTTCCACAGTTCGTAGGTGTGCACGGGAAAGATGCGGAAACCGGTCAGACCGATCTGATCCGATTCGTCCTTATCCAGGAAATCAAAATTGGGCTCGCCCGGTGTGGGCATGCCGTCGCCTTCGCCGAGGTCCGGTCCCGGATAACCGAAATCATTGGGCGAAAGGCCGTCTTCTCCGACGTCGGAATTCAACGGTTCGTTGGGGTCCCAGATACCATTGCTGTCGGCATCGGTGAATCCCACCCAGTCACCGTCTTCATCATTGGACCAGTGCGGGCCGGGTTCACGGTGATAATAATTCTGGAACGCTACCGGATCATCGACACCGTAGGGATAGGAATCGAGCCAGACGCCGGGATCGGTAGAAGTGCGATTCTCGTCAATCAATCCGTCTTCGTCGTTATCCAGAAAGTCGTTATCGATTCCGGGGCTTTCAAGAAAGGCAAAACCGGCAACCCCGACCGGTGTCCAGTTTCCGGGAGTTCCGAAATTATCATAGTCCCATGCCCAGGCAATGTCCAGTAAGGTATTATAATCGCCGGTATCATCGGAAGAATCATCCGTGCCGCCGATTCCCCAGTCGATATAAAAGGAATAATAAGTACTGTCATACTCCGTCTGGCCTTCATTGGTTATGAAATAAACGGCGAAGATAACATCTTCGGCAAGGATTTGCGACCACTGGAAATAGCGGGCTGCGACTTCAAGCCCGAGTCCTCTGCGTGTCGTATCCGAAGGGTCGGGGTAGAAATCCCATTCCTCATCGGGATCGTCGTCGAACACAAAATAGGTCTCAACATCTGCGTTGAACACCCCTTTACCGAAAAACCCGTTCCAGTAAACCACATCATCGACCAGCCCGTTGCCGTCGTCGTCAAAATCATTTCTGATTTCATTGGGATTGACCCATCCGTCCGGTTTGTCCGGCCAGAAGGACGGCCATGAAGAGGGATCCGTCGTGATGGCCGGTTTGTCTCCCTGCGGGTTGAAATAACCGGGCAGCGGCGCCCATCCCCATAATTGATCCTGTGGACCCCGGTCAACAAATTCCCGGTACTGGGTTTCCAGCGGATAAATATCATTGCCCTGGTTATCCACGGTGTGTGCCTGAACAATCAGTGCGACGCCATCAACGTATTGGTGACCGGTGCCTTTTGGCCATTCTCCGGAGGGCGAATCCGGCCAGTGTGCCAATTCACCCCAGTTGATAAAAATCGTACGCACCAGGTTTCCGTCCATAACCCCCTGGCGGCGCAGGGATTCGTCACCAACATTAGGATCCGGTTGCCGCTGGGCCCGGGCAATGCCCAGGAGCAGGATAATAAGAGTTCCGGTTAACAGAATAGTTTTCATGATTTTTTTCGTACCGCTTTTAAAATTTGACTTCAAAACCGATCTGGATCTGTCTGGGTTCGGAGTAGAAATCGGGCCTGATATAATACTGATCCAATGTATTCAGTCCCCTTGGCCGTTCACCGCCGAAATACAGCGGTTCGGTCGAGTAACCGGCGCGGCCGGTATCCGTAAAAACCTGTTGTTCGTTCAGGCGGTCGAGAACGTTAAAAATGCGCAGGAAAAGGGAATAATCCAAACCCATGAAACGGACATTTTTCGTCGAATAAATATCAACGGTCATAACATCCGGTTTGCGGCCGCCGTTCTCCACCAACGGCTGTACAAGTCTTGATGATGGGGTGTAGGGAAAGCCGGTACCATAACGACCGATGATGCTGACGGCGAGATTTTCTTTCCGACCGACGGTAATCGAAACATTTATCTGGTGCAGACGGTCCCAGTCGAGCGGAACCAGCTGTTTCTCCGTTTCTTTGTCACTCTGTGCATCAAGAAAGGCATTATTCGGGTCGGAGGCATTTCCACGGGCAATCTGATACGTGTAATCTACGGCCGCGGCAACATTGTCGTGATATCGTCTTTCAAATTCTATGGTCAGTCCCCGGACGTAGCCGTAATCCCGGTTTATATAGCGGCCATAGGTAATACCTTCCAGGGTGCGCAGCACTTCGGTTCCCAGCAGATTGCGGATGTCCTTGAAAAATGCTGTAACGGACAGGGCATAGAGGTCGCCCAGCTGCTGTGACAAGCCGATTTCATAAATGGTCGTTTTCTGCGGTTTCAGTTCCGCATTGCCGATGATATTTTTCACCGATTGCGGCGGCGGTGAAATGGTTGTCTGCAACGGATCAATATTGAACTCAGGGTTCGTATATAAAAAGAAAAAATTCGGTGTCTGGAAAAAATGCCCGTAAGAAGCATGGATCACTCCACCGGCGGAAATGGGATAGGCGAGACCCAGTCGGGGACTGAACTGCCGGCTTGTTCCTGCTTTTCGCAAGGCAGAGCGTGACGGCTGTTTAAAATCGACGGGTACCTTCCCGTCGGGATCAAAATAATCAAAGCGCAGACCGGCATTGATGACCAGATCCTCGTACTCCATTTTATCCTGAATATAGGCAGAAATCTCTACAGGGTAATGAAGGTAGCGATTATTCTGAAAACTGGACAGCGGTGCTATTCTCGGTGTCGCCTCCGGAATCACTTCGAATTCGTGCATCCACAGGCGATGCCTGCGGCCTTCAATTCCCGCTTTGATCTGGTGATTGAAATTGACCTGTGACGTGACTTCGCTTTTGAACAGGTGCGTCATCGTGCTGCGGTCAAAATGCCACATCTGCTGCCCGCCGCTGAGAAAGGCATTAGCTCCGGTGTCCTGAAGACGTTCTTTGACTACGTAACGCGGATCATTCACATCTTCGTAAACATTCTGCCCGAAACCGGTATGAAAATAAGATAAACTCGTATTCAGAAAGGTGCTGGTACTGAATACGTGGTTCCATGAGAGAGTTGTTGTGATACTCTGCTGTTTGTATTTGTAATTTCCATCGGGGTTCAATCGGAATCGATGGTCGTATTGACGCCAGTTTCGCCACTGATACATACCTTCCAGACTTAATTTGTCGTTTGCACCCGATCTGTATGAAAACTTGACGTTTGTGGACAGTCGTTTGGAACTGTTCATTGAAACGGATTCCGCATTATCAATCAGATGTTGTGCCAGTTGTTCCGAGAAAGTATAGGTTTTGCCGGAAGCTTCGAACTGCCGCTCTTGCGGATCATCCTTTTGCAGGAAATCGGTTGTACGGTCGGTGGGCAGAAACACTTTTTTAGCGTTGATATAACCGGCATAGTCATAATAGCGCGCACTGGCGAAAAACTTTACTTTGTTATTTGTAAAGGGCAAAGGACCGCCGAAAGTACCCTGCAGGTTGCTGTTCGAATTAAAGTCGCTGATACCCCAAAAGATGTCATCGGTATCACTTACATAATCACCGAAATAACCGGTCAGAGTTCCGGCGTATTTGTCACCGCCGTCACGGGTTACGATATTGACCACACCGGACATGGCCTGACCGTATTCCGCATTGAAAGTACCGCTGATTACACTGACTTCCTGTACGGCATTGTTTTCAACTTCAATTGCGTTCGACCCCGAATACACATCGTTGATGGAAACGCCGTTTACCATATACTGAACTTCACCGCTGCGGCCGCCACGAAAGTGGCCGTCGATTACACCAGCCTGTAAATTGATCACTTCATTCAGGTCTTCGACCGGCAGAACATCGATGATTTCCCGGTCAATGGTGGATTCGGTAGAGGTAAGATCGTGCTTGACCAGCGGACGTTCGGCAACAACTTCTATGGCCTGTTCCAGCTCCAGTGTCGCAGGTCTCATGGAGATGTTTATGGTTGTTGTCTTGTCGATATTTACCTGGATATTACTTATACGAACGTCGGAGTAACTTACATACGAAGCCAGGATGGTGTACCTGCCCGGCGGTATGCCGATGATATAATAATTGCCGTCGAGATCGGTCGCGGCGCCAAGGGTTGTATTTTCAAGTACGATGTTCACACCGATTAGCGGTTCGCCCGTTTCCTCATCGGAAACATAACCGACGATTTTACCGGTGGTGCCGGCGATTAACCGACAGGTTATGAAAAGAATTGCAACAAAAAATGCCAGGGAGCGCATGGGTGCCATGCCAGCCTCCAATTTAACAAATCCTGAAACGGTCTGATAAAAATTCAAAATAAAGGGACCGGCATTGAAACCGGTCCCTGGAAAACAACATACCGGAAGATTATTTCAAGAAAGTCATCTTCCGGGTAATCAGTGCATTTTCACCTTTCAACTGGTATACATAGGTTCCGCTTGTTACCAGCTGTCCGGAATCATCACGACCATCCCACATGACACTGTAGGAACCGGCCACACGGGTATCATTCACCAGCGTGCGAATTTTCTGTCCCAGCATATTATAAATGTTCAGGCTTACCTGACCGGTTTTCGGGACTTTGAATTCTATCATGGTAAACGGGTTGAACGGATTCGGATAGTTATTTCCGAGTTCGAAATCCGAGGCGATCGCAATTTCAGATTTCGGATCGGGATAATCGATCGCCGTTACCATGGTCACTTTTTGAATGGCAAAATCGTCGTACCAGCCGTAACCGGTCGGGAAGGACGTAAAACGTGCACGGATACTCACTCCCGCGGCGTCGGACGGTGATTCCGAAAGAACGGCGTAATGTGTCCAGCCGGTTTGCGGATCGCGCTGATCGGCATAGAAGAACTGGTCTCCGCCGGTCAGATCCCAGGCACCCCGCAGCGGCGTACGGTGATAGAAGAAACACAACCCCATACGGTCATCCAGCCGATCCGGTGTGATATTGGAAGCCACCCAGGCATCGTTGGTGTCAACACTGTCCGTCTTGACCCAGGCGCTTACCAGGTACCAGGTGTTCGGATCTGCCGGAATCGGTTCCGAATAGTAGACCATTTCGTCACCGGCGTTGTCATTCTCATAAAGCAGAACGGAATGGGTGCCGCTGTGCGCATTGGCGTCTTCGATCAGCGAGCAGAAGTTCAGTTTGTCGGAACTGGACCAGTAC
>JAJRVZ010000200.1 GCA_024277055.1 Calditrichota bacterium
CTGCAAACCAGCGGCAACGGCAGCGTTGTTCCGCAGCCTGTTTACGACCACAATTCCGGTACCTGCAGCAGTGTGTACTGTCACGGCGAATTTATTAACGGCACATTGAATAACGGGATAAACTGGACGGCAGTCAGCGGCGGCACACCGGATTGTTCTCTGTGCCATGGATTACCCCCGGGAGGCACGCATCCCCAGGGACAAACCGTGGCCGATGATTGCTCCGGATGCCATTCAGCTGTTGTGGATGCAGATAATACGATCATAAACAAAAGCCTGCACATTAACGGCGCGGTCAATCTAAGTTCTCCGCATCCTCCCGGATGGGCGGACAGCGGTTCAGGAGAATTTCACGCTCTTTCCATTCAAAACGGCGGCTGGGATATTACAGCCTGTCGTAACTGTCACGGTAATGACTATTCCGGCGGGATTACAGGAAAAAGCTGCATCGACAGCGGGTGCCACGGCCAGCCTGATGGTCCTGAAAACTGCAATACCTGTCACGGCCTTTTTGCCGGTGCGCCCGGCGATACTTTGAACTGGGCGCCCCCGCCTGATCTGCTGGGAAATACGGCAATTACGCTCCGGACCGTCGGTGCTCATGATATTCATTTGAAAGACTCAGCACTGGATATTGCCGCTCCGCTGTCCTGCACATCCTGTCACCGTATCCCGGCAAACTATGAAGATCCTGCACACATACCGGCACTGCCCGGCGCAACGGACATTACAAACTGGGCGGATCTGACTTTTTCCGGACTGGCCCTGCAGACCTCCGGAAACGGAAGTGTAGTACCGAATCCCGTTTATGATCATGCAACCGGATCGTGCAGCAATGTTTATTGCCATGGCGAATTCTTTAACGGTAATTTAAACAACAGCATCATCTGGACGAACGTCAGCGGCGGTTCACCGGAATGCAATCTCTGTCACGGCTTACCGCCGGGCGGTACCCACCCGCAGGGTTCGACCGTTGCCGGCGACTGTTCAGCCTGCCACAATTCGGTCGTCAATCCGGATTTTACCATTAAGGATAAAAACCTTCACGCCAACGGTGAAATAAATCTCAGTTCGCTTCATCCCGAGGGCTGGGCGGACCCCCTATCACCGGATTTCCACGGACTGTATATAGCCTCCGGTGGTTGGGATCTGAATGAATGTTCCGAATGCCACGGTTCGGATTACCGCGGCGGTGTTGCCGGTCGCAGCTGTATCGATGGCGGCTGTCACAGCGAACCAAACGGCCCGGAAAATTGCAATACCTGTCATGGCAATTTTGCAGGAGCACCGGGCGATACCCTCAACTGGGCGCCTCCACCCGATTTGAGCGGGAATCAGGAAACGGGCTTTACAGGAGTTGGTGCCCATGCTATTCATTTAACCGACAGTCCGATTGATGTTGCTCTGCAGATACCCTGTGAATCATGTCATATAATTCCGCTGGATTACAGGGATCCGCAACATATCCCGGGTTTACCGGGCTCTACCGATGTAACCGATTGGGCCGATCTGACCTTTTCGGGGCTGGCATTGCAAACTTCCGGAAACGGCACGATTGTACCGGATCCTGTTTATAATCATGAGACGGCTACCTGCAGCAATGTTTATTGTCATGGTGAATTCTTCAATGGTACTTTGAATAATTCGATAATATGGACGGACGTCAGCGGCGGTACACCGGACTGCTCGTCCTGTCACGGTCAACCGCCGGGCGGCACCCATCCGCAGGGTGGTTTCGTTGAAGGAAACTGTTATGCCTGCCACTTCGAGGTAGCCAATCCGGGTAATACCATAAAAAATAAAGATCTTCACGCCAATGGCTCGGTAAATCTGGCTTCACTGCACGGAACCGGCTGGGCGGACCCGCAATCGGAGAACTTTCATGGTACGGCCGTTGCCGGCCAGGGATACAACATGATCAGTTGCCAGGCCTGCCACGGTTCGGATTACCGCGGCGGGATTACCAGCAAAAGCTGCATCGACAGCGGCTGCCACAGCGAACCGAACGGCCCGGAAAACTGCAATACCTGTCATGGAAATTTCGCCGGAACCGTTGCGGATTCACTCAACTGGGCGCCGCCGGAAGACCTGACAGGTAATACATCGACCACGGCGGCGGCGGTAGGCGCGCACCAGCTGCATCTGGCGCCTTCGGCGGTAACCATCGCACCGCTGGTGAATTGTACTACCTGTCATAACGTACCGGCAAATTTCAGCGATCCGAAGCATATCAAAGGTTTGCCCGGTTCAACCGACAATACCGATACGCCTGAGGTCGAGTTTTCCGGGCTGGCCCTGCAATCTTCCGACAATGGAAACATAGTTCCCAGTCCGGTTTATGATCATGGCAGTAATTCCTGCAGCAGCACCTACTGTCATGGCGAGTTTAAAAATGGTATATTAAGCAATTCAATCGAATGGACGGCAATCAGCGGTGGAATTCCCGATTGCGCATCCTGCCACGGGCAGCCGCCGACGGGCACGCACCCGCAGGGAACGTTTATAGAACAAAACTGCTATGCCTGTCATTTCGATGTGGTTGAAACGGACAATTCAATAAAGAATACCGGGTTGCATGCCAACGGAACCATTAATTTACAATCCCTGCATCCTGCGGGCTGGGCCGATCCCCAATCCGTAGATTTTCACGGACTGGATATTGCCGCTTCGGGTTGGGATCTTTCGGGTTGCCAGGACTGTCATGGTGTTGATTACCGGGGCGGCGTTACGGGCCGCAGCTGTATCGACAGCGGCTGCCACAGCGAGCCGAACGGTCCGGAAAATTGCAATACCTGTCATGGAGATTTCGCAGCAGCAGCCGATGATACGTTGCACTGGGCGCCGCCGGAAGACCTAGGAGGGAATTCGGCAACCGGCTTTACCGGCGTCGGTGCGCATGGCAGTCATCTTACGCAGGGGAACACTTCAAACGGGTTTAGTTGTGAGGAGTGTCATATCTTACCGACCGCTTTCGATGTGGTCACACATATAGACGGGGTACTGCCGGCGGAGATCGTCTTCGGCAGTCTTGCAACCACGGTTACAACCATAACCCCGCAACCCGTATGGGATCACGGTCAGACGACCTGTTCAAATACCTACTGTCACGGACAGTTCAAAAACGGCAACACGGATAATACGTTGAACTGGACCGATGTGGGCGGCGGGCAGGCGGCCTGCGGAAGCTGCCACACGTTGCCGCCGGGCGGTTTTCACCAGACTTTTCAGGGAGTGTGCAGTGATTGCCACACCACTGTGGTGAATCCCGATTCAACCATATTGGATTTTGAAAAACATATAAACGGCGAAATAAATGTATTCGGAGGTGTATGGAACTGGAAATCTCAGCCAAAGGAATAAACAAATATTTTGGTGAAAAGCGAATCTTCAAAGATATTAATTTTGATGTCAGGAATGGTGAAAGTATTGCCATTGTCGGACATAACGGTGCCGGAAAAACGACCCTGGTGCGAATCCTTTGCGGGTTGATCCGGCAGACGGACGGAAGCATCCGATACACGGTCGACGGTAAAAAGATCGAGCGCGAAAATATTTATCCGTATATCGGGCTGGTCGGTCCGTACCTGGAATTATACGAAGAGCTGACCGCACAGGAGAATCTGGATTTTTTTGCCAAAATGCGCAATATGACGAATCCGCAGGCACGCATCGCTGAATTAATGGAAAAAGTGGGCCTTTCCGGGCGCGAACACGACGAAGTAAAGACGTATTCCAGCGGAATGCGGCAACGGCTCAAATATGTATTTGCGTTACTGCACCGTCCGACGGTACTGGTGCTCGATGAACCTACCTCAAACCTGGACAAGGAAGGAACTGCCACGGTTTATCAAATTATGCAGGAGCAGAAAAAAGATAAAATACTGATTCTGGCCACTAACGATGAGGCAGATCTGAAATACGGAGACAAGCAAATTGCAGTTAATTCTTAAAGCTTTTTATATTTTTCAGAAAGATATCAGACAGGAATTCAAAACACGTTATGCGATTAATGCGATTGTATTGTTTGCAGTAGTAACCCTGACGGCAGTATCCTTTTCCATCGGTACCTTTGCCGCGGGGGATGAGGTGCTGGCGGCACTTCTGTGGATCATTCTATTCTTTTCAGCCATGTCCGGATTGGCACATATTTTTGTGCGGGAAGAAGAAACGCACACCAGCGATACTTTGAAACTGGTGGCCCCGCCAATGAGTATTTATCTGGGAAAGTATCTGTTCAATTTTTTTCTGCTGCTCCTGTTGGAATTTATCACGGTTCCCTTGTTTTTTGCCGTTATGAATTTTTCGATTTCCGGAGTCTGGCCTTTCCTTGCCAGTCTGGTACTGGGTAGTTTCGGTCTTTCGGCCGGCGCCACGATGATAGCAGCAATAATTTCCAAGGCCAGTGCAAAAGGAGCTTTGTTTGCCGTGCTTTCATTTCCTATATTACTGCCCGTTCTGATAATGGGAATCAATGCAACGCGCATTGTGATCAGAGAGGAAAGCTTTGCTGCTATCAGCGGTCCGCTGCAGGCACTTTTCGCCTATGCCGTTGTAGTGGTGACGGCCTCTCTGCTGTTGTTCGATTTTGTCTGGAATGAATAGCAGCCGGCTTGCGTATCAGAACTTAAAGTTCTTGGAAAACAAAAAAAAACGCAACAAGAAAGGAAATGGAATGATCCACAGGATTTGGCAATTTGGACTTTTTATAATTCTTTCGCTGGTAATTGTCAGTGCTTTTTTGTGGGCGCCACTCGCCAAGGGACTCGGGGAATATACACGTATCCTTTATTTTCATGTGCCGGCGGCATGGATTACCGTGCTGGCGTTCATGATCGGGGCCGTGTATGCCGTTTTATATCTCCGGAAACGGGAACTTAAATACGATTTGATAGCCGAATCGGCCAGCCAGATGGGATTTGTTTTTTGCATTCTGGCAACCGTCACCGGTTCGGTATGGGCGAAGGTGAGCTGGGGTTCTTTCTGGAACTGGGACCCCCGTGAAACCTCGATATTTATATTGTTACTGGTTTATGCAGCCTATTTTGCGCTGCGCTCAGCCATTGAACATCCGGATCGTCGTGCGGCGCTTTCCGCTGTTTACGCAATAATGGCTTTTGTTACGGTACCGTTTTTCGTGTTTATCGTACCGCGGGTTTATGCTTCTCTGCATCCCGATCCCCTGATAAATCCGCAGGGTAAGATTCATATGGAAGGCAAAATGCTGGCTACTTTCCTTACTTCCCTGGGAAGTTTCACCGTACTTTTTCTCTGGATGTTCAAACGACGAATTGATATAGTAACCATTAAATTAAAACTGGCAAAAATGGAGCAATAAATGGAACCGATTTACACGGTATTGATTATAACGCTTATAATCTGGGCGGGAATCTTCGGATATATGTTTTATATGGACCGGGAAGTACAGAGGTTGAAAAATAAACTGGAAAATTTTGAAAAAAAAGGAAGTAATTAGTGTTCGGATTACGTTACACCAGAGAACGCTGATAAAATAGGGATATTTGGGTTCATTAAAGGAGTAAAATCATGAAGGCGAAATACATTATTGGAGCAGTTATCATCGTCGGTTTTATTATCTGGGCCGGCATTTCATTTGACAAGACTTTAACTCCATATGTTTCGATAGATGAGGCGAAGGCCAGCAACACAACCGTACAGGTAAAAGGCCAGCGGCTGGATACCGGTGAGTTCGATGTTGAGAAAAATGTGTTTTATTTCACGTTGCAGGATGAAAAGGGTGAAAAGATCGAGGTGGTTTATGATGGAGCCAAACCCGGTAATTTCGACCAGGCAACGGAAATAGTGTGCATCGGTAAATTTGAAAATGGACAGTTCCATGCAAAAGAACTGCTGGTTAAATGCCCGTCGAAATATATGGAGGAAACCCAGGTATGATATTAGGAAAAACAGCGACGGCGCTAACGTTTATATCACTCATCATTTCAATCGCCGGTTATTACCTCAGTTATAGAAATAATGATGAGAAACTATATAAAGTCGGTCGAACCGGCTTTTTATTTGCCTCCGGCCTGATCGCTTTTCAGGCCGTACTGTTAATGTGGGGCCTGCAGACACATCAATTTCAATGGCAGTATGTTTTTTCATATTCATCCCGTGACCTGTCAACTTATTATCTGACGTCTACATTCTGGGCCGGTCAGGAAGGAACGTTTCTGCTTTGGCTGCTGCTGGGCAGTATCTACGGATTTTTCATAATTCGTTCCAAAGACAAACACGAACCGATGGTCATGAGCTTCCTGGCCCTGGTTCAGTCATTTGTTACCTTAATTCTGATTAAGAAAAATCCGTTCACTTATATCTGGGATGTCAATCCCAATCATTTTCAGGCCGGCGTCGTTCCGTTGGATGGAAACGGTTTGAATCCTTTACTTCAGGATCCGTGGATGATCATTCATCCGCCCGTACTTTTCATCGGTTATTCATCGACTGCAATCCTGTTCGCATTCGCCATGGCCGCTCTGGTAACCCGCGATTACGACAACTGGATACGGAGGGTGTTCCCTTATGCGTTGTTTGTCGTACTGGCATTGGGAACGGGGATTATCCTCGGCGGATACTGGGCTTACACAACCCTGGGGTGGGGCGGATACTGGGGATGGGACCCGGTTGAAAACAGTTCGCTTGTTCCATGGCTGACCTCTCTTGCCTTTTTACACGGTATCATAATTCAGCGAAGACAGGGGGGCATGAAAAAAAGTAATATTGCCATAGCCCTGCTCAGTTTCATGGCCGTACTTTGGGGATCTTTTCTGACACGAAGCGGAGTATTGTCGGATTTTTCGGTCCATTCATTCAGTGAAACAGCGATTAACACCTATCTGACAGCGTTCGTTTTGTTCTTTTTCGGGTTATCTTTACTCACGTTTCTGTTTAAAACCCGCGAGGTTAAATCGGAACAGATAAGTGAAAAAATAATGACGCGTGGCAGTTTTATGCTGTTCGGAATTATGGCTCTGGTCGTCTCCGCCGTACTGACCTTTTTCGGAACTTCTGCACCCCTCATTACGGGGATTATCGGTCAGGCATCGAACGTAAGCATGGATTATTATAACCGGCTTAACGCTCCGATCGCAATCCTGATCGGTTTGTTTATCGCTTTATCGCCGGTGCTGAGTTGGAAAAAGGAAAGCGGTGAAAAACTGAAAGGCCTGACACTTCATGCCGGCGTAACAATCGTCATAAGTGCCGTCGCCTTTTTTCTGGGATTGCGGGATATTGTTCCCATGTTGATTTTCGCCCTGTTTACCTTTGTAGTTATGATAAACGGCGAAATCGTATTTAACCTGCTCAAACGGAAATCCTGGGGGTTTGGCGGATACCTTGCTCATGTGGGTATCGGGCTCATGCTGATAGGAATTATCGTTTCCTCTGTTTATGATAAAACCACCAAAACAACGTTACCGCTTGGACAGGCGAAAGAAGTTTTGGGATACAATATGACCTATACCGGTCTGCAAAAGGGGGCGGATGGTAAAGAAGAAGCACGCATCGATATCGGATCAGCGTCTTCCGTATTTACCGCAGCACCGAAATTCTACTGGAGTAAATTCAGCCAGGCTTACATGCGTAATCCTTCGGTTCACAACCTGTGGATTAAAGACTTGTACATATCACCGATACAGATAATTCCGCCGGAAGAATTATCGCAGGGGGCCACCGTAGAGATCAAAAAAGACGGGCAGGCTTATTTCGAGGATTATGTGATAAAATTCAATGGATATGAAATGAATCAGCATGAGATGGGCGGAGCCCAGATGCACATTGCTGCTTTGCTGAATATCTCCATCGATGGAAAAACCCATCTGGTTAAACCTGCGGTCGAACTGGTGAATAATGAACGCAAATCGATTGCCGCACAGCTGCCGGGTACAAATCGCAATATAATTATCAGGAATATCAGCGTTGAGGATAAATCGATTGTTCTGGAAATTGATAATCCTGTTAATACTGAAAATGCTTCGGTCGGAAGGGAATTGCTGGCGGTGGAGGTGACGGAAAAGCCGCTGATTAACTTTCTGTGGTTCGGAACATACATTATGATCGCCGGAATTTTTGTTGCCATTGTAAACAGGGTGAAAATCAAACGGTTTTGAGATAAAACTGCAAAGCCGGGACAAGTGTTTATCCCGGCTTTTCTTTATTCTCATCACGTTTTTCAGCGGATATTGTGTTCTTCGATGATTCTTTTCTTTCTGCGTTTTCGTGCCGGGGGTTTTTTCCCGGGCCTGGCTTTTACCGGTTCTTCAGCTTTTTCCCTGACTTGTGGAACTTGCTTGATTCTTTCCAGTTTTAATTTCTTGATCCGTTCGCGAACCTTCTCCAGAATGGTTACCCAGCGTTCCGGTTGTAGTTTATAGTATTCAACAGCAGCATTAATTTCGGCAAGCGAAACCTTGTTGAGGGTTAGAAGTTCGGACACCAGTTTATCGTAAAATTCCTTGTTGGCGGAAAGATGATTAATAATATTCAGACGGGCGTAAATTTCTATGAATTTTTCTTCTTTAATGACGGTCGGACCCGATTTTTGACATGAGACGTTTAATAGTGTAAGCAGGAGAACGATAATCATATTTAATGAAATGCGTTGCAGAAACAATTTGATTAAACTCCGTAGAATTAACTGATTGCGGAAGTTTAATGGGAGATGATGAAATTTACAATACAAAATATGCATATTTTGTAAATAAATTCCGCCTTGAATGAGTTTAAATAAATAAGTATTTTTGAAGATAAAGCAAAGAGGTGTGTACCATGTTCCGCCCAAAGACCCTGAAAACAGCAATTCTTGTGCTGGCTTTCGCCGTTACCAGCCAGGCACAGTTTTACGGTCAGAACAAAGTGCAGTATGAAGAATTCGAATGGCACTATATCCAGTCCGAACATTTTGATGTTTATTTCTATCAGGGCGGTTATGAAATCGCCCGCTTTACTGCAGAAGTAGCCGAATCGGCCTACGTGGAATTAAAGCATGATTTCCAGTATGAAATCAGTGAACGGGTCGCTATTATTCTTTATAATTCCCATAATGATTTTCAACAGACCAATGTTGTTTTTTCCTACCTGGAAGAAGGTATCGGCGGGGTAACCGAACTGTTTAAAAACCGTGTCGTGCTGCCCTACGAGGGAGACTATGATCAATTTCGCCATGTAATCCATCACGAGCTGGTTCACGCCGTGATGAATGATATGCTCTATGGCGGTTCCATCCAGTCACTGGTTTCAGGACAGGTGACGCCGGTTCCTCTGTGGTTTGCCGAAGGGCTGGCGGAATACGAATCCCAACGCTGGGATACGCAGCTGGACATGGTGGTACGCGATGCTACGATTAACAACTATCTGCCGCCGATCGACTTTTTGGACTATTTCCCGTATCAGGGCGGTGCCAGTGTGTTTCGCTTTATTGCACAGAAATACGGGCGACAAAAAATCGGCGAAATTATTAATAAAATAAAGGGGAGTTTTCGATTTGAGGCTGCATTCCGTTCCGCGCTGGGAATCGATTTCAAGGAACTGACTGAAGAATGGCAAAAGCAAATGAAACGCGAATACTGGCCGGATATCGCCGATCGGAAAGAGCCGAATGAAATCGGGAAGGCTTTGACCGATCATACGGAAGAACGGAATTTCCGTAACAACAGTCCCGCACTTTCACCGATGGGCGATAAACTTATTTTTCTGTCGGATATGGACGGTTATCTTTCCATATACCTTATGGATGTTCTGGAAGGCAAGGTCGACAGAAAGATTATCCAGGGGGAACCATCCGAGGAGTTCGAAGAATTGCATTTTCTGACCCCCGGTCTCAGCTGGTCTCCCGATGCGCGCAGTTTCACTTTCGCGGCAAAGGCCGGTGCATCCGATGCGCTGTACATTTATAACTTTGATAAAGACGATGTGGATAAACACACCTTTGATCTGGATGGTATTTTTTCTGCGGCGTGGTCGCCGACCGGTGAAGAAATTGCCTTCATCGGGAACAAGGATGGCGCCAGCGATGTCTATGTGTTTTCCCTTAAAACAAAGGAAATACGCAATTTGACCAACGATGTGTTTTCGGAAAAGAATCCTTCCTGGTCCGCCGACGGCCAGCGTATCGTTTTTGCATCCGACCGCGGGGAATATGTGAAAGAAAGATACAGCCCGGCGGAATTTCCGATGCACAAACATAATTACCACAATTATGATATTTACATCATTGATCACAATGGTACGGAAATAACCCGGGTAACAGACACACCACAAAAAGAAGACAGTCCCCTGTTCTCGCCCGATGGGAAAAAAATCGCTTATGTTTCCGACACGAATGGTATTTACAATATTTATTTTCACGATCTGGAGACCAATGAGCGTTATGCCGTAACCAACCTGCTTACCGGCGCTTTTCAATTAACCTGGGATAAAAAAGCCTCCAAGCTGATTTTTTCTTCCTTTTATAAAGGCGGATGGGATCTTTTCATGGTAAAGAATCCGCTGGAACTCGAAGCGGTGGAATTACAGCCAACCGAATATTTTAAACGGCTGGAAAAGCAAGACGAAAAGGAAGTTATGGCTGTACATGAAGAGGAGGAGGTTCCGGAAGCCGCGGAAGCACCGCTGGTTACCGATTACAGCAAATATGTGTTTGCCGATATGGGCCGCAAAGCACCCAGGCGTCAGCAGGAAAAAATTACATTATCTGAAGCCGACTATAAAACCGAAGACGGAGAATACAAGGTTAATAATTATAAAATTAAATTCACCCCGGATATTATCAACGGTACGGCGGGATATAATACGTTTTTCGGTTTGCAGGGATTCACGCAGATTGCCCTGAGCGATATGCTGGGAGATCATAAAATATTCATCGGTACCAACCTGGTTTTCGATCTGCGCAATTCAAATATAAACCTGCAATACTGGTATTTGCCCAATCGCATCGATTACGGTTTCAACCTTTTTCATATCGCCAATTTTTTCTCCTCCTCGCGGGACGGATTGCTGCGTTTCAGAAACTTCGGCGCCGGTATTTCGGCTTCACGTCCGTTCAACAAGTTTTCCCGTCTGGATTTCGGTCTGACCTGGTACAATGTGAATCTTGAATACCTGAGTATTGATTTTCCGACGACCACGATCAAAACAATTTTGCCGAGTATTTCTTATGTGAATGATCGAATCGAATGGGGAGTGACCGGTCCTCAGGATGGTTCCCGATCGGTGGTATCTGCCGTGATCAGCCCGAAGTATTCGGACAACAGCCTGGATTTCAAAACGATTACGGCCGATCTACGCCGCTACGTAAAACTCGGACGTTACTATAGTCTGGCGTTTCGTCTGAATGCCGGCAGCAGTTTCGGCGACAATGCGCAGAAATTCTTTCTCGGCGGTGTTCCGAACTGGATCAACCGTTCTTTTAAGGGTGGTTTGAGGATCGACAGAATTGAAGATGTGTTTTTCTCGGAATTTGTAACTCCCCTGCGCGGTGCCCGTTTTTATGAACAGATCGGCAATAATTTCGGGTTGTTCAATTTTGAATTCCGCTTTCCGCTGATTCCTTTCATGCAGCTGGGGTTTCCACCAATCCAGCTGGGTAATATTCAGGGGGCGTTTTTTACGGACATCGGCAGCGCGTGGGAACATACCAGCCAGTGGAAAGGCGTATATAAGGATGCTCAGGGCCGAACCCGGATGAGAGACCTCATTTCGGGCTACGGTGTCGGCGCCCGTGTTTTTTTCCTCGGCCTGCTGATAAAAATTGATATGGCCTGGCGTTACGATATTGCCACGACCAGCACGCCGCGGTGGTATTTCTCTCTGGGCGCGGATTTCTGATAAAAACCGATATAACAAAGGGGTATTAAAAATACCCCTTTTATAGTTTTCCCCGATCCGGAATCAACCTGTGCCTGTGCTGTCCTGATCGGTTCGACACTACCAAACCCGACATAAGCGATTGATCGGCCCGGATGCTCATGCAAACGATTTTTTCAAGGATTTTCCGGCTCCCTTGAGGACTTCGAAAGACACCTCTAAATTTTCAGTAATTTTTTCCTTCTCCCCTGTCGGACACCCGGAATTGTTACTATAAGAATAAACAAAACGATTAATATATTTTCAAAACAATCCTCTTCCGTAACTGGAAATTGAAATGGAGAAGACGGAATGCAGAAAACGGTCTGTGAAAAATTTAGTTCCGCTTTTACCGGGACGGATTCAATATATTTTTTACGCATCTTGTTAATTATTTGCAGATTAGGTGACTTGTTTGTATCTTTTTTACGACTACATTAGGCTTTGCAGTCACCATTTGAATTGATGAAAAAGTTACGTCGTTCATGCAATATTCATAGGGGCCGGCTTTTCGTGAATCGATGATTCGGAATTAAATAAAAAGGGCCCGTGTTTTTAATTAAACGTCAAACAGGCCGGGCTGTCGGTTTGAATATTTATTGCGGAAAAAGTAAAACAGTAAAGACTAATGAGGAAACACAGATATCACTGTCCTAATTTTATCTTATGAAAGAAAAGCATTAAATCGGACAACAATCAGTCAAAAGAAGGTGAAGTATGAAGTATTCTACCCTATCCAATTACGTTGATGGTGAGGCTGTGAAAGCAGACGGCTCGCTGCTGGATGTTTTTAATCCTCAGGACGGTTCATTGATTGCCAAAGTACCGCTGTCGACAGCCGACGACCTGGATCGGGCCGTTCAGGCGGCCAAAAAGGCCCAGCCGGAATGGGCGGCAATGCCGATCAAAGAGCGTGTGCAGATATTTTTCCGGTACAAATATTTGCTTGAAAAGCACCTGAAGGAACTGGCCGAACTGGTTTTGGAGGAAAACGGAAAAACGATGGGTGAGGCGGCGGCCGAGGTGGAGAAATCGGTTGAGGTTACGGAATTTGCCTGTGCATTGCCGCAATTAACGCCCGGTGAAATCGAAGAGGTAAGCCGCGGGGTTGAATGCCGTGTAGATCGGAAGCCGCTTGGCGTTGTAGCCAGTATCACTCCTTTTAATTTTCCCAACATGGTGCCGAACTGGACCATTCCCAATGCCATTGCCCTGGGAAACGCCATGATTCTCAAACCGTCGGAACTGACGCCCCTCAGTGCGAACCGGCTTGCCGAATTGCTGAAGGATGCGGGGTTACCGGACGGAATCTTTAATATAGTCCACGGTTCCCGCGAAGTCGTGGAAGCCATTTGTGACCATCCCGGAATTGATGCAATGTCCTTTGTCGGTTCGACAAAAGTGGCAAAAATTGTCTATGCCCGGGCGGCTTCACACCACAAACGGGTACTGGCACTCGGTGGAGCAAAAAACCATCTGATCGTGTTGCCGGATGCCCACGAAGAAATGACGGCGAGCAATGTGGCGGCATCGATGACCGGTTGTGCCGGCCAGCGCTGCATGGCGGCTTCAGCGATGGTCGCTGTCGGTGATACCGATTCAATTATACGGAAGTTGTGTGAGGAAGCACGAAAAATCGTACCGGGAAAAAATCTGGGAGCGGTAATTTCCGCAGCGGCGAAGGAACGGATCGAAGGGTACATAACAGAAGCGGAACAGCAGGGAGCAAAAATACTGGTAGACGGCCGCGGCGCAACCGTGGAAGGAAAAGAAAGCGGCTTTTATGTGGGGCCGACGGTTATCGATCATGTGCGTCCCGAAATGCGGATTGCGAAAGAGGAAGTGTTCGGGCCGGTGATGTCGATTATGCGGGCGGCAACGGTTGATGAGGCTATCGAAATTGAAAACAGTTCGGAGTACGGAAATGCCGCGGCGGTGTTCACCCAGTCCGGCGGGCTGGCACGCTATGTGGCCGAAAAAGCCAGCGCCGGAATGATCGGTGTGAATATCGGTGTACCGGTTCCCAGAGAGCCTTTTTCTTTCGGAGGCTGGAATGAATCGCGATTCGGCACCGGCGATATAACCGGTAAAAGTTCGATCGAATTCTGGACGCGATTAAAAAAGACGACGATCAAATGGAACCCGGAAGCACGGACGAACTGGATGAGCTGATTGTTTTCGCCTGCCACCGGCGGCAGGTGATTGCCGGATTTCCGGAAACGTGATTGATCATGCAACAGGTCGAACGCCGGCAGTGAATACTATTTAGTTATAATGTTTTCTTTTTATGATTATTCAGGGTGGAGATTATGAACGAAAACAACAAACCGAATGCTCTTTTATACGGAATAGATGACAAACCTCCGCTGACTGAGACAATAATACTCGGCTTTCAGCATTACCTTACCATGTTCGGCTCGACCGTTGCCATTCCATTGCTGCTTGCACCTGCTTTCGGTATTAACGATCCTGTTGAAAAAGGATGGTTAATAGCGACGATGTTTTTTGTAAGCGGAATCACCACCTTTTTACAGGTTACCTGGGGAAATCGTCTCCCTATCGTCCAGGGGGGAACGTTTTCGTTCCTTGCTCCGACTTTTGCCATATGCGGGATGGCCGCTTTGGCCAATGTCGGCTGGGAAGTACGAATGCAGCATGTACAGGGAGCCATTATTGCCGGTTCGCTGTTCGAAATTGCCATCGGCGCCAGCGGGTTAATCGGTTTCCTGTTGCGCTTTGTTGGTCCGATTACGATTGCGCCGACAATTGCCCTGATCGGTCTGGCTCTTTTTAAATTCGGCGCCCCGGAAGCTGGAAAAGACTGGTATATCGGCGGACTGACAATTCTTTTAATCATAGTTTTCAGCCAGTACCTGCGAAAAGTACATCGCGTATTTAATTTGTACCCGATTCTGCTGGCCATAGTCGCCGCATGGGTTGTCGCAGCTATCGGTACATTTGCGGGTTGGTTCCCCGCCGGACATCCCTCGCACATCAATCTCGAGAACCTGAACAATGCTCCCTGGCTGCGCATACCGTATCCCTTTCAATGGGGATTCCCTCAGTTCGGCGTCGCGGCCATTGTAGGCATGCTGGCCGGATACATCGCATCTATGGTAGAATCAATCGGGGATTATTATGCCTGTGCCCGTTTGAGTGGTGCACCGGTTCCTGATAAAACCGTCATTTCCCGCGGGATCACTTTCGAAGGCATTGGCTGTATGGTTGCCGGTATTTTCGGAACGGGAAATGGAACCACCTCTTACAGTGAAAATATCGGAGCTATCGGTTTAACGCGGGTCGGTTCCCGCAGAGTGGTACAGGCCGGTGCGATCATAATGATAGTACTCGGCAGTGTTTCAAAATTCGGAGCGTTGTTTACCACCATCCCGTCACCCATCGTCGGTGGCATGTATTGCGCCATGTTCGGAATGATCGCCGCGGTGGGTATTTCCAATTTACAATTCGTCGATTTGAATTCGGCCCGCAATTTATTTATTCTCGGTTTTGCCTTTTTTATGGGACTGAGTGTTCCCGAGTACTTTGTTTTACATCCTCTGAAACTTGGAGCAGGATTCAAGTGGTTTGCCGATATTATAAATACACTGGGCAGCACGGGGATGGCGGTAGGAGCGATCATTGCCCTGGTGCTGGATAATACGGTTCCGGGCACCGATGTTGAGCGAGGCCTGGTCGCCTGGGGGAGCGGGGAATGATGGGCGGAATTACGAAAAGGATAAACGGTTAGGATGTTTGGTTAAAAATGAGAAAAACCCCTGAGGGGTCACGTAAAATTATCTTAAATACTATAAAAGCTATCAGGAGAGAACGATGTCAGTACTAATTAAAAATGGCCGTATTATTACGGCGGTAGATGATTATACGGCCGATGTTTTTATCGAGGATGAGACGGTTTCTCTGATCGGCAAAAAACTGGATGTTCAGGCCGATACCGTAATCGACGCCTCCGGAAAATATGTGATCCCGGGCGGAATCGATCCGCATACGCATTTTGATATGCCATTCGGCGGTACGACCTCCGCCGATGATTTCGAGACCGGAACCCGTGCTGCTGCGCATGGCGGTACAACAACCATCATCGATTTTGCCATTCAGACGAAAGGCCATTCTTCCTTCGAAGCGCTGGATACCTGGCATGCAAAGGCCGAAGGTAAAACCGCCATCGATTACGGATTCCACATGATTCTGACCGACGTCGAGGGGGAGCGCATCAAAGAGATGAAGCGTCTTGCCGATGAGGGAATTACATCCTACAAACTGTTCATGGCCTATCCCGGTGTACTTTATGTAGACGACGGCACTCTGTTCCGCGCCATGCGTCAGGCGGGTGAAAACGGAACCATGATCTGCATGCACGCTGAAAACGGAATTGTTATCGACGAAATCGTAAAAATCGCGCTGGCGGAGGGAAAAACGGATCCAAAATACCATGCACTTACGCGTCCGACACGTATGGAAGCGGAAGGAGTGCATCGTGCCATCGCCATCGCGGAAGTGGCGAATGTGCCCGTATATATCGTGCATCTTTCCTGTGCTGATGCCCTGGAGCAGGTTGTTCAGGCCCGTAACCGCGGCGTACCCGCCTTTGCCGAAACCTGTCCGCAGTATTTATTTCTGGATCATTCCTATTACGAACAGGAAGGATTTGAAGGGGCCAAATATGTGATGACACCGCCCATACGTGAAAAATGGAATCAGGATGAGTTGTGGCGAGGTATCCGTTTCGGGCAATTGCAATCGATTGCCACGGATCACTGTCCATTCTGTTTTAAAGACCAGAAAGAACTGGGAATCGACGATTTTACAAAGATTCCCAATGGCGGGCCGGGCGTTGAAAACCGGATGAGTCTGGTATACAACGGCGGTGTGGTTGCCGGACGCATTTCCGTGAATAAATTTGTGGAACTCACCTCGACTGCGGCGGCAAAAACCTTTGGCCTGTTTCCGCGCAAGGGAACCATTGCCGTAGGCAGCGACGCCGATATCGTCATATTCGATCCGAATCGCAGGGAAACCATCAGTGTGAAAAATGCCTGCACGCACCACATGAATGTGGATTATAATGCTTATGAAGGCTTTGAAGTGCAGGGTTTTTCGGAAACGGTTCTTTCCCGCGGGAAAGTTATAATCAAGGATTGTGAATACGTGGGAAAAAAAGGCGATGGCCGTTTCCAGAAACGTTCTTTATACAACGGGTTAAAGTAAAGATAAAATTTACTTCTGATGTTTTGAGACTCAAAAAGGAAAAAAAGTATATTAACTGACAGAAGATTTGAGCCTGTGATAAGGATTAATAATTATAATTTCATCGAATTTGACAGGTGAAAAATGGATAATAAGAATGCGACCAAAATAAAAAGGAGACAGTTGTGCCGAGAAAAGTAAAATCCGGATTAATACAATTAAGCCTGCCGAAAACGGAGGGTGAGGGAACCATCGAAGAGATAAAAGAAGCCATGATCGAAAAACATATTCCGTATATTGAAGACGCCGGCAAACAGGGCGTTCAGATTCTCTGCCTTCAGGAAATTTTCAGTACACCTTATTTTTGTCCGGGACAGGACAGCAAATGGTATGCTTCAGCGGAAACGGTACCGGGCCCGACTGTAAAGCGGATGCAGGAATATGCAAAAAAATACGGGATGGTAATGATCGTACCGGTATATGAAAAGGAACAGGCCGGTATTCTGTACAATACTGCGGCCGTAATCGATGCCGACGGAAAATATCTCGGTAAATACCGGAAAAACCATATCCCGCACACCTCCGGATTCTGGGAAAAGTTCTTCTTCCGGCCGGGTAACCTGGGATATCCGGTATTCGAAACCGCCTTTGCAAAGGTCGGAGTGTACATCTGTTACGACCGGCATTTCCCGGAAGGGGCACGGGCATTGGGGTTGAACGGTGCCGAGATTGTTTATAATCCATCGGCAACCGTTGCCGGGTTGTCGCAATACCTGTGGAAACTGGAACAGCCGGCCCATGCCGTAGCCAACGGCTATTTCATGGGATGCATAAACCGGGTCGGCGAGGAAAAGCCCTGGAACCTTGGTAAGTTCTACGGCACTTCATATTTTGTCGATCCGCGCGGCAACCTGTTTGCCGTTGCCTCGGAGGACAAAGACGAGTTGCTGGTCGCCGAATTTGATCTGGACATGATCGAAGAGGTGCGTTCGACCTGGCAGTTTTTCCGTGATCGCCGTCCGGAATCCTATGGGGATTTGACCGCGCTGTGATTTCGGAAAAATTCCGCAAGAAAATTAAAAGGCATGATTGCTTCGGCTCGATAAATCGGGTCTTGCAATGAGAGCCCCAAAATTTTGAATTTATTTAGGTAAGGAGAACAATATGACCAGTCAGGAAATCAGGCAGAAACATAAGGACTTTCTTTTTCCGGCGGTGAAGAATTTTTACGCAGAACCGGTGGCGGTGGCGGAAGGGAAAGGTTGCCGGGTAACGGACCACGACGGCAATAAGTACCTGGATTTTTTCGGGGGTATCCTGACCGTTTCCCTCGGACATGCCAATGAAGAGGTAAATGCTGCAGTAATTGCCCAGGTAAACCGCCTGAGTCACATCTCCAGTTTGTATCCGGTTGAATCGGTTGTACGGCTTGCGGAAACGCTGGCACGCATCACGCCCGGGAAACTACAGAAGTCGTTCTTCACCGCTTCCGGAACGGAAGCCGATGAAACAGCGGTAATGATGGCGCAACTGGGGTCCGGCAATTCCGAATTCATCGTTCTGCGGCACTCCTATTCCGGTCGTTCCATGCTGGCACAGTCGATGACCGCCCACGCCGCCTGGCGGGCACTCCCCACGCAGATTCCGACGATTAAACATGCGCTGTCTCCTTACTGTTATCGTTGTCCTTTGAAGACAACCTATCCCGGTTGCGGCGTGGCCTGCGCGGAGGATGTTGAGGAACTGATCAAAACCACAACCACCGGTGAAATTGCCGGAATGATGGTCGAACCGTTGCAGGGCGTCGGCGGGTTTATAGATCCCCCTTCCGAGTATTTTACGATTGTCGCCGATATCGTTCGCCGTTACGGCGGGTTGTTTGTTTCCGATGAGGTACAAACCGGCTTCGGGCGTACCGGTAAAATGTGGGGCATCGAACATTCCGGAGTAGTGCCCGATATGATGACCATGGCAAAAGGCATCGCCAACGGACTTCCGATCGGTGTCGTAATTACAACCGGCGAAATTGCCGATA
>JAJRVZ010000201.1 GCA_024277055.1 Calditrichota bacterium
AAATGGGAGAAGCGTTCGGCGTCAAAGCCGATGCCCATGTGCCGGTCACCCTGTCCCATTCCGGAAACAGGGATATTCCCCGTCGAAGATTCCTTGTCGATTTCCATCAGAATATCTTCGGTGACGTAGATGTCGGCCATGTCGGTCAGTTCGCCGGTGCGCTGGATGGTAGTGGTATCGCGCAGAAATTCCTGCTGCTTCTGCCAGTAGCGCCGCTCGTCCTGGTCTGGCGCCGCATCGATCAGCTGCCGGATAAAACTGCGCTCTTTCTGGATTTCCTTGTTCTGCGGACAATAATTGATGCAGGCGTTGCACAACGCGCAATTCAGGTCCAGCAGTTCCGGAATGCTGCGCGGCTTTCCTTCGCGGGCGCCGTAAGTGCAGGCGTTCTCATGGGCGCACATGCCGCAGTGGATGCAGGTTTGCGGGTCAATAAACAGTTTGGCGTAGGCGAAACCACGATCGTAATGAATGTTGAGACCGTGCTCGAGATGCGAGCGTTCTCCTTCGTGATCGGCCAGTGTGTGCTCGCGGTACAACGGACTTTCCTTGGTGATCTGCCAGAAACGGTCGATAAAGTCCTGCTTCTGCTCGTCGTTCAGCGCCAACGCCTGCCGGAAACGGGTGTCGGCTTCGACCAGGTCGAACAGTTCGGTCAGCGGAATATTGGTCGGGCAAATCCGGGTACAGTTATCGCAGCGGGTACAGGCTAGGAAACCGAGCGCTTCCTGTTGGGAAATCATTTCGCCGTGTGCAAGACGGACGGCGGTTTTCCTGCGGGTGACAGGTGTCGCCGGGCCGTACAGACCGAATACGTCGCTGGTCGGGCATACTCGTTCGCAACTGTCGCATTCGGCGCAGGCCGAGGTGATCTGCAGAATGCCTTTACGCTCGGCATGCATTTCCGGGGGAACGACTTTCGGCAGCAAACGCTTGCTGCCGCTCCAGAACAGCCTGCCGAGAGCGTATAAACTGAAACGTTTGCCGGACAAGCGGCCTTTGTTCAGCATGTTCACCCAGCGACTGAGGACAACCCATGACAGGCGGTTGAACAGGCGCAACGTCAGTTTGCGTCCCGTGCCGTTAATGAATTTGCACTGGTTGATCAGTTTGTCCGGGTCCTGTTCACTTTTCAGATTACGTAAATCGGACAGCCATTGCGCTTTGCCGTTGGCCTGCAGTGCTTTTAAAAATGGCAGGTTCCAGATACCGGTGCCGTAGGGTCGTCCGCCGAAATTGATAGCCGCCTGGGTCATGAACGGTACCAGACCGAGGTAGAACACATGGCGGCGCACGTCCGGATCGGCAAGAATTATCGTCTGTATCAACACTTCGTCTTTGCTGATCAGATGTGCCTCTGTTTTCACCGGGTTCCTCGTCCAGAAGGTTACAGCCGACTGCACGAATTCGAGATAATCGGCCAGTTTGTCCAGCGGCAAAATGGTTTCACTGACCAGCATGGCCGGACCTTTGGGTTTCATCTCCACCGGCAGGTAGCGGTGATCCCACAGTTTATGCGAAACCGGCGTGGAGATGCGCCGGTAGGGAATGTCTTTGTAGCGTTTGCGTTCGGGACCCGAACTGAAAAACGGAAATTTCAGCGCTTTCTGGTAGTCCTCATTCGAATCGAATTCAAGCACGACGACATGCTGCAATTCTCTGGTTTTCTCGATCAGTTCCAGTTCGAAGCGCCGGTGGTTTATCTCATGCTCGTCTTCGGATTCTATTGCGGCGTCCAGTTTTTTGCGGGTCTTTTGACGTCCGATCCCGTAGGTGGTCTTCATGTATTCCGGATCAAAGTAGAGTACCGTGGATGGATTCAGGCCGCTTTCACCGATGAACTGCATAAACTTTTCGGCGGGGTCGATGTCGTGAAAGGTGAAGGCAAACGGTTTACGCACAAAGGACAGCGGTTGCACTTCCAGCACGGCGGCGGCGATGATGCCGGCCTGTCCCTCGCTGCCGTAAATCGTTTCGTACTGTTCGTCCTCCGGCGTCAGTTCGTGCCACTCGCCTTTTGCGTCCAGCAGCAGCAGCGCTTTCACCGAGTGCCGAACGTGTCCGTATTTATAAGCGCCCAGTCCCAGTCCGCCGGTGGCGATCCAGCCGCAGATGGTGCCGGAATGGGGATTGGTGATTTCCTGTTTAAGGGCAAACCCTTTGTTCCGCAGGTATTTACGCATATCGGCGAACAGCACACCGGCGGTAACCGTCAAACGACTATTTTGTTTGTCCAGGTGATGGAAATCGAGATAGGACAGATCGATCAGAATTTCGTTGTTCATGGGTACGGCGCCGCCGAAGGGCCAGGTGCCGGCGCCGCGCAGGGTAAAACGCAGTTTGTTTTTGGCACAGTAGCGCACCGTCTGCTGCAGGTCATCCAGGCAGGCGGGCCGCACGATGAACCGTTCGCCCATATTCAAAAGGGTTTTTTTCATCAGCGAAGGCACGAAGGCCGTGCCCGAATCGGAATGATAAATATCCTTTTGCACGTCATTAGTTGTAAAAACCTGCGCACCTTCGGAAAGCGCGGCGGCCAGTTCGGCCGGTACGCTGAAATTATCCGCAGGCTGTTTGCCGTAATGTTCCAGCAACAGCAGGGTGGCCTGGCGCTGGTGGTTGACACGATCTATATTGGCTTCGGATTTGATTGAATCAAAATATGAGTGAGCGGACATCGGTTCTCCGTTTTTAGAATAACAGCCGGCAACCTGCAAATTACCGGCACGATAGATTGTGACTATTTTTGAAGTAGAATGGCATAAACCGAACTATCGGCATTATTTATTCATTGTTTTAATGGATTTACATGTTTCAAACGAATTGAGAGAATTACGAGAATATTGTTTTATGTAACTTTGATTCCTGATCTGAATCATCCCCGAAACGGGTTCATATTATTCATTTCATCAAGCAATTGTGAAGTCTCAGATTACCAGCCGTGCTATACAGCCGGATGATTATTTTTGAAATAATGATCCCGTCGGTTTACTTTTTGTCGTACCGGAAGCAATCGGTGGTGTGATCGTTGACTATGCCCACGGCCTGCATGAAGGCGTATACGATCGTCGAACCGACAAAATTAAAACCCCGCTTTTTCAGATCTTTGCTGATGCGATCCGACAGCGGGGTGCTGGCCGGCAGGTCGGACATCTTCTTCCAGCGGTTGACAATCGGTTTGCCGTCGACAAAACCCCAGATGTAGTTATCGAAACTGCCGAATTCTTCCTGAATTTGCAGGAAAGCCCGGGCATTGCGCACGGCGGATTGCACCTTCAGCCGGTTGCGGATGATGCCCGGATTCTGCAGCAGTTCAGCCTGCTTCTTTTCATCGTAAGCGGCAACTTTTACCGGATCGAAATTATCGAAAGCTGCGCGGTAGTTGTCCCGTTTGCGCAGCACGGTCAGCCAGCTCAGGCCGGCCTGCGCCCCTTCAAGAATGAGGAACTCGAAAAGCAGGCGGTCGTCGTGCACCGGCACGCCCCATTCGGTGTCGTGATAGTTGATATAATCCGGATCGGTTCCGGCCCATTCACAGCGATTTGGCATAGAAAAATCCACTTTTTGGATTTGTTAAATGCAGATCGACGAATAAATATTTCTGATAATTCTTTCCGGTAACAATAGTGCTTGACTTTTGCTGAATTCAAAGTGTATTAAGTTAACAGATTTGTTAAAAAGGTATATTTTGAAAATCTTAAAATTTTACGATCAGAATAAACTTATTCTCAGCACGGATGATATTGCCCGATTACTTGAAATTACCCCGGCAGCAGCCAGGATATCTGCCAGTCGATATCAAAAAAGGGCAGATTGATTCGTATCAAGCGCAATATGTATATGACCGGAGAAAATTGGAGTACTCTTAACCAACCCCAAAAATTCAGTCTGGCCAATAAAATTCAGGCTCCAAGTTATATATCATTAACCACAGCACTGGCATTTTATGAAATCACTACTCAAATACAGCAGAATTATTTTGAATCGATTGCTTGAAAAGAACAAAACTGGTCCGGATTGGCGAAACAACATTTAATTTTCAAAAGGTAGAAAAATAGACTGTATTTTGGATTCAAAAGGATTAACGGATTCTTTATCGCCAGTGCTGAAAAAGCATTTCTGGATGCCGTCTATCTTAGCTCCGTCGGTAAATATTCGCTGGATATGTCGGCAATGGATTTGTCTAAACTGGACCAAAAAAAATTGATGAATATGGCCGCAAAATTTCCAATTCGTACCAGAAACCGGCTTGAAAAAAATGGATGAATTACAAAAGCATGAGCAATTTGAAATTGAAGTGCTGAACCGGCTTAACAGCCTGAAATTACTGGATCCCCTGGTGTTCGGAAGCGGAACCATGCTCAGGCTTTGTCATGAGCTGGACAGATATTCAGCTGATCTCGATTTCTGGTTTATCAAAGAGATTCATACATCAGAATTTTTTAACGAATGCAAAAACGCGCTATCAAATTATTACAGCTTTACCGATGCGCAGGATAAGTTTTATTCCTTACTTCGGGAATTAAAATCAGTCGATTTTCCAAGATGTCTGAAGATTGAAATAAGAAAAGCAAAATTCGATTGGATGTGGGAGGAAAGTATCGCCTTCTCTCCGCACAGTCATATACAGGTACTTCTGAATTGCCACACACTTGAACAAAGCATGAAAAACAGGATACAGGCTTTACACGACCGGAATGAAATCCGGAACGCCTACGATATTGAATTCCTGATCCGTAAAGGTATTACCCTGCCGACATTGAATTCCGAATTCTGTGCGCATCTTTTGAATCGGTTAAACGGCTTTTCCGAAATTGATTTTAAAGTGAAATTAAGTTCCGTAATACCGGCTGATAAAAGGCAATATTACAAAAACAATAAATTTCGGTTGCTGAAATCAAAACTAAGGGAGCTACTGGATGAAGTATGAACGGGGAACCGCAGTCCCCCGTTCGTACCATTTTATTCCGAAACCAATAGTTGTATTTCCGTCAGATACTTTTGCGGATTGCCTTTCAGGATCATACCCGGACCCTTTAAATAAATTTCCCTTGAAGGTTTCAATTGTTTGAAGTTCTTTGCTTTTAAATAGTCGATGATCTTTTTGTATGAATGCTTCAATTCTTCGTAGGGACCTTTATGAATCAGTGAAACACATTTGCCGCCGGGCAGGGTGCGAACACTGATCCCGTCCACCGTTTTCTCCTTTTTTACGGCAAAACAGGATTCAAAATCGGCAATGTCCCTGTATTCCTCATCATAATAGAGGTTAAACGGTTTTCCATCGATCTGACGACCGAAAACCCGGGCGATTTTACCGAATAATTCGCCGCATTCTTCGTAACGGCCTTTGTGCCGAATGCCGGCGATCAGCATGTCCGGCAACTGTTTCTCTTCAATCTGAAACGATTCGTTCTTCACAGCCATTTGTATCTCCTTTTCCTTTTGAATGATGACATCCAGAGAAAAGGTGATGTTGCGGTACCGGCGGATCTTCTGTTCCAGCACCGATTTGCGCTTTTCAAGAAAT
>JAJRVZ010000202.1 GCA_024277055.1 Calditrichota bacterium
ATCCAACATGTATATTTCTCCCATGCTGAATTTGCCCTTCGATGAATCAGTCAAACGATGGTTCGAAACATCTTTTGCTGCTCCCAGTCCGCCACAGGTGCAGGGCTGGCCGGCGATTGCCCGCGGTGAACACACGCTGATTTTCGCCCCGACCGGTTCCGGTAAAACCCTGGCCGCCTTCCTGTGGTGCATCAATGATCTGGTGGAATTACATAAACACGACTGCATTCACGGCGTACATACCCTGTATATTTCGCCGCTGAAGGCGCTGAACAACGACATCCGGCGCAATTTGCAGCACCCGCTGACCGGCATCCGCAACATGGCACGGCAGGCCGGATTAAATCCACCGGCCATCACCTCGCTGGTACGTACCGGCGACACGCCTTCCGGTATGCGTCGGCAGATGGTCAAAAATCCGCCCCACATTCTGATCACCACTCCGGAGTCGCTGTATCTGCTGCTTACTTCGCAGCGCGGACGGGAGATTTTTTTCAACCTGCGCTATGTCATCGTCGATGAAATTCACGCTGTTTGCGGCGGCAAGCGAGGTGTGCATCTGAGCCTGTCACTGGAACGACTGATGCCGCTGTGCAGAAACGAACCGGTGCGCATCGGTCTGTCGGCAACGCAGAAACCGCTGGATCGTATAGCCGTTTTTCTGGGCGGATTCCGGGGACCCGATAAAAAAGGCCGGTTCTCGCCTCGACCGGTTACCATCGTCGATTGCGGGCAGCGCAAGAATATGGATTTGAAGGTCATTTCACCGGTCGCGGATTTCCACGACCTGCCGCAGGCTACGGTCTGGCCGGCGGTGATCGAAACGTTGTACGAACTGATCACATCTCATCGTACTACGCTGGTTTTCGCCAATATGCGCGCGCAAACCGAAAAGATAGCCCGCCTGCTGAATAATGTGCACCGGGAGCGACTCGGCGAGCCGGACGCCATTCTTGCTAAACCGCACCACGGCAGTATGTCGCGCGAACTGCGCTTTGAACTCGAGGAAACACTTAAAACCGGGAAAATTCCGGCGGTGATCGCCACCGCTTCGCTGGAACTGGGCATCGATATCGGCAGCATCGATCTGGTCGTGCAGCTGGAAGCGCCGCGCAGCGTTTCCGGTGCCCTGCAACGTATCGGACGCTCCGGTCATCTCTTGCACGGCACCAGCAAAGGACGCATCCTGCCTATGTACCCCTCCGATCTTGACGAAGCGCTGGCGCTTTCGGAGAGTATGGTACATGGCCGGATCGAAGAAACACAGATACCGGAAAACTGTCTCGATGTGCTGGCCCAGCAAATCGTCGCCGAGGTAGCAATGCAAAACCTTCCACGCCGTGATTTATTTAACCTGACGCGCCGCAGCTACTGCTACCGGAAGCTGTCGGAAGAAGTATTTAACCGCGTGCTGGAGATGCTGGCCGGACGCTACGCGCAATCCAAATTGCCGGCATTGCAGCCGCGGCTCAATTGGGACCGTATCAACGACAAACTGCTGGCCCGGCGGGGCGCACGATTACAGGCTGTGCTGAACGGCGGCGTGATTCCCGATCGGGGCTATTACACCATTATGCTCTCCGGTGAGAATAAACGTCTCGGCGAAGCAGAGGAAGAATTTGTTTTTGAATCCCGGGTCGGCGACGTCTTTTTTCTCGGCAATAACGAATGGCGCATCGAGGCCATTCAACGGGATCGTATCGTCGTCTCACCCGCCCGTGCCGTGCAACCGCGGGCGCCGTTCTGGAAAGGAGACGCACCCTATCGTTCCTATGCCAACAGTCAGACCATCGGCCGGTTCCGCGAGCAATTGGAAAAGCGTTTAAAATCGAAAACAGCTGAAACATGGCTGCACAAAAATTTTTCCGCCGACGAAGCAACGATAAAAAATGTTGTCACTTATCATCAGCGGCAACTGGAACTGACCGGACGCATCGCCAGTCATCGCCTGCTGGTGCTGGAATGGTTCTATGATGCCGCCGATGATCTGAATATGGTGCTGCATGCACCGTTCGGCGGAAGAGTCAACGCAGCCTGGGCTATTGCCCTTTGCGGCGCGCTGGAAAAACGCTACAGTATTCCCGTGCAGTATGCAAGCAACGATGACGGTTTCCTGATCCGCCTGCTGGATACGGTAACTGATCCGCCGCTTGATTTCCTGACCCGATTTTCCGCCCGGCAAATAAAGGAACTGCTGATCGACGCGCTGGAAAACGCTCCGGTGTTTCATATCCAGTTTCGCTATAACGCCGCCCGCGCGCTCATGCTGACCCGCTCGCAACCCGGAAAGCGTATTCCTCTGTGGCTGCAGCGTCTGCGCGCTTCCGATCTGCTGCAGGCCGTGAAAACTTTCAACGATTTCCCAATCATTGCCGAGACCTACCGCAGCTGTCTGGAGGATGTTTTCGATTTACCGGGACTGCTGGAGGTGTTGAAGAAAATCGAATCCGGCCGGATTCAAACGCACACCGTACAGACGCCCTGGCCCTCACCCATGGCCGCCGGACTGATCTTCAATTTCACTTCAACTGAAATGTACGAAGCCGACCGGAACAGAGCTTTGGGTGACGCAGCGATGATCAGTTCGGAATTCCTGGCACAAATCCTTTCACGGCAGGATACACCGGCCATCCTGACGCCGCAACTGATTGCCGATGCCGAACAGCGCCGGCAATATTTGCACCCTGAAAAACAGGCGACCGACGCCGAAGACCTGTTCGCAATCATTGAGGAATTGGGCCCGTTGAATGATGAGCAGCTGCAACAGCGGGCACGCTGCGATATCAGACCCTGGCTGGAGGAACTGCACACCGATGGACGCATTGTACGGCTGGAATGCGGATGGATCAGCAGGGAAAATCAAGAACTTTTCAGCGCCACGAAAAATGAAGAGAGTATCCGTCGACGGGTGCTGCAGTTGCTGAAGGGCCGGGGTCCGCTGACCGGTGATGAAATTCGTATGGCCTGTGATTTGTCGGAAAAAGAACTGGAACCGGCATTGAATGCACTGCACGAAGCCGATCAAATCATTCGCGGCTTGCTGATCGAAAACGATGAAAATGAATATTTCTGCGAACGGGATAATTACGCCCGGCTGTACCGCGCTGCCATTGCCGCCAGGCGTAAATCGGTGGTGGCTGTCGACCGCGAACGTTTCTGGCGCTTTCTGCTGGTATGGCACGGCTTCGGCGACCCTCTGCAATCTATAAACGGAATCGTCGAACGCTATATGGCCCACCCGTTGCCGATACAGGTGTTTGAACGCGATGTGCTGATCAGCAGACTTTCCGCCATCGGTTCGGTAGATTTCCTGCAAACACTGGCGGAATTCAACGAAAAACTATTGCGCGGCGAACTGGTCTTATGCGGTTCCCGGGTTTCCGGTGACGGACGTCAGCTGGTAACCTTTTTTCCGCGCGGCGAAGGCGGAGTGTTTGAAAATCCTGACATGGAAATAAAAGATGATAACAGCAGGAAAATCCTGCAGTTTCTTAAAGAGAACGGCGCCGGTTTTTTCAGTGATATCGAAGCGGCGCTGGAATTATCCCCCCGGCAGGTGCAGGACGCCCTGCGGGAACCGGCACGGCTCGGACAGGTATCCTGCGATGATGCCGATGCATTATACCGGCTGCTGCTCAGCGATAAGCGCAAAAAGACCGCCGCTTCCACGACCTCGCGCTATAACCTGCGACGCCGCCCCCCGGTGCCGATGCGCCGTATGGTCCGGCAAACCGTAAGTGAACGCATGCGGCTACAGAACGGTCGCTGGTTTTTAACCGGCAGTTTTACCGTACGGGGTCAAACGCGCAGCCGGGAGGAGCAAACCGAGCAACAGGCGCTTATTTTGCTGCAACGTTATGGCATTCTGGTAAAAGAATGGTACCGTCACGAAAAACTGTTCCTGCCCTGGTACCCGATTTTTCAGGCGTTGAAGCGGCTGGAATGGCAGGGACGCGTGCGGCGCGGGTATTTTGTAAAAGGTCTGTCCGGCGTACAGTTCGCCCTGCCGCAGGCCGTGGAATTGCTGGAAGAACTGGATGAGCGATCGGAAATTCCGCCCCCGGCGCTGGTCAGCACCATTGATCCGGCGCTGCCCTTCGGTGGTCACGCTGCATGGGAGATTACCGGCACAAACGACCAGCCGCCGGCCGTCACTCGCGGCGCCGGTAATTATCTGCTGTTTGTGGAGGGTATACCTGTTGTTTATCTCGAAAACTACGGTCTGCGAATATTTCTGCTGAAAGCATACGGTGATCATGCCGTACAGGCGCTGGTCGATGGGCTGAAAAATTGGCTGCGCTTGCCTGCGGAATGGCGTCCTCGGCAACGCATTGAAATTGAAACCATTGACGGACAACCTGCCATTCAGCACGACCTGAATAAAACGCTTCTGCAAAACGGATTTGAGCGTGAAGAAAATAAACTGGTGCTGTGGCCTTCCGGTATTTAATGGTGCACACGAAAAGGGACAGCGGTTTTTTCGCCACCGAAGACGCCGGATTTCCTCAAAATAAAAAGAGTCGATTCCAAATTATTTTTTTTCTTGTTATCGCGCCGTTCGTTGCCTTATTACTCACTCTTTTGAATCATAACACTTTCGCCCCGGCTGGCACTCCGGTGGAGCAGCCAGTGAGTCATCCGGTCCGGCCGGCTGCATGGTCAACAGGCACCAGTAGGCATGGGTCGTGGAATCGGTACTGCGCCAGAATTCACTATTATCAACATCCGGAACATAACTCATTTTTGTGCGCAGGTATTTGCATTTTGATTCTGTTTTGGTTTTCATTTCACACCCCTCCGGCAAAAGGATCCATTCCGGCTGCGTGACACAGCGTCCGGTAGATCATCGTTTTGAAAATCCGCACTTTGTACCCGTTTTCCGATAACGGTTCTGCGTTTTCCATCGCCTCCCCGGCGGCGGTACGTGCCAGTTCGTGTGTCAGAACTGAATTTTTCAAAACCATCTCCGCCAACTCCGATCGCATGGGAACGGGCGCGGCAGCTCCGAGAACCACCCGCACATCTTTTACCCGTTTTCCGTCCATTTGCAGCGCAACCGCCACCTCGGCGAGCGGCCAGTCAAAGGCCTGTTTTTCTTTCAATTTGTTGTAATGACTCTTCCAGCCCTGCATAGTTCCGGGAACCGAAATTTCCGTAATCAATTCATCCGCCTGCAGAACCGTTTCACGCTGAATATCCTGAGCCGGAGTCATATAAAAATCCGCCAGGGCAACGGTTCGTGAATCTTTCCCGTTTTCAATAACAATAACGGCATCGAGGGCCAGCAATGCGGTTGCCATCGCTGAAGGATGCACGATAACACAGCCGTCGCTGTTGCCGATAATAGCGTGATACTGATTTTCCCCATCCAGGGCGAAACAGGTATCGCCCCCTTTACGCGTGCAGTGAAAATCCGCACTGCGAAAGTACCAGCAACGGGGACGCTGGCAAAGGTTACCTGCAAGCGTGGCTATATTACGGATTTGCGGCGTTGCCGCACCGGCCGCCGCCAGGGCGATTACCCGCCATGCGCCGGTCAGCTTTTTCGATGCCGCCAGTTCTGCAAGGGTGACACTCGGCCCCAATCGCAGCCCGTTTCCGTTTTTGATATACCGCAACGCTTCGATGCCATTGATATTCACCAGTCTGCCCGGTGAAATTTCATACTCCTTCATCCGGTCCAGCAGATCGATGCCTCCGGCTTTTACGGCTGCATTATTCTCCAGATATTGAAACACTTCATCAACACTGCGGGGCATGGCATATTCAAATTTTCTCATTATTTAACCCCCTTCGTCTGGTCCAGTGCGGCCAGGATTCTCTGTGGCGTCATCGGCAATTCACGAACCCGAACCCCGATAGCGTGGTAGACGGCATTGGCTATTGCCGCTGCAGTGGGCACCGTTGCCGGTTCGCCGATACCGATGGCTCCGGTACTGCTTTGACCTTCATTTACATCGAGAATAACCGATTCAATTTGCGGAACATCCACCGACCCGGCTATTTTGTACTGCTCCAGGTTTGCATTAACCATAACCCCGGTATTACGGTCGAGAATGCGGTTTTCGAACAGTGCATAGCTGATTCCCTGAATAACCCCGCCGTTAATCTGATTGCGGATTGTCAGCCGGTCCATCGGACGACCGCAATCGTGAACGGCAACGATTTTATTCACTGTCACCACCCCGGTTTCAATATCCACCGATACATCGGCGAACTGAACGCCGGCAATCGTACGCCGTTGCAGTCCGTGATTATCTTTGACCCGCTCGCCGCTCACGGTGAACTGATCTCCCGGAATTTTTGAACAGGCCTTTTTCCAGGTTATGAATTTTTCTTTTTTATTTTTGACAAGTATTCTGCCATCGGCCAGTTCAAGGTTTTGGATTTTTTCATTCATCATATCAGCGGCAATTTTCAGTACACGTTGCCCGGCAGCCCAGGCCGCATCCCGAACAGCCGGGGTAATTCCCGCCGTAGTCTGACTGCCGCCGGATGCCGGTCCCAGCCCGTATTGCGTGTCACCGATCTTTACTTCGATGTCGGTCGGCTTCAGGCCGAGCTCTTCGGCGACTACCATTGCCATTACCGTACCGATACCGCCGCCAATATCCTGCACGCCGTTGGTCAGCAACACCGACCCGTCGCTGTGTACCTGTATGGAACAGACAAACCCGCGCCCGTAAATATAATACCAGACCGAATTGGCCACTCCCAGGCCTCGTTTTATCACACCCTTGTCCGCTCCGGCTTTCGGGTTCCGTTTGTGCCAGCCGATTTTCCCGGCGCCGATCCGGTATTCAACCCGGCGGCGCTCATCACCCGCCGTGTTGATGCGACGGAATTCGAGCGGGTCCATTTTCAGTTTCCAGGCCAGTTCATCAATGGCCTGTTCCAGCGCAAAAACACCCTGCGGATGACCCGGTGCACGAAAAGCGGCGCCCGGCCCGGCATTGGTCAGAACATCGGTTTCAGCGACATATATATTGTCGGTTTGATAGATGTTGCGGGCAGGACCCGATGTGCCGGCCCCCGTGCCGATACCGGCGGTACCGTAGGATTTCAGTTTAATCGCCGTGATTTTTCCATTCCTGTCCGCTCCGATTTGCAGGTGCTGCACGGAATCGGGCCGGTTGCCGACCGACAAGTGTTCCTCTTTACGATTCAGCATTAACCGCACCGGCTTGCCGGTTTTTTTTGCCAGCCGCGCCGCCATGATATAATATATCCCGCCGCCCAGTTTGGCCCCGAAACCGCCGCCCATGTATTCGGTAATTACGCGCACATTGCTTTTCGGTAATCCGAAATAATCCGCCAGATCGTTGCGCACGGCAAAAGTTCCCTGCGTCGACGCCCACGCTTTCAGGTGCCGGGCATCTTCCCAGACGGCGACGATACCATGGGTCTCCATGGCACTATGCGTCTGCACCTGTGTGCGGTAAGTCTGATCGACCCGGACATGGGAGCCGGAGAGTAATCTGTCATAATCGGATTCCCTGGCGTCTTCGGGCCGGATACGTGTTTCCCGCATATTGGAATTCATGCCGGAATAAACCCGTGGCGCATCCGCTTTACGGGCCTCATCGGCACTAACCACGAACGGCTTTTTATCATATTCAATTTGTATGCGTCTCACTGCCTCTTCGGCAACGCAATCGGAATCGGCGGCAACAGCCAGAATTTCCTGTCCGGCAAAACGAATCGTCATCGGCAGTTTTTCCGCAACGGTGATGACCGCATACACTCCCGGCATTTTTTCCGCTTCCGAACTGTCAATCGATTTGACAACCGCCGCCGGATAGGGCGAACGCAGAAAACGTGCCCACAACATACCGGGCAGCTGCCGGTCAAATGTGTATTTTGCCCGCCCGGTTACTTTTTCGCGCCCGTCGATGCGTGTCTGTTCTTTTCCGATATACTTCAGGTGATCGCTGCCGTCCCACGGCCGGGGTTGATTGTCGTTCACTTCGACGGTCAGATCACGCAGGTTTTCCTGAACTCCGACTTTTAACTTGTATTTTTTCGACATTTTATTCTCCCCTGATTGAATCATCGGGATTATTTTGTTTTCCGTATTCCGGATTTGCTTCCGGCAGCCTGAATCGCTTCAAAAACATGCGGGTAGGTTCCGCAACGGCACAGGTTGCCGCTGACCGATTCACGAATCTCCTGTTCGTCGGGTGCAGGGTTGATATCCAGCAGCGCTTTTCCACTCATGATCATGCCCGAAGTACAAAAGCCGCACTGCATGGCGTCATGCTCGATGAATGCCTCCTGCAACGGATGCAGGGTGCCGTCCTTTGCCTGTAACCCTTCGATGGTTTCCACAGGTACACCGGCGGCATCAATGGCCAGCGTCATGCAGGATGAAACCGCCTTACCGTCCAGTAAAACCGTGCACGCGCCGCAGGCACCCCGTCCGCAGCCCAGTTTTGTGCCGGTCAGGCCGAACCGATGGCGCAGCACTTCGGCCAGCGTGGTACGCGGTTCAATCCGTACCTTTCGTTTACGGCCGTTAACCAGAAACGTGGCTTCTGTTCCGTCAGCAGGCACGATACGTTCTTCCGGCAGTAAACCCGTCCCGCGCAGCGTCCCCTTCAACCCCTCACCGCTAAGCGTTGCAGCTCCGAGGGAAGACAGACCTAATCCTTTAATAAAAGTACGGCGGGAAATGCCGGATTTTTTCCGGTGGGAATCAGACATAAAAAGCCCCTTTTAATTATTTGAAGAAAGGTTTATACCTGAAATGTGTATGTGGAAAATAAACGTATAAAATAAGGAATGCAAGAAAATTCGATCGGCGATAACAGTTGAATTTTATCTGCCGACCTGATAATTTCCGGTATGTATTGTAAAACTCAAACAGATACAATTCTGAAACTGATCACATGGCTCAACCGTTTCAACGGGTTATAGAATAATTCCATCGGTGAGGGCGGATAGAATATAAATCGAAAGCCGGAATGATCACCGTAATTCAATACCGGTTCTGCATCCGGAACAATTCAGACACCGCCGCCCGTAATTTCCGACACCGTTCACCTTCAACTGATAAACCGATAAAAACAATGAGGTTAAAATGAAAATAACTGTTTTAGGCGCCGGACTGGTCGGCGGTCCGATGGCCCGCGATCTCGCGGCAGATAAAAAATTTGATGTTCACGTGGCGGATATCTCAAAAAATGCGCTGGCAAAACTGGAAACCTTTGACGGCATTACCACCATGCAGGCTGATCTGTCCGATGCAAAGCAACTTTCGGCCGTAATCTCGAACGCCGACATCGTGCTGAATGCCGTGCCCGGTTTTATGGGCTTTGCCACCATGAAAACGATCATTGAACTACAGAAAGATGTGGTAGACATTGCCTTTTATCCCGAAAACCCGTTTGATCTGGATGAACCGGCAAAACAGAACAGCGTTACTGCCATCGTCGATTGCGGTGTTGCTCCCGGAATGAGCAACCTGCTGGCTGCCCATGCCGCGCAACAGCTGGATAAAACCGAAACCATTCTCATTTACGTCGGCGGTTTACCGGAAATTCGTCAATGGCCCTATGAATACAAAGCCGTTTTTTCTCCGGTCGATGTAATTGAAGAATACACCCGTCCGGCACGTTACGTGGAAAACGGATACGAGGTAATCCGTCCGGCGCTTTCGGATGCCGAACTGATCGATTTTCCCGGAATCGGTACACTCGAAGCATTCAACAGTGACGGTTTGCGCACGCTGGCCGAAACCATGAAGGTACCCAATATGAAAGAAAAAACCCTGCGTTATCCGGGACATATCGAAAAAATGGCGGTGTTGCGCGAAACGGGTTTTTTTGAAAAAGAGGCGATCGAAATAAACGGGGTTTCGATTCGTCCCCTCGATTTCACCGCCAAACTGCTGTTTCCCAAATGGCAGCTGCAGCCGGGCGAAGCGGATATCACCGTGATGCAGATTATCGTGGAAGGGACTAAGAACGACCAAAGCATACGCCATACTTTTGATCTGCTGGACCGGTATGACGCAGAAACCGGTGTGCACTCCATGGCGCGTACGACCGGCTACACGGCAACTATGGCCGTGCGGTTGCTGGTGGAAGGGTTGTACAAAAAGAAAGGTATTTCGCCTCCCGAATTCATCGCTCGCGATCAGGCTTGTGTGAATTTCATGCTGCGGGGACTGGAACAGCGCGGAATAAATTACAAAGCGGGCCGAACCGTGCGCTGATCAATTTTATTTCCGAAAGCGATTACCCGCAAAAAACCGGCTATTCGGTTTTCAGTACTTTATCAATCGCGGTACGGAAGGATTCGTAGGTCTGCCTTGCGGAAAGGAAAGCAACCTGTTCGCCGCTTTCATCATATATGAACGTAGCCGGCAGATCGCCCTGCCAGTTCCGGTTCATAAAATTGATGAATTGCTCATCCTTTGCAAAATTCTGAATAAAATTCGGAAAATCGGCTTTCATCTTCAGCAGAAAAGGCCTCACCTTGCTTTCCAGTTCATCCGGGTAATCGGCGCTGACTCCGATGACGGCCACCGGTTCGCCTCGATAGAATTCCGCCAGCCGGACAAGGTCGGAGAACTCTTCGCGGCAGGGCACGCACCAGGTCGCCCACACATTCACCAGCAGCACCTTGCCCCGGTTTTCCTCCAGAATCCTGCTGAACGCCGTTTCATTCAGCAGTCCGATTTCGATACCGGGAATGTTCGATGTCTGCGAACCGGCTCCGTCACCTGATTCTTTTACATCGGCTGAAGAACAGGCCAGCATCAAAACGGCAGCCGGAATAACCACCGGCATCAATTTAAAAATCATTTGGAAACGCGTTTTATCGTGCAACCGAAGGCTTTGGTTTCCCTGACGGAAACTTCCTTTCCGGCAAGAATTTCATCCAGCGCCCGGCGCAGCTCCTGGGTTTCCACCTCATCTTCACGGCGGGAATTGTCGATCCTGCCATGGTACAACAATTCGAAATTCGTATTCAGAACAAATATTTCGGGGGTAACTTTGGCGTTCCATTTATCGGCTATGACATTATTCCAGTCCTTCAGCACATCAAAATCGAACATGTTTTCCGCCGCATGTTCGGCAATTTCATCGATGTCTTCCTGCTTGTTGGAATTGATGCCGACAAACACTACGCCCTTGTCCTCATAATCGCTCACCAGTTGCACCATTCTTTCGTTATAAGCGTTCGAAATGGGACAGCGGGTGGCGATGAACATGACGACGATGGCCTTCGCATCTTTTTTGTACTCGTAAAGTGAATGTTCAAAACCGTTATAATCTTTTAAAGTAAAGTTTTCAAATCGTGCCGAAACTTTATCACCGGCATTCATACTTCCGGTCAGCAGGGTAAAAATGATTCCCAAAATTACCGGGATCGGTTTCAGTTTTATCATAGTCTTCTCCTTTTTAATTGCACAGTTCAACGAAATCCGAACAGACGTATATTCCGTTGTCGGATGCCGGCCGGTGTTTTATTAATGCTAAATTATTTCTAAATTGCCGAAAAAACAAATGCCATGTTAAATCGTGATCAATTTATAGACCGAATCGAACAGCCCGATGAGTTGTGGGACGTAATCATTATCGGCGGAGGCGCAACCGGATTGGGAGCGGCGGTGGAATCGGCTTCACGTGGCTACAGCACGCTGCTGCTGGAACAGGGTGATTTCGCCCAGGGCACTTCCAGCCGCAGCACCAAACTGGTGCACGGCGGTGTGCGTTACCTGAAACAGGGCAATATTACGCTGGTGCTGGAAGCGTTGCGCGAGCGCGGTCTGCTGATCCGAAACGCCCCGCATCTCGTGCAGAACCTGTCTTTTATCGTTCCCAATTACGACTGGTGGGAAGGTCCCTTTTACGGCATCGGCTTAAAACTTTACGACATGCTGGCCGGCGAACTGGGGCTGGGTCCGTCAAAGGTGCTGGATGTCGACGAAACGTTGCAACGGATTCCCACGCTCGAACCGGACGGCCTGCGCGGAGGTGTGATCTATTACGACGCCCAGTTCGATGACGCCCGGCTGGCGATAACCCTGGCACAGACGCTGGACCAGCTGGGTGGCGTAGCCATTAATTATATGCCGGTTACCGGATTACTCAAATCCAGCCGGATCGTTCGCGGCGTGGTGGTTCAGGACGCCGAAAGCGGGAAAGAATACCATTTGCAGTCGCGGGTGGTGATTAATGCCACCGGCGTTTTCAGCGATC
>JAJRVZ010000203.1 GCA_024277055.1 Calditrichota bacterium
GCGATCGCGGTCAGAAAGGCGGCAACATTTTCGGGATCGCCTCTGAATTTCCGTTTAAACTTTTCATCCTGCGTGGCAATACCTGCCGGACAGGTATTCAGGTGGCAGCGTCGGGCCATTACACAACCGATAGCGATCAGCAGGGCAGTGCCGAAGTCGTACTCCTCGGCGCCAAGCATGGCGGCAACAATCACATCCCGGGCGGATTTTACCCCCCCGTCCACACGCAAAACAACCCTTGATCTCAGCTCATTTGCAAGCAGTGTCTGATGCGTTTCCGGCAAACCCAACTCCCACGGCAATCCGGCATGTTTCAACGACCCCAGCGGACTGGCACCGGTACCCCCGTCAGCCCCGGATATAAGCACAATATCGGCACCGGCCTTTACGACACCGCAGGCCACGGTTCCCACTCCCGGCTGGGCAACCAGTTTTACCGAAACCCGTGCCCGTGGATTCACCTGTTTCAGATCGTAGATCAGCTGGGCAATATCCTCTATACTGTAAATGTCGTGGTGCGGCGGGGGCGAAATCAGCGGTACACCCGGGGTCGATGAACGTGCAGCGGCGATCGCGAGTGAAACTTTTTGTCCCGGCAGCTGGCCGCCCTCACCCGGTTTGGCGCCCTGTGCCATTTTAATCTGTATTTCCCGTGCAGCAGATAGATAGTCCACCGTCACACCAAACCTTCCCGAAGCGACCTGTTTTACGAAGCAATTTACCCGTTTGTCAGGATTGCCGGGCGCGTATCGGTCCGGCTGTTCGCCACCCTCGCCGGTATTACTGCGGGCCCCGACCATCGCCAGCCCTTTGGCCAGCACCCTGTGTGATTCTTCGGAAATGGCGCCGAAGGAAACTCCGCCCCCGCCAAACCGCTGCAGTATTTCCGAAACGGATTCGATATGCTCAATCGGAAGCGGCTGTCGCCTTTTCCTGAAAGCGAGCAGGTCACGAAAATATACCGGCTCTTCATTCTCCTTCTCTTCCGCCTGTCCGCCGTTCGCCAGCCGGTGAATACGTTTGAACTGCCCGGGTGCGAAACCGTGCCGTTCACCGTTTTTACGATATTTGAAAAATCCGGACAGGGAGATATGCGGCCTCGCCGCAGTGAAGGCGGCATGATTTCGTTCAATTAACTTTTTCTTTATATGATCCAGCCCGATCCCGCCGGTATTACATTCAATAGATGGAAAATGGGCGTCTGTCAGTTCGCGGCTCAACCCGATTCCGTGCAACAGCATGCTTCCATGATAACTGGTCAGGGTGCTGATACCCATTTTAGCCATGATTTTCAGCAGACCCTTTTCAAGGGCGTATCTGTAATTGCTCATCATCAGCGGCCAATCGTCTCCGTCGAAATGTTCACGGATCAGCTCATAGGCCATGTACGGATACACAGCGCTGGCACCCATGGCAATCAGGCAGGCAACATGATGATCTTCCACCACGTCACCGGTGAGACATATCAAAGAAACCCTGCTGCGCATCTGTCGCTGCACCAGGTAATGATGAACGGATGAAATGACAATGGCCATCGGAATCGGCAGCGTTTCACGGTGAATATTTTCATCGCTGAAAAAAATGATCCTGCAGCCGTCTTCCACAGCCTGTGCACTCTGACGCCGGAGGTCTTCCAGTTTTTCTTCAAAATCTTCCCGCGGTGATAAATGGCACATGATCGTACGGTGAGGAAACCAGTCATGATTTTCACGCAAAACCCGAACCTCGCGGGGTTAAAGCACCGGACTTTCGATTCGCAGTGCGCCGTGAAAACGAGGCTTATCGGACAAAAGGTTCTCCTCGCTGCCGAGATATTTGAACAGTGCCATGACAAAGTTTTCGCGGATCGGATCGATCGGCGGGTTTGTTACCGGCGCAAATACCTGTTTGAAATAATCGTACAAACGGCGATCCTTTTTCGAAAACATCGGCGGCGGAGTATCATCGCCCATGGAACCTATCGGTTCACGTCCGCTGCGTGCCATCGGAATGAGAAAACGGGTCAGGTCTTCTTCATTCCAGCCAAGAGCCAGCCGCAAACGCTGATCAAAACCATCCGAAGGAAGTGCAAAACTGTTGAATTCCTGCCGGGCATCTCCCCGTTCGATGGTTCGAAAATTTTTATGCAGCAATTCGCCGTAAGGGTGCTCCGTGGCGATTTTTTGTTTTAAATTCTCTTCATCGAGTATTCCGCCGCCGTCCAGCGCCAGAGCAAATATTTCTCCCGAAGCCATGTGGTGGTGCACCAGCAGATTGTCCGGTTCCACCGGGACCACCCCCGCTTCCGATGCCATAATTACCAGTCCGTCCCGGGTAATGGTATAGCGCAAAGGACGCAATCCGTTGCGGTCAAGCCGTGCACCGACAAAATCTCCGTCTGTAAAAACGAGCGCAGCCGGCCCGTCCCACGGTTCGATATAGTTTTCATGAAAAATATAAAAATCGCGCAATTCATCCGAGATATACGGGTTATGGGCATAGGGTTCCGGTACCAGCATCATACCGGCGTGGAAAATATTACGTCCGCTGTGGCATAAAAATTCCAGGGCATTATCCAAACTGAAGGAATCACTTCCCTCTGCCGCCACCAGCGGCAGTAAATCTTTCAGATCCTCACCCCACAACTCGGAGGTCATTTCCTTTTCCCGGGCCTGCATCCACAAACGATTGCCCTTAATGGTATTGATCTCGCCGTTATGGGCCAGCATGCGGAAGGGCTGGGCCATGGCCCATGTTGATTGCGTGTTGGTCGAGAACCGCTCATGGAACAAAGCAACCCGCGCGGTGAATTCCGGATCGGTCAGGTCATGATAAAAATGATCCAGCTGGGCTGCGCTCATCAGCCCTTTATAAACAATGGTTTTTGAAGAAAGCGAACAAATAAATGATTTTTCTATAAATTTTCCGACGCGTCGGCGCAGCAGATACAGGCGTGCTTCAAGTGACAGATTTTCGGAATCAGTACCCGCCATAAAATACTGGTGGATTTGCGGACAGGTTTTTCCGGCCAGTTGTCCCAGGGCATCGGGGTTCACCGGTACCCTTCGTTTTCCCAGCCAGCGGAATCCCATACCTTCCGCCAGTTCGTGGAACTTTTCCTCCACAATGCCGTTCTCATTTTCTTCGGAAAATACCATACCGACGGACAAGCGTTCATCGTTTTCCGGGCAAACTCCGAGATTGTTCTGGATCCAGCGTGTAAAAAATAAAACCGGCAAATCCACAAGAACACCGGCGCCGTCGCCGGTTTTATCATCCGCGGAACGGGCACCGCGGTGCGACAGACGTTTTGCCGCGGCAAGCGCATGTGCCACAACACGCCTGGAGGCCTTTCCGGAAATTTCGGCAACAAACCCGGTAC
>JAJRVZ010000204.1 GCA_024277055.1 Calditrichota bacterium
AGCTCATTTGGATGAATTTGCAAAAATAATTAATGCCGAAGATTTCAGGAGCACCTTTGGTGAAATTCGCGGCGGAAAAAATAAACGACTGCCGAAAGAGCTGGAAGCTGCCGCAGAAAAGCAACCGATGTTATTTAACAAAAATTTTAATTTTTTCTGTAAATTGGATGGTAAACACATTCTGAGTGATAAACTGACGGAAACTGTTATTGATCACTATCGCCCCGCCGAACCTGTGAAACAATTTTTAGGCCGTGCATTTGACCTGTGATTCCTGCATACGGTCAAGCCAACAATAAATACACAACGGCACTCAACAATGCCGCCACCGGCAGCGTCAACACCCACGACAGAATAATCCTGCGGATCATGCCCCATTTGGCCGTCCTGCCGGCCGTACCGATACCGAACAACGAACCGACGGAAACATGGGTCGTCGAAACCGGCATGCCGTGAATGCTGGCGGTGGTGACCAGAACTCCGGTCACCAGATTGGCCGTGAATCCCTGACCGCTGTTCATATCCGTTATTTTTTTACTCATCGTACCTGCGACTTTTTTCGCATTCAGCAAACCGCCGACGGCCATCGCCACAGCCACGGCCGCCATACCCCATCGAATATCCAGTATTTGAATAATTAATATCAGACCGACAATTTTCGGGGTATCGTTCAGTCCCCTCGCAAAACTCACAACTCCGGCACTCAGGTAGTGCAGGCCGTCCAGAATTGACTGTGCGCTGATTCCGAACAGGTTTTCCTGGTAGGTCCGTGCACAGGCCTGTTCGCTGTCCACGGTAATGTTCGAAATACTCATTTCTTCCGCTGATGCGGCCGCACTGTTCATTGAAGGAAGCGGAACCAGCTGCGGCTCAGTTTTCAGACAGACACAGGTATCCTTCTCTACGCCCAGGGCCAGTCGCCCTTTTCTGAATACCAGGTAAACGGCGTAACTCACCACTGCAGCCATGAAAGGGGAAACCAGCAGCGGAAAAAGAAATACTTTTCCGATCTGGCCGAAATTGAATCCCATGCCCACGGCCATGATACCCGCGCCGGCCAACGCGCCGACGATGCTGTGGGTAGTGGAAATGGGCATTCCGGTGAAAGTTGCCAGCATAACCGTGGCTGCAGCGCCCAGGGCGACTGCGGCTGCAAATTCCGGTTGCTGAAGGAACTGATCAGGAACCAGTCCTTTGCCGGAAAAGTTTTTAACCAGCGTGCCGGCCAGAAAAACCGACGCTACCGAACCGGCCAGTGTAGTGATGGTCGCCCACGACAAAGCGTTTTTATAATTAGTGGTATCGCTCCCGAAAAGAGTAGCTACTCCTTTAAAATTGTCATTGGCCCCGTTGAACCAGGCAAGAAGCAAAGCGGCAATAAAAACAAGTAATAATTCCATTTTTTCTCCGTAAATTTGCCTAAGTTAAAATTATCAGGAATATTAATTTGTCATCAATCCTACAGTTAAAAATATTTACCTGACGGTTTCAATTAATCGCCGGAGCTTTTATATTTGACACCGGCCACGGCACAGGAGTTTTTATGACCGATATTTTGCTGATAGTAATTGCAATATTTCTCTTTTTGAATCTGACCATCACCTTTCTTCATTATCGCAGCCGCAGTACCGGCGATCTCGGAGAAATAAAGAAATCCATTCAACTTTTCGAAGTAAGTCTTGCCAAAACGGATCAATCCATTCGCGACGATTTTCAGCGCAACCGGGAAGAATCCAACAAAATAGCCCGTGAGAACCGGGAAGAGCTGGCCAAATCATTAAAATCATTCGAAGAGCGCTTCAGTGAAAGTGTAAAAGAATTTAATGAGTTACAACGCCAGAAATTCAATGATCTTTCCAATAAACAAACGGAACTGAGTCAAAATACGGAAAAGCGGTTGGAAAAGATGCGCGAAACCGTTGAATCCAAACTACAGGCGCTGCAGGAAGATAACAGCAAAAAACTGGAAAAAATGCGGGAGACGGTGGATGAAAAACTGCAATCCACACTGGAAAAACGCCTTGGCGAATCGTTCCGGCTGGTCAGTGAACGACTGGAAAAAGTACAGAAGGGTTTGGGTGAAATGCAATCGCTGGCCAACGGCGTCGGCGATCTGAAACGGGTGCTGAGCAATGTAAAGACCCGCGGTATTCTCGGCGAATACCAGCTGGAAAATATTCTCGAACAAATCTTGACTCCGGATCAATATGCGAAAAATGTAAAAACCAATCCGCACAGCGGCGCCTTTGTTGAATTTGCAATTAAGATTCCAAGCAAAAAAGAAGAAGACAAGATCGTCTGGCTGCCGCTGGATTCCAAATTTCCGATTGAATCGTATCAGCAATTAATCGCCGCTACCGAGCAGAATGATATTTCGGCCATGGAGGAAGCCCGGAAGTCGCTGATAAAAAACATCAAACAATTTGCCGGTGAAATCAGCGGTAAATACATTGATCCGCCCAACACCACCGATTTTGCTCTCATGTTCCTGCCGGTTGAAGGTCTGTATGCCGAAGTTTTACGGGAACCGGGTTTGCTGGAAGTATTGCAGCGGGAATACCGTGTTGTGATTACCGGCCCCACTACCCTGTCCGCCCTGCTGAACAGCCTGCAGATGGGATTCCGAACACTTGCCATCGAAAAGCGCAGCAGCGAAGTTTGGGAAATACTGGGCGCCGTCAAAACCGAATTTGGTAAATTCGGTGAAATTCTGGCTCATACGAAGAAAAAACTAGACGAGGCCGGTAATGTGATCGATAAAGCAAGCGTACGTTCAAGAGCTATTGAACGCAAACTGCGTGATGTGCAGAAATTACCCTCAGCCAAAGCCGGCAAGCTGTTGGAAACGAAAGACCTCGATACTGTAATCGGTAAGGAAGATAGTGACGAATGAAAAAAATTCTGTTTGCACTCGTCGGAATTGCTCTCGCTCTGCTGATCAGCATATCAATAATGGGACTGGCAAACCCCGAATTGAAATTCAAGACGGAAATTTCGGTGAATGCGCCCAAAGCCTGGTCGTTTGAAATATTGACCGATACGACTTTTTTCAAATACTGGGTCACGAATTTTAAAAGCATTGAAATGATCGAAGGAAAAAAGGATTCGGTGGGCTCAAGATATCTGTTGAAAGTTGTTGATGACGGAACCGAATATGATATGTACAAAACCGTCACCGGTTTCATACAGGATGATTATTATGCCTATCATCTGGAAAACGATGTGATGGATTCCTATGTGGAAATAAATCTTAAAATAGACAAAAACAAAACCGATATAAAAGTCCTTAACAGGGTCAGCGGTAAGAATATTTTCCGGCGTGCACTGTTCACCTTTTACCTGTCATATTTTAAATCGAAAGATCAGGAACAATATAACCGCCTGCGCGATTTCATTGAGTCGCAGTATTAAATTGAATAAGGCACAGGAGAGCGCACGTATGAAAACCGTTGATTTTTTTCAATTATTCGGAATCCTTCTGGCGGCATTCGGTACGTTCATTTCAACGATTGACAGAAGATTAATTGCCCGTTTCAGAAAGGAAAATGCCCTGAACGCTGATTCGGCCATAATCATACCGGATTTAAAAAATCCAGGAAAGTGGCGGTTGAATCGGTTGATCAGACACGGTGTTATCCGGCAAAGCGTTTCCGGCGGCGTTTATCTGGATCTGGAAGCTCACTGGCAATTAAAGAGAAAACGACTGGCGGTGGTTTTTGTTATTATCCTGCTGGGTGTAATTGCTGTATCGCTGTTAATTATATGAATAGTTTAACTGTAAAAAACCACTCATTGCCGGATTCAAAACTCAGTAATGTATCAAACCTGAAATAATAACCACCGCTTCCCCGTTATGCAATTTTCATACACAGGAGGAAATCCATGAGAAGTTTTATACACGGCAGTTTAATACTGCTCATTGCCGTTTCAGCGGCTTTTGCCAAACTGAACACCCCAAGACCCAGTCCATTGGGTAAAATCAGTCAGGTCGTCGGCCTGACCGAAGTCAAGATCGTATATTCCCGGCCGGGAGTGAAAGGTCGTAAAATTTTCGGCGGACTCGTGCCCTACGGTGAAGTATGGCGTACCGGCGCAAACGAATCGACAACCATCGAGTTCGATGATCCGGTTTGGTTCGAAGGAAACAAAGTCGAAGCCGGAAAATATGCGCTGTTCACCATTCCCAATGAAAAAGAATGGACGATCATTATCAGTAAAGATATCGGCTGGGGCAAGAATGGATACACTGGGAAAAACGACGTTGCCAGTTTTAACGTGAAGACCGAGTCACTGCCCCATTCCATAGAGCGCTTCACCATTGAAATCATGGACATGACCAACGACAGTGCCAATTTATTGCTGATGTGGGAAAAAACCTCGGTTTCAGTCGGCCTGAAAGTGGATACGGACAGTAAAGTAATGACACAAATCGAGGCCATCTCGAAAAATCCGAAAGCTATGAAAGCCGGTACCTGGTACCGTATGGCCGCTTATTATTTCGATACAAACCGTGATCTCAACAAAGCCCTCGAATGGGTGAATAAGGCCTGTTCGATGAATAACGAAGCATACTGGATGACCCGTCTGAAATCACGCATCCAGGCCAAAATGGGTGACTATAAAGGCGCGATTGAAACGGCCGGGATCAGTTTAAAACAGGCCGAAAAGGCGGAAAGTAAGGAATATGTGAAATTCAACCGGGAAGCCATTGCAGAATGGCAGAATATGAAATAGACCATATTCAATTCCGGTTTAAAGGTTTATTAAATCATAATTTTGTGGAGAAAGCACCATGAAGTTTTTAAAATTCGTATTGATTGGCATCGGTGTTTTAATCGTTCTGTTTCTGCTGGTGGCGGCATTCCTGCCTTCCGATATTACCGTGGAACGCTCGACAACAATCAGTGCAACCGATACGCTGGTTTATAATTCCTTGATTACCTTCAGGAATCGGGCAAGCTGGGATCCGTGGCTGAGCATGGACCCCGGGGCGAAAGTCACCCTCAGCGGACCGGACAGCGGCGTTGGCGCCACCTATTCCTGGAGCGGTGAAACCATCGGCAGTGGTTATATGACCATTAAAGAAATCGTTCCTTACAGGGGAATTAAAAGCGACCTTGTTTTCGGCGATACAAATGACGCAGTTTCCGATATTTTTTGGGAAATCAGGCCGGTTGAAAACGGAACCCGGGTAACCTGGCGTTTCCAATCGGAACTGGGATGGCCGATAGAGCGCTGGTTCGGTTTAATGTTTGAAGGGATGCTGGGACCGCAGTTTGAAACGGGCCTTTCCAAGTTGAAAACAGTCATCGAAAAAAACTGATCATAAAAAAAGGCCGCCCTTCCGGGTCGGCCTTTTATTTTTCATTTCACCTGCCAGTTCACCTTTTCCGCCAGCCGTATTCGGGTCCGCTGTGGAAAAAATTCATCGGTTTTACCGTTCCGTTCTCTTTAAATACCATGCCGTCTTTCATAACAAAGGTAACGTCACGCAGCGCATCAATATCGTCCAGGGGGTTGGCGGAAACAGCAATAATATCCGCAGGAAAACCAACCTTTATCGGACCGCGTTCATCATAAATATCGCAAACTTTGTACCCGTTAACCGTCATAATTTTAAGAATATCCCTGGCTGGAATCCCGGCAGCCTTCCAGCTTTTCAGGAAATTGATGGTGATTTCACCGCGATTCATTCCCGGTACAAAATAGTCTGCATCGGTGGAAAATGCCATTTTTACGCCCCTTTTGTAGGCGCTTTTCAACCCTTCCACCGTCCGTTTCCAGCGCTTTTCCGAGATGGGATGATAATCGGTCTGCGGCGTTTCCGTTCCCACGCGCCAGATACCCTTTTCAGCCATCATTTTGTGAATCTCATCATCCAGTGCACCTGAGTGTTCGATAGACCAGATTCCGGCCTCAACGGCCCTCAGCGCGCCATCGCGGGTCTGAACATGACCGGCAACCTTCATATCGGCCCGTGCCGCTTCTTTGACAAACAATTTCATTTCTTCAACATTGTAGCCATAGGGTTTCGAATCGACCATTATTTTTATCACCTTGGCGCCATAGAGCATATTTTTATGAACCGCCTTTATGATTTCATCATGGGTATCGGCATCCAGGTATTCGGGATATACAAGAAATTCCCTTTCCGGAGTCGGCCAGAACTGTCCGCCCATACTTCCGATAATGATCCCTGAATTTATTATAGTCGGCCCCGGCACCCAACCCTGTTCAATGGCGATACGCAGCGCGGTGTCGGCATAGTTGCCGGCATTGCCGAGATCGCGCTCAACGGTGAAACCGTAAGCCAGTATCTGGAATCCGTTCGAAAATGCCTGTATTGCGCGTAACGGCGTACCGTCCATGACGGTTGTGAGATAATAGTAGTTACTTTCGGGTTCCATTTTATAAGTGATTCCCAGGTGGCTGTGGGCATCAACCAGACCCGGCAATACAAAGCGGCTGGACAAATCGATTACGGTTGCGTCCGCAGGGACCTGCAGGTCGCTGCCTATTGCCGTTATTTTTCCGTTTTCCACCAGAATAATCTGGTTATCGGTGACGGATGCTGCCTCCGGATCGATGAGGTGTCCCGCCCTAATAGCGGTAACCGCCGCATTTGATACCTGAATCGTAAAAAGTAACAAGATGAAAACAATGAGACGACGATGCATGTTGGTTCCTCCTCCAATTTTTCAACAGGCCCAAAATTTATTTGAATTAAAAATGACTGTTTTCTAACTTTGCTATGTCTGATACAATAAGTTCCGATGAATATCCGAAGTCGAAAGATAAAATGCAATTTTAATCTGCCCGAGATTTTTTTCCCACACGATTTTCTATCCGACAGGAGCATTTATGAAAGCTTTAATCGGCGGCAACTGGATTGAGAAACCGCAAACCCTTGAAGTACGAAGCAAATTTGATAATCAAATAATTGATACGGTTCCGGCTTTAAATGAAAAAGATGCCCTGCAGGCCCTGGAAATTGCCGGGCAAGGCGCAAGGATATCTTCTCAATTGCCCGTACACCGCCGGATTGAAATTTTAAAAAAGGCCGTCGCTCTCATCGATTCGCGAAAAGACGATTTTGCACGGACGATCGCCTCCGAGGGAATCAAAACTATTCGTGAGGCCCGCCGGGAAGTGCAGCGCGCAATGATGACGTTGACAATCTTTGCCGAACAGGCCCGGCGAATCGTCGGTGAAACCCTTCCCTTCGACAGCATGCCCGGATCGGAAAACCGCAGCGGGTATTATGTCCGGACACCGGTTGGGATTGTTAGTGCCATAGTTTCCTTCAACGACCCGCTCAACCTGTGCGCGCATAAACTGGGACCGGCCATCGCCGCCGGCAACGCGGTTATTTTAAAGCCATCGGAACTGACGCCCCTGAGTGCCCTCAAACTGGGAGAGGTATTGCTGGAGGCCGGTCTGCCCGGTGAAATACTCAGCGTAATCCCCGGACGTCCACAGGATCTGGGAGATGTGCTGCTCACCGATCCGCGCATCAGGCTGGTGAGTTTCACCGGCGGAGTTAAAACCGGTGAGAAGATTACCCGGATCGCCGGATTGAAAAAACTGCAAATGGAACTGGGTTCAAACTCTCCGGTGATCATTATGGATGATGCCAGGCTGGATGAGGCGGTTACCCGTTGTGTTTCCGGAGCATTTGCCGCTGCAGGACAAAACTGCATCGGTGTGCAACGGATTTATGTAATGAATTCAATTTATAATAAATTTGTGGATGCCTTTGTAACGCAAACAAAACAATTGAAAGCAGGAAATACGCTTGATGAAGAAAGCGATCTGGGCCCCCTGGTCAGTGAGACTCATGCCCGGCATGTTTCGTCAATGATACAAAATGCCGTGGATAACGGCGCTGAAATTCTGTGCGGCGGTACATGCGAAGGAACGGTTTTTCAACCCACGGTACTGACCGGGGCCGGCAGTGCGGCATTAATGGATTGTGAAGAAATCTTCGGACCGGTTGTGGCAATTTACTCAGTGGATTCTCTGGATGAAGCGCTGACGGAGGCGAATAAAACCCAATACGGACTGAACGCGGCCATATTCACCGAAAGCCTGCGCACGGCCATACGCGCCACGCGTGAGCTGCAGGCAGGCACGGTGCTGGTCAACGATTCAACCGATTACCGGATAGACCTGATGCCATTCGGAGGAATTAAGCACAGCGGCCTGG
>JAJRVZ010000205.1 GCA_024277055.1 Calditrichota bacterium
ACGATACCGTTTTGCCGCACTTTCAATTTCAAATGATTTGAACCGACGATGTTCGGATATCCCACTGCTTCGATGTCACGGGCGACGAAAACAGGAGTCATATTTTGCGGACCGTACGGTGCAAAATACTTCAGCCAGCGCAGGAAAGTGGCGTCAAAATCACTGAGCGAGACTTCCGCGGCAATCTCCAGGGTAGGATCAAGATCTTCGGTGGAAATGAAATTATCGGATATATCTTCAAGCGCACGGCGCAATTCGTCCACATTTTCCGCACGGATCGTCAACCCGGCGGCGAATTTATGCCCGCCGAAATTTTCCAGCAAATGGCTGGTTGATGTCAGGGCTTTGTATATATCAAAATTAATCGTTGAACGGGCAGAGCCCTTCCCGACCCCATCTGTAAGGGAAATCAATATAGCGGGACGATTATATTTTTCCATAATGCGGGATGCAACAATTCCGATCACACCCGGGTGCCAGTCCTCTTTGGCAAGCACCAGAATTTTTGCATCATCCGTGTCATAGGTTTCTTCTACCAGGCTGATAGCCTCCTGGCAGGTAGTATCATCGATCCCACGACGCAGTTTGTTTTCCGATTCCAGGATACGGGCAATATTTCTCGCCTGTTGCATGCTGGAGGAAGTCAGCAAATGCACTGCCTTTTTAGCATTGGACATACGCCCCACAGAATTGATTCGGGGTGCCAGCACAAAAACAATCAGGGATACATTTATTTCCCGCCCCAGCAACTGGGAACTCTCCAGCAGGGCAAAAAGTCCGGCGCGCGGATTTTTGTTCAGCCTTTCGAGGCCGTGTTTCACAAGAATTCTGTTTTCGTCTACAAGCGGAACAATATCAGCGGCGGTCCCAACTGCAACCAGGTCCAGCAAAGGCTCCAGTTCATTAAATCCATAACCCAATTCATTGTAAATCGCCTGCAGTAACTTAAATGCCACCCCAACACCGGCAAGCTCTTTAAAGGGGTATGGACAGTTCTTCACTTTCGGGTCCAGCACGGCAATGGCATCCGGAATTTCCTCTCCGGGTTCGTGATGATCGCATACGATCACATCTATTCCCAAATCCCTTGCGAGCCGGACTTCTTCAGCAGCAGTAATTCCGCAGTCAACGGTAACTATTAATGAGACTTTTTTCTTATGGGCGTCACGGATGCCATACTCCGCAAGACCGTAACCCTCGGTCATCCGGTTCGGAATATAAAAAGAAACTTTTCCACCCAGTTTGAACAAACCTTCGTAGAGCAGCGAAACCCCAGTCGTGCCATCAACATCATAATCACCGTAGATCAGGATGTTTTCTCCTTCCCGCAAGGCTTCTATGATACGCTTCACGGCAACGGACATTTCCAGCATGAGATAGGGATCATAAAGGTCGGAAAGACGGGGATTGATAAAGGAATCAACTTTCTCACTTGAATCCAGGCCGCGATCCAGAAGCAGCCTGGCCAGGATGGGGCTAAGTTTCAGTTCCTTTCCAATTTCAGCAATTTTTTCCTTGGGCGGAAGGGATTTATAAACCCAGCGATATAGCATTGGGTCTCCAATCTGAAAGATTGGATCCGGAAAAATTCATAAGCCGAATTCTGTAACTATCAAAGATAGCCGGTAATCATTTATCTTATCTACCGGTTGCCCGACAGATTGAGCGATCTACCCGGGAGTATGCCGCATGGCACGAGACGGGAAATCTCGTATCCCGAAACGGGATTCCTCCCCTATTTGATCTTGCATCAGGCAGGGTTTATCGTGCCTTTGCTCTGTATGAGTACCTCCTTCCAAGGTATTCCCTCCGGGAACAAAGCGGTAAGCTCTTACCTTACCTTTTCACCCTTATCCTGCAATAGCAGGACGGTATCTTTTCTGTGACACTTTCCGTCACCGGGATAAACCGGTGCTTCTGATTTCTCAGAATACCTTTCCCTTTGATGTTCGGACTTTCCTCCCAGGATTGGGCGATTACCTGAATTTTTCCGGATCTATTTTTATTAATTTCTATTCTTCGTTTCTATCCCACACCAATATTCGGCCGCACGACTCGCAAAAATAGATGCGCTTCATGTTTTTTATTTCCGTTACTTTTTGCGGTGGGATATAGGAAAAACAACCCCCGCATACTCCACCGTTGCAAGCGGCGACCGCTTTACCCTGTTTTGCGGCACGAATACGTTCATAGGCACTGATATGATTTCCATTCAACGCCGAGAGAACTATACTTCTTTCCTGTTCAAGCAGTTTCTCTTCTTCCGAAGAAGCATTTATTTTCTCCTGCAATTCCGCACCGTTTTCCTTCAGATCTTCCCTGAGCTGTACCATTGTTTTTTCATTATCCGAAATTGTCTGCTTTAAAGATTCAATCTTTTCTTCAGCCGTAAGAATCGCATTTTCCAGATCGTCAATCGCCTTTTTTGTCGTTTCGGTCTCCTGTGCAATGGCGTCGTACTCTTTGTTGGTTTTCACCTGGTATAATTGTGCTTCGTATTTTTTGAGCTGTTCCCTTCGGCTTGCCAGCTCCAGTTCATTGTTCTTCTCTTCAACCTGCAAATTTTTTAATTCTTATTTCTGCTGCTGCAGCTCTATTTCCTTTGCTTCAATTGTCTTTTCCAGTTTTTCGACGATCTGCGGCAGATCTCCTCTTTCCAGACGCAAACTGTCAAGGCGGAGATCGATCTCCTGCAATTCAATCAAAGAATGAAGGGTCTTTGGCAACTTTCTTCCTCCGATACTAAATAAAAAAAAGTGCACCCCGTTGAATGCACTTCTGTATTATGTTTAATGCTTTTTTCTTAACCGACTTTGTACTGAATCCTATTAATTCAGTCATTCCAAATACCTCTATATTGTGGGCCCACAGGGACTCGAACCCCGGACCAGCCGATTATGAGTCGGCTGCTCTAACCAACTGAGCTATGGGCCCAAACAATTCAATAATTTATTCTTAAAACGTCATTTAATATAACGCCGCCAAACTTTAAAATCAAGATGACAAACGGCATAGTAAACGATCATTTTACAGATATGATTCCAGTAATTCCCGAAGAATATGCACCATATTTTCCGCTGAATTTGCCGATATTAAAATACGCCCTTTTTCTACGCTCCAATTGTTTTGTGCGCTCTCTGATTTCGGCAGATTTTTAAAGAATCCTATCGCCCGATGATATTCGTCTTCCGATCCGGCGGAAAAAATCTCAATGTTACAGGCAAAACAGGACTCCAGATGGTTTCGTAATTCTGAAAGATCATCTTCAACCAAATCGGTGTAAAAAATGAATTTCAGGGGCAGTTCCTTCAAATCCGTCATGAAAAAATCTTCGATCAGTCTGCTGGGATATGAATTTGCACGCAGGGTGATCGATGCTTTCTTTATGCCAACGGTATATTTGTTTTCGCCGAAAACCCGTATCCGGCCTTTAAAAAATTGATCCGCATCCGCTCTCAGGAAACCACCGCCGGGTTGTATGTTCAGGGTTCTGCTGAGAAGCCCGCTGCCGTTAATTACATTTCCGGAAATTTGTACCAATTCGTCGTGTCTGGTTGACAGAATGGATCGGCCGGATTTGTCGGTAATAAACAGGGCAAATTGCGCATCTTCAAATTGTATTCCTTCATAAAATCTCTGTTTGTTCTTATTTTCAAATACTATCTACTCTCCGTTGATTTCAACAACACCGTCCCCATTTCTGCTGGTTACGATTACCTGAAGTCTGTGTTTTTTTATTATCCACTTTATTTTAAACCGTTTTAAAACAATGCTGCAGTTTTTCCAGATAACCGGTACGGTCAGATCGACATCCGCGGCACGGATATGCAGATTCCTGTTTAAAATCAATCCGGGTGCACATACGGGAGATACAGTAATATGGGTCCGCTCAGCTGTTCTTCCGACTTGCAATATCACTCGTTTGTCAATTTTAAACCGATCACCGATAGAAGTGTAAAATGAATTCGAATAAGAAGTGAACCGGATAAAATCCTTTGTTTGTACTGCGGATATTTGCAGTTTATTGCCGTTCACGGGTGTGAGCGGAAAAATATCAATCTCATTTTCCGACCGGGGTAGAACCTGTATATGCTTGAAAATCAGCATTACAAGTTTCAGGAATGCGGTATCTCCGGATAGATTTTCATGGTTTTCCACCCATTCGGCTATTCTGTCGTACAGTACACTTCCCATCGGAATTTTCCAGCGCAGGGCCATTAATGCCAGCACAATCATTTCTTCAGTATAATTTTGCATGAGTGCCCGCAGCCTGTAACGGAACAACGGAGTGGAAATCAAATTCCACCAATGCTGCAAATCGGAAAGATAATCGGCATCCGGTTCCCTGTTTGAAAAATAACAGGCGATACCTCCGACGAGTACTTCCAAGGTCAGTTTGTGCACGGAATCTTTAATATCCTCATTGTTTTGCAGTTCATCACAAAACTGATGGAGCTGCTTTTCGGAAGGAACAGCCTTTCCTGCGTTTAAACCGAAAACAAATAACAACTGGTTCTTAAGAAACGAGGCTGTTTTTATACTTTCCCGACTTTCAACCGGATGAGTACCGTCCGACGGCAGAAAAGTTTTCTGTTCTGCAAATAACCGGTCGGCTTGTTGGTTCAACCGGATATCGTTCGAAAGAAAGCTGTTCAGAGGATGGTTCTGGCGGCATTCATTTATAAGCGACTTTAATTTCCATTGCCAGTCGATTTTTTTTAATTCGGAAGATTTCAATCCGAACCGGATGACCAGCTCGTGAGCACTCGAATCTAAACTCAGCCGGTTTTCACGGCATGTTATTTTTTCAGAGGATAGCTCCCAACCATTCGCCGAACAGTTTTGTCCGCTTTTTTTCCATTTTTCTTTTCCGATTACTGAAATAGTAAACAAGCGGGAGCCCGACGACAGAAATACCCTGTAAAACTGCGGTTCCGCATTAAGATCAAAAAAATCGATCGTCCACAATACATCATCGGCAACACTGAAACGGCTTACATAAAAGGGAGTTTCCGGGATTCTGAGCAGCGATAAAAGGCCGGCTTCCCGTTCGAATTCAAAAATCAATTTCGGCTTTTGAACGGTTATTTCAGATTCGTTACAGATTATGGAGTGTTTACGGCCTTTTTTTTCCGGGAATTCATAAACAAAATTTATCGCGGGCGTACCGATGGAAATTCTGCGACCTTCTTCACAACCGGTATTTCGCAGCCTGTCAGACAGCCATTGTGGAATTGTTTTCATTTGATACCGATTCGGGAATAATTCATAATGCCGTTCAAATTAAGAAAAAAGGGAGATTATAAAAAGAGAAAACCCGGCATTCGGGGATACCGGGTCGGTTTTTCTGCTTCTGTAATTTTCTTTAAAAAAACAACCGCTTGAGATCGACATATATAACGAAAACGATGAAGGTCAGAAGAACGGCCATTCCCACCTGCTGAATAGTCATTTTCGCCCTTGTAGACAGCGGTTTGCGCCGAATCCCTTCTATGATCAGCAACAGCAGGTGCCCGCCGTCCAATGCCGGAATCGGCAGGATATTGAAAAATGCCAGCACTGCACTGAGGGCTGCAATCAGGTACCACAACTGGTCCCAGCCGGCTTCCGCCGCATCTCCGGCCATCTTGGCAATCATTATCGGCCCGCCGATGATTTCACGGGCGGATTTTGTTCCGCTTATCCACCACCATATCGCCCGAGCATTCATTCCGATCATAGCGAAAGTACCGTTAAACCCTTCTTCAATCGCTTCTCCCAGAGAAACCGGATAATGCACGGAATAAAAGCCGATCCCTATTTTGCCGACGGTTATCTGAGCACCGCTGCTGTCGGTTTCGAGCACTTCAACCGGCTTTATCGCTGCAACCATCTCCTGCCCGTTGCGCAGGTATTTTATCGTTATTTCTTTACCGGGATATTTACGGATTTCTTCCGTCATGTCCATCCAATCCGCAACGGGTACACCGGCGATTTCTATGATCTCATCGCCCCGCATCAGGCCCGCTTTCCCTGCGGGCATACCCGGACTTACCGCACCGACTTTGGAAGGTAAATTCGGAGCCATATCCAATTGCTCGGAGTTTTCCTCATTAAACCATTCTTTTTTGAAAGTCAGTGAAAGGGTTTGTTCGCCACGTTGCACCTTAAAGACAATATCATCGTTCAGTCCTTCGAGGAATCTCTCATGGATCTGGTTCCAGGTTTCGACGGGCCGGCCGTTCACGGCGAGTATTTTGTCCCCGGGATGAAATCCTATTTTTGCCGCGGTACCGCCGCTGCCTACCAGTCCGATTTCTGTATACGGCAAAACGCTTTTGCCTTTACTGTAATTCAAAAAGGTCAGTACCAGAACGGCCAGAATAAAATTCATAATCACACCGCCGGAAATGATCACCACACGTTTCCAGACCGGTTTGGAATTAAATTCGTAATCGGCGCCTGTTGTCTCGGTGTCCATGCTTTCGTCGATCATTCCGGACATCTTCACATACCCGCCCAGCGGGATAGCAGAGATACAATAGTCCGTATCCCCGATTTTTTTTCCGAATAAACGCGGGGGAAATCCAATTGAAAATCTTTCAACCCGTACACCCATCATTTTTGCAGCTATAAAATGCCCGAATTCATGAATGAGGACGAGTAATCCAAATACAAATATTATTGCAAGAAAACTCAATATATTACTTCCTGTTTAAGTTAAATCCTTGTTCAAAACGCATTCTTCGTTACTTTTGTTTCAACCTGATGCTTTTTTCAACCTGCTCTCTTATCTCCCTGTCAAGTTCGAACAGCATTTCAACACCGGTGACCTCCGTACTTTGATGCCCGTCCAGGGTATCGGCAACAATCTGAGGTATCTGCGTAAAACGAATTTTTTCATTCAGAAATGCATCAACGGCGATTTCATTGGCGGCGTTCAATACTGCAGGGTATGTTCCCCCCTTTTCCAGTACGTCAAATGCCAGTTTCAGACAGGGGAAGCGCTCAAAATCCGGTTGTTCGAATGTCAAAGCTCCCTGCTCATAAAAATTCATCGGAGCAACATCCAGCGGCAACCGTTCGGGAAAGGTAAGCGCATACTGTATCGGAATCCGCATGTCGGGAATTCCCAGTTGCGCTTTTATAGAATGATCTGAAAATTCCACCATCGAGTGAATAATTGATTGCGGGTGAACCACTACTTCAATCTGTTTTTCGGTAACCGGATACAGCCAGTAGGCTTCGATCACTTCCAGGCCTTTGTTCATCAGTGTGGCCGAATCGATCGTTATCTTGGCGCCCATTTTCCAGTTCGGATGCTTCAAGGCCTGTTCAGGGGTCACGCCATTCAATTTTTCCTGCGGCCATTCCCGAAACGGTCCTCCCGAGGCTGTTAATATAATCCGTGTTACCGACAGGCTGTTTTCGCCGAGAAGACATTGCCAGATTGCGCTGTGTTCACTGTCGACAGGCAACAGATTCACACCTTTTTCTTCGGCCAGTTCTGTAATTAATTTGCCGGCAACAACCAGGGTTTCCTTATTGGCAATGGCTATATCGATGCCCATTTCGACAGCCCGAACCGTCGGTTCCAGACCGGCGAACCCTACAAACGCATTAAGGAATACATCCGATTCGCAGTATTCGAGCGCCTGCCCCAGCCCTGTTTTACCCGTAAAGATATTTACTTCGGGGAAATCGTACCTATCACGAAAAACACAAGAAGCGTTGTCGTCGTAAATTACGGCTGCAGACGGACGGAATTCCGTCACCTGTTGTGCCAGCAAATCGATATTGCGATTAACTACCAGACAACTGATCGAAAAATTCTCCGGGTGCTGCCGGACAACGTCCAGCGTACTGACGCCTATCGACCCTGTTGAACCGAGCAAAAATATTTTTTTATTCATTTAAAATACAATGCCCCTGATAAAACGAAACGGAATTCGCGTCATCCGGGGCAATACTTTTAAAAATTACAAATTAAAATACTACCATCAGACCGCCGCCCAGTGAACTGTACTCTCCGATATTATAATCAAGGTGAATGTTCAGCAATAAAAGCGTCAGACTGACACCAAAACTGGTGCGAAAACTATTATCGCCGTCAATGCTCACTTCACCGAGCGTGGAATTAGGTACGAGTGCTTTTGTATCCAAGGTCATCGAAGTGCTTTCAAATCCGATTCCAGCATAAACATCCAACGGCAACATCGGAATACCTTTTGAAGCCTGCAGATTCATTCCGAAGGTGCCGGAACTAACCCATTCGCCCACATTAAAGCTGGAATAATTGGCCTGTACACTGATATCCAGGATCGGCAGGGGAACCAGATCACTCAGACCGTACTTTACCCCGAATCCGATAAGGCTGATATCTCCGACTTCACCGACATTTACCGAGAATCCGCGTGCCATTAATTCAAAATTAGCGAACAATCCCAGGTTCAGATGAAGCTGCGGCAGAAAAAAGGTTCCGAGATCGGTACCACCCACCAGTCCCTGATTATCCGGGCCGAACACCGTCGGTTGCCGGGTACCGTTAAAATTAAACATTTTCGCTTCATCCGGTAATGAAATATATACACCACTGATTCCTATATCCAACCTGGGAAAGGATTTGGTGTAAGCCCGATGAAAAGTAGCGCCGGCAGCCGCCGTACCGAAAGCGGTTACGAAAGGTTTCATGTACCCTTTTAAATATGCTTCGCCCTGACTGTTTACAATCTGGGTAACCGAAGATTCCATACTGCTTTGAGCCTGAGCTATTGAAAACATGAGCAGGACAGCGGTTATTAGGATGATTGTCTTCTTCATATAAATTTCTCCCGATTTTAAATGATAGCTCTCAGTTTGTCAGGGGCGGCAGCGCGCGCAGCCGCCAGTTCGTCATCGCTTAACGGCTCGTAATTTAATAAAAAACTTTTAATTAGTTCAAGCTGTTTAATAATTGGCTGTTGTACCGTGACCGGCGTCAATCCCGGTGAAATTAATTTGTTCAGGCAAACGGTTTTGTTTTTCAACCCGTGCAGAATTTTTTGCCGGGCGTGAGCGTCTGTTTTCAGATAGTTTACCAGTTGTTCATGCTTCACGCCGAGTAGAATGGAACCGTGCTGAAGGATATTTTTATCATAGATTTTCTGCGCACTGCCTATAACTTTTTTTCCTTCAAACTGAACTTCTGTTTTCGCAGAATAGCTGAAACATGGAAAATCGGTTGCTTGCTGCCTGATCCCCGGAAGGGGACGGTTGTCATCTGTCAGTTGCACCGCAATGCCGATACCGTTCAGCGCCCGTGTAAACACTTCATGCATGAAACGGTATAATTGTGCCGGATGAGTACTCATGCGCGACATCACGATACTGTAGGTCAGTTCTTCGGCATGAAAAATTGCCCGTCCTCCTGTCGGTCGTCGAATCCACTCGAGATTATCCTTCCTGACAGCATTGATATCAAGCACTTTAACCGATTGATGGTATCCGAGTGAGATGCAGAATGGCTGCCAGCCGTAAAAACGCAGAACCATTTGATCCGGTTGCATATTTTTTTCGGCAAACCAGGCATCAAGCGCCATGTTGGTAAATCCGTCATACTTTTTGAAGGGGATAATACGCAGGGAAAAAGTTTTTCCGGAGAAAAAATCAGCGGATAATTCCACGTTTGCTGCTCTTAAGAAAACTTACCAGGTGGTCCGTTTGCGGACAGGGTTCAATCTCTTTTTCTATTTTTTTTATCGCCTGTTCCAGTGTCAGGTTGGAACGATAAATAAACCGATAGGCCAGTTTCAGTTTTTGTAAAACCTCCGGAGAAAAGCCACGACGTTGCAGGCCGATTGTATTCAGGCCACCGAAGCGCAACGGTTCGCGCATAGCCAGGATATAGGGAGGTACATCTTTCGGAACCCTGTATCCCCCACCGATAAAGCAATGTTCCCCGAGAGTCACGAATTGG
>JAJRVZ010000011.1 GCA_024277055.1 Calditrichota bacterium
TCTCCATATCCCGGATTTCCATACGCTTCAAATAAAAAAACTCCACTATCGTTCCACAGTTTATTACAATATCGATCCATCCTTTGTAAATAAATACTCGGAGAAACATTTGGTAAATCTCGATCATCCGCCCAGCTGATTACAACAGTAGAATCCTTTAATTTTACAATTTCCGGGTTATCTGCATCTGCCCAACCTGTACTTAGTAAAACCCCACTTGTGTCCCAAGACAGATTTCCATTAGTATCCAAATGCTGAATATATACATCAGTACTATCAATGTGATAAGGAATGTAAGTACTTCTCCGGTAATCCTCCCAAACTACATATACTCCTCCTTCTCCATCACCAACACACTCTTTTGGTATTTGCAGCCAGTGATTATTGTATACAACTACACCGGATCCCCATAATAAATTACCGTATTTGTCAATATGTTGCCCCCACAAATCCAAACTACTGCCACCGGAAACAAATAAAAATATCCCATCATTTCCATCGGAACAGGCAATCGGATTAAAGCCGCCGCCAATCAAATCCGGGTTATACGGATCGCTGCTCCACTGGGCAAGAAGAAGCAGCGGGGTTAAAATGGTTAGAAGAATAATCTTTGTTTTCATATCCATACCCGAAGAACTTATGAGAAAATGGAATCGATGTGAAGATAAGTTATAATTATTGTAGATAAAAGATTTTTATTCAATACATTGCCCTTACAATTGTATCAGCACACCCTAAAAAATTTTCAGTCATTTAAAAATATAACAATTCAATCCTTGCTACCCATATATTCAAATACAAAACACAATATTAATCAATTATCTTTTTCTTTTATCTTTCCTAAAACCTTATCCGACGTTATCGGCAGTTCGAACATGCGCACGCCGACCGCATCGTAAATGGCGTTACCGATGGACGGCAGCACCGGGTGGATCGGTCCCTCGCCCGCCTCTTTTGCCCCGAACGGCCCTTCGGCGTCGTTGGATTCCACGATAGTGATATCCATTTGCGGCGTGTCCAGCGTTGTCGGAATGCGGTAATCGGTGAAATTGGCGTTGATAATCTGCCCGTCGTGATAACGCAGCTCTTCGGAAAGCGCCTGACCCAACCCCATGTGAATGCAGCCTTCGATCTGCCCTTCCACCGCCAGCGGATTGATCGCCTTGCCGCAATCATGGGCGCCCCATATTTTTACGACCCGCACCATGCCCGTTTTCGGATCGACTTCCACTTCGCTGATGAACGCGCCAAAACTGTAGGACGGGCTGAGCCCGGCGCCAGCGCCTTTGAAATTCCCGCCCAGTTTGGGGGAGATGTAAAATCCGCTTTCAACGAATGCTCCGCGTCCCGCCATGGCTATTTCCACCGCCTCATCCCAGCTGATCCGCAAATCGTCACCGGCGTTTACCATGCCGTTTTTAAAAGTGATTTTTTCCAGCGGCACCTTTTTCTCTTTACTTACAGCCTTAGCAATTTCATCCCGCAGTTTTTCCGCAGCCTGTTTCGAGGCATTACCGACCATAAAAGTTACCCGGCTGGAATAGCTGCCGAGGTCAACCGGCGTCAGACGTGTATCCGCCGCTTCCACCTGTATGCGGTCCAGCGAAATCCCCAGCACTTCAGAGGCAATCTGGGCGATCATCGTGTCGCTGCCCTGCCCGATATCGCTGGCGCCGCTGAGCATCACCACCCGGCCGTCAAAGTCCAGTTTGGCATGTACCACGGTCTGCGGATTACGGTTCCAGATAATCGGCAGCGCGCTGCCGCTGATGTAAAAACCGCAGGCCACCCCCAGCCCGCGTCCGTAGGGTAATTTGCCGTGCCGTTTGTCCCAGCCCGATTTTTTACGCACCGCTTTCAGGCAATCGGCCACACCGTTGCTGGTGATGCGTAATTGCCCCACTGTAAGTGTATTTTCAGGCAGAAAATTTTTCATACGCAGATCGCAGGGATCCATTTTCAAATCTTCGGCCAGCATGTCGAGCACCGTTTCAAAGGCATAGCGCGGATTCACCGCACCGTGTCCGCGCATCGCGCCGCACTGTGGTTTGTTGGTGTAAACCCGCTTGGTGGTAAAGCCAAATGGATCGATACGATAAGGCCCTTGTAACAAAACGCCGTTGTAATAGGTCGTCACCACTCCGAAACTGGCGTATGCCCCTCCGTCGATCACGATATCGGCGTCCATTCCCGTTAATTTCCCATTCTTATCACATCCGAGTGAAATTTCCATTTCCGTTGGGTGGCGACCGTGATTGTTAAGAAAAACCTCTTCGCGTGAAAAGCGGCATTTTACCGGTCGCTGTGTTTTCACCGCCAGATAGGCGGTGATCAGTTCGTGGGGAAAGGGATCGCTTTTACCGCCGAATCCCCCGCCCAGCGCCGGTTTTTTTACGTTGATTTTGTGCATCGGCAGATTAAGAACTTTCGACAACGTACGATGCAGATAATGGGGTACCTGCGTCGCGCTGATAACGGTCAGCGTATCATCCTGGTTCCAGACGGCGACCGTGGCGTGGGGCTCGGTGAAGGCATGGGTCACGCCTGCAAATTTGAATTTTGCGTTGCGCCGCACTGCGGATGCTTTTATGGCCTTTTCCGGCTCGTTAAACCGTAATTCGGCAATTTTATGGATATTGGTGCCGTTCTTTCCGTGCCGGTGGATAAGGCTTGCGACATCACTTTTTTCCAACGCCTGTTGCGGATTGACAACGGATGGCAACGGTTCATACTCAACTTCGATCAGTTTCACCGCTTCCGCTGCGGACTGTTCCGACTCGGCCGCGACCGCCGCCACGATCTCGCCGATGAAACGTACCTTGTCCACCGCCATAGCCGTCTCATCCGGACTTATGGGCAGGATTCCAAATGCTTCCGGGATATCCGGGCCAATGGCAATGGCTTGTACTCCGGGCCAGTTCTCCGCCCCGGAAATATCAATCTTCTTTATCCGTGCATGAGCAAGCGGACTGCGCAAAAAGCGGACATGCAGCATATTGGAAAACCGGAAGTCATCCGTGTATTTTGCCTGCCCGGTTACCTTTCGCCGTGCATCAAGATACGGCATCGGTTTTCCGACGGCCGTTTTCATTTCCGCTCCCGGCCGAGTTCTTCCGCCGCCGACTGAACCGCTTCAACGATTTTTTTGTAGCCCGTGCAA
>JAJRVZ010000206.1 GCA_024277055.1 Calditrichota bacterium
AAATTCGTGTACTTTTTTTCATGCTGCATCGATTCCGCTTTTTACAATTGCGATGAACACATCCTGCATACTGTTCATGCCATATTTTTCTTTCAGCCTGCCCGGGCTGTCCAGAGCGATTAACCTTCCGTCACGCATGATCGACAGACGATGGCAGTATTCGGCTTCTTCCATAAAATGGGTGGTCACAAAAATGGTTTTCCCCCCACGGGCCGCTTCGTAAATCAGCTCCCAGAATTCCGCCCGGGCTCTAGGGTCTACACCCGATGTCGGCTCATCCAGAAATACGATGGGAGGATCATGCAGCAATGCGCATCCCAGTGCCAGTCGTTGTTTGAAACCCACAGGAAGGTCCCGGGTCATGGATCCGGCCACATCAGTCAATCCAACCTGTTCAAGCAACTCTTCCCGGCGCCGGCGGATGTTTTCCCTTCGTAATCCGTAAATACCGCCGTACAATTCGATATTCTCCGAAATAGTCAGATCGTCGTAGAGTGAAAACTTCTGGCTCATATAGCCGATGCTGCGTTTGATCTGCTCCACCTGTGAATAAACGTCGAATCCTGCAACCCTTGCCTTGCCGTCACTGGGCTGCAGCAGACCGCAAAGCATACGGATCATCGTCGTTTTGCCGGCCCCGTTGGCACCGAGGAATCCAAAAATTTCTCCCGGACGCACATCAATCGAAACCGCATCCACGGCTGTAAATTTCCCGAAGCGCCGGGTCAGTTTGTCGGTTTGTACCGCCCATTCCGGATTCATGCCTGTTTCTCCATCATATCCAGAAACACATCCTCTATTGAAGGCGGTTGTACCTGCCAGTCCCGGATTTCCGAACATGCCTTTTGCCAGTTTTGCCAATCCCTGTCCAGCGGGTTTTCCGAAAACGAAACATGCAGGGCATCACCAAACATTTGCGTGGAATACACCTGCGGCTGTTCCGCAAAAAAACTTCGCAGCCGGTGCAGGTCGGTTCCGCTGATTCGGAACAACGGACGCGGATACGTTTTTTTGAGAACAACCGGTGTATCCAGCCCTTGCAATCGACCGTTGAAAAACAATCCGATCCGGTCGCACTGATCGGCTTCGTCCATATAGGCCGTAGACACCAGGATGGTTGTTCCCTGTTTTTTTATTTCACGCAGAATTTCCCAGAATTCCATACGCGATACCGGATCGACGCCGAAGGTCGGTTCGTCAAGCACCAGCACCTCCGGAGTATGGATCAGTGCGCAGGATAAGGCCAGTTTCTGTTTCATGCCTCCGGATAACGCCCCGGCCTGACGCTTTTTAAACGGCTCCAACCGTGAAAAATCGTACAGCTGTTTCATACGGGGCGCACGCTCCGCCGGCGGTACTTCGAAAAGATCCGCGAAAAAGCGCAGGTTCTGCTCGACAGTCAAATCCGGGTACAGGGAAAATCGCTGCGGCATATAGCCCAGCAGGGCCCGGATTTCGGCAACCCGCTCCCGGACATCAAAACCCATTACTCTGATGCGTCCGGCATCCGGAGTAAGCAAAGTGGAAACCGCACGCATCAGCGTGGTTTTGCCTGCGCCGTCCGGACCGATCAAACCGAATAATTCTCCCGCTTTTACCTGCAGCGACACCCCACGTACGGCCTTCACATCGCCATAACTTCTCACAAAATTATCTACTTCAATTCCATTCATCACTACTCATCATTAAAAGTTAACAGGTTTTCCGCCCCCCATACTTGTTAATCCCCAACCACTAATTCAATCATTTTTATCTTTCATTTTTTCTCTTTTTTCTTTTTTCTTTTTTCTTTTCTCTTTTCTCTTTTCTCTTTTCTCTTTTCTCTTTTTTCTTCTACTCACTAACCTGAAACCTGACTACAACCGGCATGCCGTGCTTCAGTACCCCGTCCGGGTTATCGATTCGGATTTTAACCGCGTAAACCAGTGAAGTGCGGGTGTCCTCGGTTAGAATATTTTTCGGGGTAAATTCCGCCTGGGGACTGATCCAGATGATTTTTCCCTCAAAGCTCTGATCGGAGCCATCGATTGACACGTGTACGGATTGCCCGACTTTCACATTTCCAAGCCCGGTTTCGGGTAAATAAATCTTCGTATCCACAGGATCGGGTTTTATGATCTCCAGCAATTGTCCCATGGGAGGAACGGCCTCACCTTCCTCAAAATATCTGGAAGTTACGATTCCCTCCATCGGCGCCCTGATTACGGTATCATTAATGTGTTTGCGTACCAGTGCCAGTTTTGCTTCCAGCTGTTTTTGTTTTGCCTGCAAAATGAACAGCTGTTGCCGGGCACTCTGAACGGCGGCTTCCGCGTTTTGCAGTCGGTTTGCCGCATCATCCAGATTCTGTTGCGGTGCAGAGTTTTTTGCCACAAGGTCCTTCACACGCGTATAGCGGGTCCGTATATACTGCAGTTCATTTTTACTGCGGTTCACGGAAGTCTCCGTCAGTTTGCGCTGCGCTTCGATTTCCAGCATTGCTGCTTTTAACTGAACCGTTTGCAAATGCAGCTCACTGCTGTCGATAACCGCCAGTACCTGGTCCGGCCCCACCGGTTCACCGGTATCCACCAGCAACCGGGCAATCCTCCCCCCGGTGAGCGCCGGTACCTGTACGACCGTTCCTTCCAGAATTCCGGTGAATACACCTTCATCGGCATCCGCGGCACAACCGGAAAAAAGCAGTCCTGCCAGCAGTAATACCGCCCCTTTATTTTTCATGATCTCCTCCCGCAATGTCTCCTATTTGGCCAGACGCATACAGTAATTGCAATGCGCTGATCGCTCCGTTCATGTATTCTTTCTGTAAATTGAATTCCGCTTCGGTCAGCTGGGTTTCAACGGCGCTGAAATCGATGCTGCTCAGCTGCTGTGCATCGAAACGCTCTCCGGCCTGCCTGAACCGCTCCCGTTCCTGTGCAACAAGTTTTTCCTGAAAACGAATCTGTTTTCGGGTACTTTGCCAGGCATACCAGGCCTCCTCAACTTCCTGCCGGATTTGTGTGCGCAGTTTTTGTACCTGCAGATCAACCTGTCGGGTTTGTAACCGGGCAATTTGAACTTTTTTATGGTCGCTGTTCCAGTTCCACAGATTCCACTGCAATCCAATTCCAATTGCATAATAGCTCATCCATTCGTCTTTAAAAAAATTAACGCCGGGCCGGGCGTAATGGACAGCAGCCTGTGCATTGACCTGCGGATAGTAAACCGCTTCCTGCGCCAGACTCCGGGCTGATGCCGCAAGCTTTAAATAGTGCAGGTTTTGCAATTCCGGGCGCAGTTGTACGGCTTTCTGCAACCAATCTTCAATCGTACCGCTAATTTCAGGTATTTCATTTACTGCATCCGGTTGAAGAGCTGCCGGCTGTGGCTGGTCCAGCAGACCCGCCAGTTTGGAAAGCAGAATTCTTTCAGCGTCCTGCAGTTTATCGATCTGATTTTGCAGACGTAACATGCGGTTGGACACTTGAAGCGTATCGAAGGGTACCGCCTGCCCAACCGTCATCAAATTTTTCAGTTTCCATAATTGAGTAGCCAGCCGCTGTCGGCTGTTGTACAGCGCCTTTGCAGCAAGTTCGTTTTGCCGGATGCCGTAATAGAGCTTTCCCGACTGCCACAGCAGCTGGTTTCGGATAACCTGCTTTCGCCATTGCTCCGATTGCAGCCGGTTTTCCAGCGCTTCCACCATACGCGGACGGCTGAATCCTGCGAATACCGGTTGCAGAACGGAAACTGAGGCATCGTACTGATTTTTCACCCCGGCGTCTATGCCGTTTCCGAAAGGACTGCCCGCCGGAAATTCGATTCTCGCCAGTTCCGAAACATAGTTGTAGCCGGCAGCCGCATTCAATTTTGGAAGGTATTCGCTCTTCTGAATTTCCACCTGCAACCCGGACTGTTCCACCTGCAAAGACTGGTGTTTCAAATCACTGTTGCGCTTCAGCAGTATTTGCCAGATATCCTGCAGGTTCAATGCCTGTTGCGCCGAAAGCGGTTCGAACATCAACAGGCAGGCTGCAAGAATCAGGTGGGTGATTTTTATGAAAGACATTTTAATCTCCCCAGGATTATCATTTCGATTTGAGTCCCTGCCAGACCAGATTAAATATTTCCTTTTTTCGCGTCTCCAGGAATTCCGCACTTGAAGTATCCCGAATGCCGATTATGTTACGTACCGCCGTAGGCGCCACATACGGCAGCACACACATACCGATCAGACTGAGCACAAAGTGGTACGGATTCACCGCACGGATTTGACCATCTGCCACTGCCTGTTCGATTCTCTGCACCAGCGGGTTTTTTGTAAATCCCTTCGTACTCATCACCTGTTTAAAAATGGTTTCAAATTCGTCGGATTTGTTTTCCGATTCCCACATGACAAAACGGATCAGGTAGCTGCGCTCGGAAATATTATCCAGATAGGTGTTGATGAATGTCCGCAGAAACTCACGGATATTTTCAGTGGCGGTTACAGCTTCAATCATGCGTTGAAAAACGCCCTGAACTTCCGTCCTGAAAACGGTCTGAAACAAACGATCTTTTGAACGAAAATAGTAATGCAACAGGGCTTTGTTGATACCGGCCCGGTCGGCAATTTCCTGCATGCGGGCGCCGTCCAGACCCTTCTCACGAAAAACGGATTGCGCGGCGTCGATTATTTTCTGTTCGGTTTCGGTGTTTAACTGCATGCCTTAACCATTTAGTTAAATCATATGGCTAAATATACAATCATTAAAACCGGATGTCAACGGATTTCTAATTAACGGAAAAATTATGCTTATTCTATATTGAGTTCCCTGCCAAAAAGAAGCGTCAAGTGATATGAAATCCCTTCGGCCGATTTATAAATATTACCGAAGAGTTGGAATTCAATTTGAAATATACGATGATATTCAACAGGATTCGGAAACGTTTATTCAAAATCATCGGACATGGATTGTAATTCGATTCCATACCAAAGGCCGGATACCTCCCCGTTTTTTTCCGGTTGAAATGCCGGCCTGTCGTTTTTACACCGATTCCGGTTGATACCGGAATAAATTACTCACAAATATAATCCACTACCTTTTTCTCTTCCGCGTACTGCCGGATGAATTGCACTACCTCATGATGGGCTTCATGTGCCTGGTAGATACGCAAATCGTCTTCATTGTCAAATTCCGAATACAGGACAATATCCATTGCCGCATCATCCGTAGTAATATTCAGTCCCGCTTCGAATCTTTTAATCTGTCCTATCACCGCCGGCAATGAATCGAGCCGTTGCTTCATTTCCTTCAGATTCTCTGTTTTGTTTTCATCTTTTAAACGCCACATAACGATATGTTTAAGCATTTTCCGACTCCGTCAAATTTTCTGCAATTTCGATAAGATTTTTACAGACATAATCAATTTGTTCTTCGCTCAGTTCAGGATACATGGGCAGCGACAGGATACTCGAAGCTACCGTTTCCGTTACCGGCAGGCTGCCCTCCGCCGGAGCAAACCGTTTAAAGGCTTTGGTTCTGTGCACCGGTACCGGATAATGTAACCCGCAATATATGCCTCGTTCCTTCAACTTTCGCAAAACAATATCCCTCTGCGGAACCCGAACCACAAAAAGATGCCAGACATGCCTGCAATTTTCGACTTCGCGAGGACCAATAATCTTCGCCTGATCCTGCAAACGATCGAGATAGCGTTGTGCATGCTGCCTGCGCAAAGTGTTCCACTGTTCCAGATATTTCAGTTTCACATCCAGTACCGCGCCCTGAATGCCGTCCATACGTTCGTTCCAGCCGAAATGATCGTGGTGATATTTTTTTGTCTGACCGTGATCGCGGAACCGGCGCATGCGTTCAGCCAGTTGCGGATTGTTCGTCACTACCGCCCCGGCCTCGCCGAAGGCTCCCAGATTTTTCCCCGGGTAAAAACTGAAGCAACCGACATCCCCCATCGAACCGGTTTTGCGCCGCTTGTATTCGGCGCCATGTGACTGGCAGGCGTCTTCAATGACGAACAACTCATGCGTTCGGGCAAATTCCAGCACGGCATCCATATTCACCGGCTGACCGTACAGGTGCACCGGAATCACCGCCTTCGTATTTTCAGTGGCAGCGGCCTCCAGTTGTTTCGTATCCATATTGAAGGTTGATTTATCGATATCAACAAACACCGGACGGGCACCGGCGAGTACGATGGCTTCCACGGTTGCGGCAAAGGTATGTGACACGGTAATCACTTCATCACCGGGACCAATTTCCATTGCCTGCAGCGCCGCCCAAAGCGCCGCGGTGCCGCTGCCAAGTCCCACCGCATGATTCACGCCGCAATAGGCGGCCCAGTTTTTTTCAAACCGCTCAACGGCAAATCCGCCGGCAAAAGCAGTTTTTTCAAGAACCTCCTCTATTGCCGTATCAATCTCGTTTTTCAGGGAAAAATAGTTGGCTTTTAAATCCAGAAAGGGAACTTCCATGTATTATCCTTTTTTCAGCACGCGGGCGGGAACACCGGCCACGACAGCGCCATCCGGCACGTCTTTCGTCACTACCGCCCCGGCGCCGATGGTCGCATTTTCTCCGATCGTTATCCCGCACAGAATAGTTGCGCTGGAACCTATGGACGCCCCCTGCTTTACCAGGGTCGTTTCACAGGTCCAGTCGTTGTCGGTTTGCAGACTGCCGTCGGCGTTGGTCGCCCGCGGATAGCGGTCATTGATAAAGGTGACGTTATGACCGATGAAACAATTGTCTTCAATGGTTACCCCCTCACAGACAAAAGTGTGACTGGAAATTTTGCAATTACGACCGACAGACGCCCCTTTCTGTATTTCCACGAAGGTGCCTATCCTGCTGTTATCACCAATGCGGCATCCGTAGAGGTTCACAAAATTATATAGCTTTACATTTTTTCCCAGCTGCACATCATCGGCGATGCTGATGAATTTCATATTTTTATTTCCCTGCCGTGTTGTTTAATGGAGTGCTGGGCGGCTTCCAGAATTTTCACAACCATTAAACCGGATAAGCCGTCCGAGACCGGTTTCGCCCCTTTTATCAGTACGTCAACAATATTCTGAACCTCCACGGCCAGGGCTTCCGTTGCGTCAATTTTCGGACAGTGCATATCTCCGGTGCGATACTGTACTAATGTCTTGTATACCTGTGCGTCCGTTTCGATTACTTCGATGCCTTTGTCATATACCCGCAGCTTTTCGCTGGGCTGGTTATCATCCCAGACGATCATTTTCCTGCTGCCGGCCAGCAGGGTCTGCCTGATCTTTACCGGTGAAAGCCAGTTCACTTGGATATGTGCCAGCAGGTTGCCCGGATAATACACCGTCAGGTATGCGACGTCCTCAAGTCCGTTGTCCAGATGGGCGGCGCCGGTGGCTACCACGCTTTCCGGTTTACGGTCGATCAGATACTGCATGATGGAAATATCATGCGGTGCCAGGTCCCACAGTACATTCACATCATGCTGGAACAGCCCGAGATTCACCCGTACCGAATCAAAATAGTACAAATCGCCCAGCTCATCAGCGTTAATCAAAGATTTGATTTTTGAAACGGCCCCGTGAAAGAGGAATGTGTGATCGATAAATATTTTTAGCTGTTTCCGTTGAGCCAGTTCCATTAACTGTTCGCATTCGCCAACGGTTGCCGTCATCGGCTTTTCGATCAAAACGTGTTTGCCGTTTTCCAGCGCCGCCTGTGCCAGTTCGAAATGGGAATGTACCGGTGTGCAAATGACCACCAGGTCTATACCCGAATCGTTGATTATATTCTGAAAATCCCTGTGCGTTTCGATGGCCGGATAAAGACGGCGGATATATTGCAAACGGTCGGATTTCAGATCGCAACAGGCTTTCATGTGGGTTTGCGGATGAGTTACAAAATTGCGGATCAGGTTGGGACCCCAGTAGCCGACTCCGATTACTCCGACACCGATCATTGTGTACTCCTGTATTCTGGCGGTGACGTGAAATTTACCGCTGAGAACGGATCAATTGCAAATCGGTTTATTTAAAGATCCTGCGCAAAAAACCGATGCTGCGATCGAATTCAACAAAATAGGGACTGGTGGCGATGGTTACCATTTCGGCCTGTTTTATCCAGTGGCGCAGCCGTTCTACTTTAAACTCATTGTTGATGTAATCCAGTTCCGGAACGAAAACATCCATATCGATATCCAACGCAAACGGTTCGGTGAATTCAAGACTGAAGCCTTCTTCGGTGTTGATGATTTCCGGTTCCCCGAACCAGCCCAGTTGCCGGGCCGGCTGAATGAAATTACCGACATTAAGCGTAAAATTGGCGTAATCAAAGGCCTGCTTCAACGACTGACACCGGGGCGGTTTCTTTTCCGGCCGGCGCATATCGCTGTGCTGATCAACATGTACCAGTTTAACCGGCGGCGTAATAATATGCTGTTGCACGCCCCAGGCCCAGAAGCTGAAAGCATGGTTGTGATTATCGAAAATAAAAACCGGTTTGCCTGCAACGGAAAAATGTAAAAATTGTTTCAGCCCTGCAGCGGTGATCTCCTTTCCTTCCTCCACTTCGACAAAAGCGATTTCCCTTCCCTGCTGCACCTCTTCAACCGTCCCTTCGATCAACGGCGGCACCCATATTTTTCGGCATTTCCGCAGACCGAACGAAAATTCATTATTACCCACCGGTTTTTCTATATAGAATCCCGTATATAGTTTTTTCAGTTCCGTAATTTCCATTTTTCAGCCGCAACTAATACTGATATTATTTAATGATTTTTCGTTACCGATTCTTAAATCGCTGCTCAGCAACCGGAAACCAAGCAGACTGTGCCGCTCACCGGATTTTTACCGGCAACGATGATTGTTGCAAACTACATTGGAACGCATCCGCATCAAACGAATTCGCCTGAAATCAATACTCACATTCCTGCCGGAGAGTTCCACCGGCCTAATCCGCAGGCTTCCAATTCCCCTTATCAATAGTTAAACAGACGAATTACCTGTTATGGCATTACCCGGCAAAACAAAACACAAGTTAAACAAAAATAAATTCCACGAGCCGCAAGAACAGTACAATTAAAAACAAAACAATCACATAAAATACTTCACGGTGGTTTGACACCGTTCGCAGTAAATCAATCAGCCTTATTCTGTAATCTTTTATCTTCTATTATTTTATCTTCTTTTCAGGCGGACAAAAGGAAAAGCATATTTTTTTTGGAAATATTTATTATCGATTATGAATTTACTATTGTAAATCACACCGGAGTTCCCATGAAACAATCATTCAGATGCATAGTAATTCTTACACTGTTCACAACCTTCGCATTCGGTCAGGGCCAACAGCAAAAAGATCCTGACGAACCGGATACCTTCGAAACCTATTACATGGTTTTCCTGAAACGGGGCCCACAATCAGCCGAACTCACTGAACCACAGATCAAAAAAATACAGCGGGGACATTTAGCACACCTGACCTGGCTGAACAAAGAAGGGTACACACACATCGCCGGTCCGTTTGAAGTGGCCGCTGACTATCCGCTGCGCGGCGTGGTCATTTACCGCGGCGACCTTGAAATGCAAAAGGTAAAGGAACTGGCTGAAAGGGACCCTGCGGTTAAATCCGGTCGGCTGCAGGTGGAAATCCTGAAATGGTGGGTACCGGCGGGGAAGCTGGCCTGGAAGCAACAGACATCATTTCAGCAACATTAGCTTTTTTACCGTGGTGAAATTGCCGGCCTGTACCCGCAACAGGTACAACCCGCTGCAGACAGTCGCGCCGGAGCGGTTACGGCCGTCCCATTGCAGCCGGTATTCGCCGGCGCGGAACAGCCCATCGGTCAGCCGTCGTATCAGTTTGCCGCTGATATCGTAAATCGTCGCCCCTACCCGGCTGTTCTGCGGCAGAAACAGGTGCACCGATGTGGAAGGGTTGAACGGATTGGGATAGGGGCCTTGCAGTGCAAAATGTTTCGGGATTAGCCACTGCGGGTCATGAAACAGTGTTGTCTCGCCAACCAGATTGAGCATGCCGCCGAAATCCTGCTGCCATAATTCGTAGTGTATCGAATCGCCGGCAATAATCCGACGGTCGGTAAAAGCATAGTTCGTCTCATCTGCCGAATTGCCCTGCCCCTGCAATTCCGGCTGCCGGTGATAATCGGCAATTTCGAAATACCGTCCGCTGCTTTGTCGCCTTCCCTTGAGCATAAACCCGGCGTTCTGAATTTCGCTGGCCGTTGACCATTTCAGCAGAACGGCATCGCCGTTGTATATTGCATCAAATGCCGTCAGTTGTACCGGCAGGGAAATATCCGTCGCTGAAACGCCGCTGATGACAACAGAAAAAGCCTGCGGACTGCCCAGTGTACCGCTGTGATCCACCGTAATGGTGTAGTTTCCGGCAACGGGATTGGCGATATAAACCTGCTCCACATTGTCGACTGTATTCGGACCGGAAGCGGTTGCCGCTGCGGAAGGATTGCTGCCGTCGAGGCTCCACGGATACCAGGTCTGGCTGTTGTAGGTAATACGCAGGTTCAGATCGTTGACCAGCATGACGTCGGTCGGGTCCAGTGACGGTGGCGGCGGGGTGCCCGGCGGGTCGGTCCAGCAAATGGTTACCTTAAGCGGTTCGGTGCCGGTTGCCGATACGATATTGCTGTAACTGCCGCCGTTGCTCAGCGTCTGCTCGTCAACAACATTTACCGTCTGATCCAGTGTGATCGCCTCGGCGGCGGCCCGGGCATTCAATAACCCCCAGCCGAATTCGTAATCGGGACCGTCGTTGGAGCCGGCTTCGTCGGCCGTGTTGATGGCCAGCGCCTTCAGCGTGGCCGAGCGCATGATTGCGCCGCTGTGGGTGTTCTGGTAGTGCTGCTGCAGCAGGGCCAGCGTTCCGGCCGCATTGGGCGACGCCATCGAGGTGCCGCTGTAGGTGCCGTCGTAGGCGGTATTGCTGGATCCGACACAGGAATACAGATTGATGCCGTTGGCGGAAATATCCGGTTTGATGCGCCCGTCATCGGTGGGCCCCCAGCCGCTGAAGGAACTCATGGTCACGGAAGAAGGACCGGTGTAACTGGCCACATCGTATACCGCGGCGACGGTCATTATATTTTTTGCCACCCCCGCCGATGCAATACAATCGTAACCGCTCGCCCCTCCGTCTGCCGGATGGCTGTCATTGGACCACACATATTGTCCTGAATTACTGCTGTAGTGATAATGTCCGCCGCTGTAGCTGTCATTGCGATCGTTACCGGCCGATTTAACGATCAAATAATTGGGTGCATCGTAAGCGATCTGATCCCAACTCCGGGCCGAAGCATCATACAATCCGAAATTAATATCCTCATTCGTATCGACATCCACATCACCGCCCCAGACCCAGGATAGCCACGGAGTATAATAAAACCAGCCGGCCAGAATTCCGTAGGAATGGTTTGAAACCTCCATTCCGACCGCCGCCGCCGATGCCATCTCCGCATCGTCGTTCGTCCACTCGTAGGCGTCCAGTTTGCACTGATAGGCCATTCCCCTGGCGGCCGCCTGCACACCGCCGGCTATCAGCGTACCGGCCACATGGGTCGAATGATTGCTGATGCTGGTGGCGCCGTCCACCTGGGTTACCCGACCGGTCAGTTCCTGGTGCGTCGCCCGAACGGCGCCGCCGTCCCATTCACCCAGTTTATCATACCCGGAACCGGTCAGGGAAAGTCCCAGCCCACCGCCGGGATACAGGCTGTCGGTGCGTGTGGTAATGGCAGCATTGGCATTTTCCGTTATGTAAAATACCGGGCGACCGTTGACGATGCGCTGGACCTCGATGATGGTTCCGTTGGGCAGTTCGCTGCGAATCTCCATGCCCAGGCTGCGCACGAAAGCTTCGGCCTGCAGTTTTTCCCGCTGCATTTCAGCGGCGCGCCGTTTTGCAAATTGTTTGAGTTTTTCCACTTTCGTACCGGTCTGTGCCGGCAGATTTCCGCCGGTTGCCAGCAAAAGCACGAATAACACCTTTACTGTGGAACGGATAAACATGTAATTTCACTATTTTTTGGTTTTGAGTCTTTTTTACCGGTTATTTTAAAATTGATTCCGTCGTCCGTTTTATTCCGTTTGGGAATCATAAATTCAATACCGAATGCAAAAAAACCGGCTTACCATTAAAGCAAAATAAACATTTTTGCTTATCAACGTATGATTCAAATCAAATTAATCGAATTATTTTCATATTGATAAATTTATATCTTATACATTTATTTGTTAAATTTCGGAATCTCCGCCAATTAATAAAGGGACCAATAACATGAAATGGATACTTATGACTGTTTTTGCTATTGCCGCTTTTTCCTGTTCCCAAAAATCCGAAAACCCGTTTCTCAGTGACTGGGGAACGCCGTTCGAAACACCGGATTTCAGCAGAATATCCGATGAACATTACCAGCCGGCAATCGAAGAAGGCATAAAACAGCATCAAAAGGAAATCGAAGCCATCGCCGACAACAGCGAGGCGCCGACTTTTGCCAACACCATCGATGCGCTGGAAACCTCCGGTGAACTGCTTGAAAAAGTGACCAATGTTTTTTTCAACATGACTTCGGCCAACACCAACGATACCCTGCAGGCTATCGCCAAACGGGTTTCTCCGAAACTGTCCAAACACCGTGACGATATTTACATGAACAAGAAACTGTTCCAACGGGTCAAAGCCATTTACGATGCCGGGGAAAACCTGAACCTGAGCGCCGAACAGCAGACGGTTCTTGAAAAATATTACAAACGCTTTGTACGCAGAGGCGCCCTGCTAGACGAAAAACTAAAGCAACGCCTGCGCGAGATCAACAAGGAATTGTCACTGCTTTCATTGCAGTTCGGTGAAAATATCCTGAAGGAAAACAATCGCTTTCAATTGGTAATTAAGAAAAAAGAGGAGCTGGCCGGTCTGCCGGAATCCGTTATCAATTCGGCGGCGGCGGCGGCAAAGGAATACGGCCATGAGGGGAGTTGGGTTTTCACTTTGCACAAGCCGAGCCTGATTCCGTTTCTGACCTATTCGCAAATGCGCGAGTACCGCGAGAAAATGTTCAAGGGCTATATCAACCGCGGCAATTACGATGATGAACTGGACAACAAAGCGATCATTCAGAAAATGGTGAACCTGCGCGTTGAAAAAGCGCAACTGCTGGGTTACGAAACCCATGCCGATTATGTGCTGGAACAGAACATGGCCAAAAAACCGGCAAATGTTTACGATCTGCTTTTCAAACTTTGGAAGGCCGCCCTGCCCATTGCCGAACAGGAAGCGCAGGAACTGCAGAAAATGATTTACGCCGAAGGCTATAAATTCAAACTACAACCGTGGGACTGGTGGTATTACGCCGAGAAGGTAAAAAAGGCAAAATATAATCTGGATGAAGAGGAACTGCGGCCCTACTTCCCCGTCGAAAACGTGATCGCCGGTGTTTTTAACCTGGCCACAAAATTGTGGGACATCCGCTTCGAGGAGCGAACCGATATTTCCAAATACCATCCCGATGTAAAAGTGTTCGAAGTGAAAGAAGCGGACGGCTCGCATATCGGCATCCTGTACACCGATTATTTCCCGCGGGCCGGCAAACGCGGCGGCGCATGGATGAACGAATACCGCGGTGAAAGCCATGTCGGCGGCAGGAAGATCACCCCGATAATTTGCAACGTCGGCAACTTCACCAAACCGACTGCCGACCGTCCGGCACTGCTCAGCCTGGAGGAAGTCAACACCCTGTTCCATGAATTCG
>JAJRVZ010000207.1 GCA_024277055.1 Calditrichota bacterium
ATTGCCCCGCGGATCTATGCGGCGCACATAACGATCGCCGTTCAGAAACAATTCGCTGACCGAGTACAGGAACTGTTTGCGGAAACTGAGGTGTTGTTGTTCAATAATATGTTTATCGTCCTGTTCCTTTGCCACTTCCGCAGCCAGCGACAATGCATACAAATAAGCAAAATTCACCCAGACAGTAAATCCCTCTTCCATCGCCGATTCGTGAATCGAGGTAGTGGACTGGAAAAGGTTCAATTCTTTCTGATAATGGTTATTGATGGCGAAGGCCAGCGCACTGTTGATGCAATTCAGATAATCGTCCAGCCCGGAAACATCCCGCTTCAGGCGTTTGGCCGAAAGCAGATAGTTACAGATAATGGCGATGGCATGGGCCAGATTATCTTCCTGAACATAGATGCTTTTATCAACGCCATCGAGACTGTAACGCTGTCCCCAGGTTCCGCCGTCGGAGGCCACATCTTTCATAAATTCGGCCATGGACTCCATGATGCTGAAAGCCGTTTCGCGTGCGTCATAATCGTGATGGGAGCCGGCGATACGGCGCAACAGCTGCACCGCACAGCTGCTGTCCCTTGGATACACGTAAGGATAACGGGACTCGGGCGGGGTAGCCAGAAGCAGCCGTCCGAATTTTTCGGTTTCAACGGTACATTTCAGAATGACTTCCATGTGTCTGTTTATTTCATCATTCAATTCCTGAAACGGATTGGTATTTGCTGACATCTGTCTCACCTCATCAAACATTATTTAAAATATACGAAATGCCGGGCGAAAATTTTCCGTTTTATTAAAGCGCAGATCGAATGCAGGCCAAATATATAGCAGTTTTTAATGGCAAAAAATTCAATTATTGGCTATTTTATGCGCGATCAAAAACCAACGGAGAAGATCATGTTCCAGATAAGTGAATTAGCCCGCACAAAAATACAGGACGCCATCGATAATTACACAAAAGAAGTGGAAGGAATCCGAATTCTGGCCAATGCCAAATCACCGTTCAAAATAGATTACGGACTGGAATTTGTCCTGCCCGGTAAAGCCCATGATGACGAACAAGCTGTCGACATGGACGGCCTGAAGGTTTATTTAACGGAACAGACAAAAGAATTGTTGAATGATACAACACTGGATTATGAAGAAGGCGTAATGGCCAGCGGTTTTAAATTTGAACGGGAGAATCCCGTTCCCGAGGAGCTGAAAGGTACGTCTGCCGAAAAAGTGCTGCAGGTGATCGAACAGCAGATCAATCCCTCCATTGCCAGTCACGGCGGCTGGGTATCACTGATAGATGTGCGCGGAAATGATGTGTATGTTGAACTTGGCGGCGGCTGCCAGGGTTGCGGTATGGCCAATGTGACCCTGAAACAGGGTATTGAAGTAGCCATTAAAAAAGCGGTACCGGAAATCGAGAATGTCTACGACTCGACTGATCATGCCGGCGGCAGCAACCCCTACTACAAGCAATCCAAATAAGGACCGCTGCACCATTCATGAAAAAACTATTACTACTTTCCACCTACGAACTGGGTCACCAGCCGTTCGGGTTGGCTTCGCCCGCCGCCTGGCTGCGTGACGCCGGATTCTCCGTCGAGGTACGCGATCTGTCCGTTCAGACCGTTGAAGACAGTGCGTTGCAACAGGCAGAGATCGTAGCCGTTTACGTACCCATGCACACGGCAACCCGCTTGGCCATACCCCTGCTGCAGAGAATTAAAAAAGTAAATCCACGGGCGGCGATAATTTGTTACGGATTGTATGCGGTTTTAAATGAAAAACATCTGCGGGCAAAAGGAGCGGAACGGATCATCAGCGGGGAATTTGAACGCGAGCTGGTCGAAAGCTGTCTTCAAATCGCAAGTGAAAATACTACCCGGAAGAACCCGGTTGTTTCCACAGAAAGATTACAATTCAAAGTCCCGGATCGTAACCGATTGCCCGGGCTGGAGGAATACGCCCATATCATAGATTCAAACGGCCAATCCCGGATTGCCGGGTATACCGAGGCAAGCCGTGGGTGCAAGTACAAATGCCGTCACTGCCCGATCGTGCCGGTGTACAACGGCCGTTTCCGAATTGTACAGCCGGAGATTGTGCTGGCCGATATTGAACAGCAAATCAAAGCAGGTGCACAGCATATCACCTTCGGCGACCCTGATTTTTTTAATGCACCTTCTCATGGACTGGCTATTGTCGAAGCAATGCATCGGCGTTATCCGGACATCCGTTTTGACGTAACCATAAAGATTGAACATATTTTACGATACCGTCGCCACTTACCGGCATTACGAGAAAACGGCTGCGCATTTATTGTTTCCGCCGTCGAAGCGCTGGATGACCGCGTGCTGGATCTTCTGCAAAAGGGACATTCCGCAGCAGATTTTCATGCGGCGGTGAAAATAATGACCGACAACGGGCTCATTATTTCACCTACTTTTATCCCTTTTCATCCCCGTACAACGAGGGCTTCTTACTTCAACTTTCTGAAGCAGGTGGCGGAACTGAATCTGATCGAAAACACCGCATCCATCCAGCTGGCGATCCGCCTGCTCTTGCCGGAAGGTTCGCCGCTGCTGCAACTCGATGAAATCAAACCATATGTTACGGGTTTTTCTTCTGAGCGTCTGTGTCACAAGTGGACGCATCCTGATCCGTCCGTGGATGAACTGCACCGGACGGTTCTGAATATGGTAGAAAACGGCACTCTTCGAAAGCACTCCCGGACCAGACTGTTTCAGGATATTCTTAAAACGGCCGCCGAATTTGCCGGCGAACATGTAAAGCCTTCTGAATTTTCCGGATTCACTTCCCGCGCAACCATCCCTTATCTCACCGAACCCTGGTACTGCTGAGCGGAGCCAACAACGGAGCAGTTGGCTCGCATATAATAAATCGGATTTCCCATGCCCCCTTCCATTTCCTGGTACAAAGGATTGTATTTCTCCTGTAAGCGTTGCGGTAATTGCTGTACTTTTCCCGGAGGAAGTGTTTTCGGTTCGCAGGAAGAATTTCAACGCATTGCAGATTATTTGAAAACGGAATTTGCAGATTTCTTACAACAGTATACTATTGAAAAGAACGGTATGATTTCTTTACGCTCGGTTGAAAACGGACCGTGCGTGTTCTATGAAAACGGGTGCAGAATATACGAAGTACGACCGCTGCAGTGCGGCACTTTTCCCTTCTGGCCGGAGAACCTGCAAAGCCGTCATGAATGGGACAAGACCGCGGTCCGGTGCGCCGGCATCGGAAAAGGACAATTTCGGACGGCGGATGAAATTCGGGAACGGGTACGTCAAAACGGTAAAGAAAAACTCAAATCGGATTGTCTGTCCCGACTTGCCGGTGAAGAATAATTGAAACAGCCTGCGGGAAAAGAATATCGTCTGTATTGAATCCCTGTCAGGGATTAATCTTTTTATAAACGGCGCGAAACCAGGTCAGCGGTTCCCGCTCCACATCGTCGATGCCGTAATAGCCCCAGCCGACAATACCGTAAACACTGTCCGAGACGACTTCATAAAAATATTCATTCCGTAACGGATTTTTTTCATTGCGCTGCCAGATGATCGTTGTCGGACCGTCTGTAGAACCGTGGTGGATTACCGTTTCATCCGGCTTTTTTACCACACACCACAATCCGCCTGCCTGAACTTTATTTACACCGTAACTGGTTACTGTCCTTTTAATTCCATCCGGCTCTTCGTACCGGTCGCGGATTGTTACTTTTTGAAAAAAGGGCGAGAGTGAAGAATATATTTGTTCTACCAGAATGGTCTGTACTACCGGCAGTTTTTTTACTTTTCGTTGAATGTATCCGGGATCGGTCAGGGAATCGGTATTGACTTTTTGCGGATTTTCGTTATTCAGCACAAAAAACCGACCCTGCCATTTGCCATCGAGAATTCGAAAAACTCCGGCCCAAGGTTTATCCGCCTCCGTCACCTGCGGTTCGTGCTCAATATCGTTTATTGCCGTTTTGCCGTCACAGGCAATCAGCGACAACACGATCAACGGAATCAGAAGGAATTCAGACATGTTTCAGAAATGTTTTCTGTGTTGGAGTTATCCGGTCCGGATTTTCCTCGATCAGTATATTCAGCCGTGATCGGGCAGACCGCAAACTTTTTTCCACTTCATCTGCATATTTTCCACGGGCAAAAACAAAACCCAGATAGCGGTTGCCCTGCGGTAATGATTGCACCTCCTGTCCGTTGCCGATGGAAATGATCACTTCCTCTACTCCGGCAACCTCAGCGGCCTGGTCCGCACCGGTGACTGACACCAGCGTTCCGCTTTTTTCCACCGGAATCATGAGAACTCCGGCCGCCCGCCGTTCCCGCTGAGGAACCGAATCCAGCATACCCGTCGCCTGGCGCAGGATTATTTCCTCGAGACGCATACCGTTTTCAAACTGCAGTACCTGCGAGCACAATCCGCCGATGGAACGATTGGCTATTTCCACCAGCCACACCCCCATTTCATTGATTCGCATTTCTGCATGCACGGGTCCGTTCCCGATTCCCATGACGGCGATGGCTTTCCGAACTGTTTCCACACAAACAGCCTGAATTTGCTCACTGTGCCGGGAAGGGGTTACATAAATTGTTTCTGCGAAATACGGTCCGACCAGCGGATCGGGTTTGTCGAAAACAGCCAGTGTATGCAGGCGACCGTTATTTACCAGCCCTTCCAGCGCAACTTCTTCGCCGGGGATGTATTTTTCTATTAAAATCTTTTCGGCGGAGCGGCCACCCCTCCGGCGTAGTTTTTTATCGTTGCAGATGGAACGGATCGATTCCCAAGCTGCGCAAAATTCAGTTTTATTATTGGCACGAATTACACCGCGGCCGGCGGAAAGCAGTAACGGTTTCAGTACAACGGGATATGATTGCCGAAGCGAGAATCTTCGCGGATCGTCGTGCAGTGAATAACAGGCATATTCCGGAGAAAGCATTCCGCCCCCGGCCAGCATCCGGCGCATCTTGAATTTGTCGGCAGCTGCCGCCACCCCTGCAAGATCGTTATGTGGTAATCCCAGCAAATGTGCCGCTTTGGCCGCCAGATTTACCGTATTCTCATCCACACCGATAACGGCATCGAGCGGATAAAGCGCCGTAAATTCGGCGATTTGTTTAACCGCTTTATGGTGACGGTAAATATCAACTACCGTCGTTGCCCCGGGCGCCAGATCGGCCAGTGCCTGTTTGCGCTCCGAACCCACGCTCAGTTCGATATTCATTTTTGCCGCCGCTTCCAGAAAGGCTGTTGTTCTGTAGGTGTGCGTCGGCAGTAATAACAATACTCTTTTCTTCATCGTCAGAAACCTTTTAAATAAAATGCTGAATACTTTCCCCTGTTTGGCTGCAATTCATTCCGCAGAACCTGTCGAATGCACGACTTAATGCGGCTTCGGAAGTATACCCCACCCGTTCACAAATGTCAATAAGCGGCAGGCTTTTGTCTTTCAATTTTTCCCGATCTTTCCCAGGAACGCCCGCGGATACAAAATAAGGACGGCGGCTGGAGACTGCCGTCTTCTTCTGAATCACCTATTAAAGTCTTTGCTCAATCATTTTACAAACCGTTTTCAGTACTTTGATGCGGGCATACCATTTGTTGTTGGATTCAATAATATGCCAGGGAGCACGGCTGCTACTGGTGCGCAACAGCATTTCATCCACAGCCGCCTTATACAGGCCCCACTTTTCCCGGTTGCGCCAGTCTTCTTCTGTAAGCTTCCACTGCTTGGCCGGATTGCTTTCGCGCTCTTTGAATCGTCGCAATTGCTCGTCCTGATCGATCTGCAGCCAGAATTTGACCAGTACGGTGCCGAAGTTTGCCCACTGCATTTCCATTTCATTGATTTGCCGGTAAGCCCGCCGCCATTCCTTTTCGCTGCAGAATCCTTCCACCCGTTCAACCAGCACACGACCGTACCAACTGCGATCGAAAATGGCGATGTGCCCGGCTTTGGGAAACTGTCTCCAGAAGCGCCATAAAAAATGATGTGCCTTTTCTTCGCTTGTCGGGGCGGCGATGGGAATTACTTCATACCCCCGGGGATCAAGTCCACGCACCAGCCGGCGGATGTTTCCCCCCTTTCCTGCCGCATCCCATCCCTCATACATGATGACAACCGGAATCCGTTTTAAAAAGATTTCGTGTTCCAGTTCGCGGATACGACGTTGGTAATATTTCAATTCCTCATCGTATGTTTCCCGGTCCAGCGACACGTTCAAATCGACCTGATCCAGGATTGAAGCGGATTCCTGTTCTGCAGTGACCGGCGTTGTATTTCCCGGTTGTTCCTGCTCAAATTCCTTTTCCGATAATTTACGCTCGAGGGTCTGAACAACCGTACGTAATATTTTTGTATAGGCAAAACGGCGGTTGTGCGCTTCGATCAGTGTCCAGGGTGCATGGGCCGTATCGGTGCGACTCAGCATTTCCTCGATGGCCTGCACATATTTATCGTATTGATCATGATGGCGCATATCTTCGCTGGTTACCTTCCAGGCCGTAGCCGGACTTTTCCGCAGTTTTTTAAAACGCTTTTTTTGCTCCTCTTTGCTGATGTGCAGAAAAAATTTGATGATCACGGCACCTTCTTCGGACAGCTGCCGCTCGAAAGCGATAATATCATCGTATGCCCGCTGCCATATTTTTTTTCCGACAATTTTATCAACCCTTTCCACCAGCACGCGCCCGTACCAGCTGCGGTCGAAAACCGCCATTCCACCGTCAATGGGGGTATTTACCCAGAAGCGCCATAAAAAAGGTCGTAATCGTTCATCCTCCGTCGGTGCATTGGTTGGGTGTACCTTGTAGCCGCGCGGGTCAAGACTGAGGATCAGCTTGTTAATCAGAGTACCTTTTCCGGCGGCGTCCCAGCCTTCGAAAATGATGAGTACCGGGATTTTGAATGCTTTCAGTTTGCGCTGCAGTTCGGCAAAGCGCGGTTCGTATTTGTCGGTCAATTGACGATATTCGTCCTTCGGCATCCTGCGATAGAGATCCAGTTTTTCCAGCATTGATATGCTCCGTTTAAAATAGATTCATTATCTTTCATAGATTCGGGCGCTTGCAGAGTCGTCTTGATTTAATAATGAATTAAGTGAGCTTTTCGGCAGAATTAGTCAATAAGCAGGGCTTTGCGCCATTTGCGTACCGAATTGATAAGATAGATTTCCGTGGAATTTTTCAGTTGTTCAAGGGTGATTGTTTTTTCCGTTATTTTTCCTTTTTCCATCAGGTACTTACGGAAAGTGCCGTTCAGCAAACCACAGGTTACGGGCGGTGTAAACAGGTTCCCGTTTTGATTTACAACCACATTGGCAATGGTGCTTTCCCTAATCTCCCCCCTGCTGTTGTACAAAATGATATCTTCCGCCCCCTGCGCCTTCTTCAGGGCATTCTCATAGATCGTTCGCTCTGTGGTTTTGTGGTACAAAAAAATGTTCGATTCATCCACCGATGTTTTTGCCGGTTTGACGGCTACCGGCTGATCGTCGGCGGCCTGCATAATCCCGGATTCATACTTGAATTCTCCGTCTTTGCCGAGTAACAGACGCACCCGGTAGCGATCCGCAGTA
>JAJRVZ010000208.1 GCA_024277055.1 Calditrichota bacterium
AAAGACGGATTTTCCGTGGTTGCCCCGATGAGGATAACGGTACCGTCTTCCACCGCATGCAGCAATCCATCCTGCTGGGCTTTGTTGAAGCGATGGATTTCATCTATGAATAAAATATGACCGCGGGCGCCGCGGGTACGGTCAATCTGTGCATTATCGATAACGGCCTTCAGTTCTTTTTTTCCGGAATTGATCGCTGAAAGAGAAGTGGAGGGCATGCCGGTTTCCGCCGCCAGCACCCTGGCCAGGGTCGTTTTGCCGACGCCGGGGGGACCAAACAGAATCAGCGAGGGCAGGTTGCCGTTCAGTAATTGCCGACGCAGCGGCGCGTTATCAGACAAGTAGCGCTCATGTCCGACGATTTCCGATATTTTATGCGGACGGCAACGCTCGGCCAATGGGACGTACGCCGAATCCGGTGTTGCAAAAAGATTTAAGGATGCCTGTGCCACTCTAAATTCCACCCGGCAAAATTATAAAGATGATTCGCCAATTCTGATTTCACTGATATTGAGTAAGGATAAATCCACACCTCGTGTCCGGCAAAAATAAGGCATTCGTCAAGACAAATGCAAGCAGCTATTCCACGGCCACTTTCTCGATGATATAAAAAAGTGTATTCTCGGAAGTGACACCAATCTCGACGGAGTTCTTTCCGTATTTCAGCAGATCACCGATGGTGAACTGTTCGTAAACGGTGGGACCGGCTTCCGAAAGAGAATAGCGTGGAGTGTGGTTGTCACGGACGACGGAATCGTTTACGCGGATACGCACCCTGCTGATTTTTTTCAGGGCCAGCGGATACGGTTCATCACTGCGATAGCCCCAAATCTTGAGTTTTATGTTCGCATTGATCGGCACCTGCTGCGGGATCATGAAAGAAAGCAGGATTGCGTCACCTTCCGGTGGATTGCGGTATGCAAACGCCGAACCGAGCTTCCAGACACGTTGTCTGAAGTTGGAATCGATCACGATTTCCGGTCCGTTGCTGGGATCGATGTAAAAACGACGGTCTTCGATCAGGTAGCCCAGCTGGATGGCGCCGATAATGGAAGCCGGTGCAATGCCATTGGTTGAGAATTTGATGGAAAAAGCATTTTTGTACAGAAAAACGAATTCCGTCGCACCCTCTTCGGAAATATTGATGGTTTGTGCTTCGGGAGGGGTGTAAAAATTTACATTACCGAACTGAACCTTGTGCTCACCGAGGGTTAAATTACCGCTCCAGTCGCCATTTCCGATTTCGCGACCGTCGATGTAAATAGTACCGTTAACCGGACGGGTGGTAATTCGCACCGGTACGTTAATTCGTGAAAGTTTGAAATTTATTTTTTCAATCTGGTTCCTGCCGCGGATATCCACTTCCTTTTCACGGGGATAAACGCGGTAGCCTGTCTTTTGAACGGAAACGATATGCTTGCCGGCCGGTACCCGGTTCAGAATGTGATCCGTTTCAAAACCTGTATCGCGTCCGTCAAGAAATATCTTTGCCCCGCGAATATTCGAACTGACTTCCAGCAGGGCATGGGTAACCTGTGTCGCACGCTGTTTGCCGTCGCTTTTCGGCAGATGTCTGAATTGCAGTTGCAGGGTATCGCCCTCTTTCAGCAGAATGTTCTGAATCGGCGGATTTGTTTCGTAGTTTTCCTTTTGCAGCATGATTTTATGTTTGCCCGGTTCAAGCAGAAGCCGGTCGAAATTACGCACGATACCCAGAAATTCACCGTCTACGAATATTTTGGCATCGTCAAAATTGCTGGCAATGCGTACAACGGCTTTTCTGCTTGTATCCAGCGGTTTCAATTCAAACCAGCTATGTACGGTATCTCCGCGAGTAATTGAAACGATTTGAAATTTCGGTTCCGATACACGGTCGGCCATGTGGAAATTGATCTTGTATTTGCCGGGATCGAGTGAAATAACACTGCCCGGATTAAAGCCGACCACCTGGTTTTCATTAATATATAACTGGCCGCGCTGTTCATTGGACTCGATGATCAGATACCCCTTCTGCGCCTGGGCGCCGAAAGTAGCGTTCAGCCAGTAAAGCGCTCCGATAACTATCAGTGCGGCAAGTGACCACGCGGCGCCGATCATTATTTTCTGGCGTGTTGTTTTTACTTCAATGGTGAATTCATCCTGAGCCAGATATTCTTCTTCGGTCATCCAACGGGTTTCGCCGGCCCAGTTTTTATACTGGCGGTAATCAGGATGGTTACGGTAGAATTCTTCCTCTTCTTCCGAAATAATTTCGGCAACCCGTGATTCACGGGCCCGTTGACGCAGTTCTTCCTGTTTCCGTCTTAATTCCTGAATCCTTTTATCAATATTTTCCCTGATCTCTTTTTCAATTTCACGGCGATAATCTTCCATCCATTCGAGGTGGGGCACTTTTTTCAGCGGATCGCTGCTGAAATAATTTTTGAATCGTTGCCACCAGGTTTCGTCCACGGGATAAAATTCATACTGGTTTTTAATTTCTTCTTCCGTCAGCCATTCATATTCATTCAGATGATTGGCACATTTGATGAACTGGGGATGGCTTGAATAGAGTTTTTCCCGCAGGCTGCGGCGGATGTAACGCTTGATCGTTTCATCGGAAAGACCCGATACGGCCGGTTCCGCCGCTTCTTCCTCCTGCTGGTTATTGTTTACGCGTGAACGATGTTGCTGCTCCAGGTCGGAACGTATTTTTTTGCGCAGTTCCTTTTCGTTGAAATCCATAGATCCGTATAAATCCTTTTACCATGTATAAAGAATATCAAATCGCAGGGTCGAAGTTTTACCTGCTTTTACCGGCACAGTAAATTCAACATGATTTGCATCTTTTTCGGTGATGTCGAAATTGCTGTTGCTAATCACCGCGTTCCTGTAGGCGATCAACGGCTCATTAACAATAATTTCAACATCCTTGTTTTTGAAATTCATCAATTTTATTTCGATACTCATCTGTTCAGAATTTTTGCCTGAACGACTACGATTGAGAATTTTACGTTCGGCTCGCAGGTCGAAAGCTTTACCATATTCCAGTTGGAATTTACCATCGACCGGAACATGGCCGACAGCGGCCATTCCGATCGGTTCGAGCTGCCCGTCCTGCGATTTGTAAATACGCACGACGCCTGCGGGAAGCGGTTTTCCTGCCCCGGATTTTTTACCGTTGCGCAGCTTGAAAGCGACGGTTATTTTGGCGGCATCTTTCTGGTAATTATAAGTGTAAATTTTCCGAGCTTTAAAATCCGCAGGATTGATCCAGGCAATACTTTTCGTACCGCTGTCGGACAGGTCGGTTGTGCGCTGCAGGGTGTACAGATGAAATTCCGAGAGGGCCTGCTCACGAAATTCAGACGGCGCCGCTTCGGTCAGATCCGCCATGAAACCGAGTGTGTTCGCCGCCCTGCCGAGAGATTTCCGGTTGCTTATCATGCGGATATCGCCGGCGAGTAGTTTGAGATTTACATTTTCAAAGGACTTTCCACTGGAATTATTGAGCACGACCCGGGCGGCCATGCGAATGGTGTTCTCTTCACTATTGACCTCGGCGGTGTATTCCGCCCGCCATTCGATACCGCCGGTCCAGTAATAAATATATGCCTCCGTTCGTCCGTCCGTATTACCGTTTATCCTGCACTGGAGTACGGATTCGGAATCGGCAAACTGTTTTTGCAGGTCGAAATCGTTCAATTCAAATCGCATCAGGTGGCTGAACGGAAGTACATGCATGCGCCCAGCCTCGGACTGCAGATAGAGATAACCATTTTCAAAGGCCAGCAGTTTGCCATGCAGGGTCGATTCACGCGGGGTGATTACAGTTATATTTTTTTGCAGCCATTGCCCGATAATTTTTTTTATGTCGTGATCAACACGGGAAAAATCCTGCTCGATAACCCTTGAGCCGTCGGCAAATTTCAGCAAAAGCGAAGGGATGTCCAGCGCTTTCGGGAAATCACCGATACGGAGTATCTGTTCACCTTTCTGCAAATGCAGTTGCCGGACTTCGGAGACAAACGCCTGTCCTCCGGAAGTGACGGTCAAGCCGGTGTTTTGACCTGAAATCACCAGCGGAAACAGGAGCCAGACCCAATATGCCGATAAATGTTTCATAATTTAAATTCCTGCTTTTGTTAGAGAAGTATGATACGCTGCATCGTTAATTACATTTTCGTATACCGGCAGGAGCATTACGGGTTCCACCGCTCCGTCAACGTTCGAGACGTTTCAGGCCCTGCATCACTTTTTCAAGGTTCTCGCGATTACTTGCCAGCTTTGCCTTTTCGTTTTCAACTACCTTTTCGGGCGCCTTGCCGGTAAAATTCCTGTTGTTCAGTTTGGCTTCGATGCCGCGAATCATGTTCTGCAGGCGGTCAGCTTCCTTCTGCAGACGGGCTTTTTCTTTTTTCACATCGATAAGCTCGGCCAGCGGAATGAAAATTTCCGTATTGCTAACCACTGCCGTTGCCGTAATTTCTTTTTCCAGATTGCTGTCATACTCATGAACCGCGACCACCCGCGCGAGACTTATAAAATAATCTTCGTTTTTCTTGAATAATTCCAGTGCCGGACCCCGGACATGCAACGGCGCTTTTTTTGCAGGGGGTACATTCATCTCGGCGCGAACATTTCGTACCGCACTGATCGATTCCTGCAAAAGAGACATGTCTTTTTCAATGGCATCATCAATGTACGACGAATCCGGTTTCGGCCAGGGACTGACTACAATACTCACTTCCTCTCCGGATTTTAAGGCCTGCCAGATTTCTTCAGTGATAAACGGCATAAAAGGATGCAACAGGCTCATGGTTTCTTTCATGATAAAGGTGGCAATACTCATGGCCGTGTTGCGGGCCTGCCGATCTTCTTTATTATAAAGCCGCTTTTTAATCAGTTCCAGGTACCAGTCACAGTAGTCGTGCCAGAAGAAATGGTATACATCGTTCAGCGAATCGTTCACCCTGAATTTTTCCAGGTTTTCATTCATCTGTGCAACGGTGCGGTGGAAGCGGCTGAGAATCCAGCGATCGGCCAGTTCGAAACGGTTTTCGTACTTATGAAAATCGGTTTCAATCGATTCGAGATTCATGGACAGGAAGCGATAGGCGTTCCAAATCTTGTTCGAAAAATTCCGTCCTATCTCAAAATGGCCGGCGGATAAATTAATGTCCTGCCCCTCGGAACTGAGCATGAGCAGGGTAAAGCGCACGGCGTCGGCGCTGTAGGCTTCGATCATTTCCAGCGGATCGATTCCATTGCCGAGCGATTTGCTCATTTTACGCCCTTTTTCATCGCGAACGATTCCGTTTAACAGGACATGTTTGAACGGAATATCGCCCATAAATTCGAGCCCGGCCATGATCATGCGCGCCACCCAGAAAAAGATAATATCCGGTCCGGTGACCAGCAGATCGGTGGGATAGAAGTATTTCAGGTCTTCATTTTTCTCCGGCCAGCCGAGCGTGGAGAATGGCCACAACCAGGAAGAAAACCAGGTATCCAGTACATCTTCATCCTGCCTGATGTTATCAGAGCTGCATTTTACGCAGGCATCCGGGGTCTGTCGCAGTACCATGATCTCGTTGCAGTCATTGCAGTAGTACACCGGAATGCGGTGACCCCACCACAACTGCCGGGAAATACACCAGTCGCGTACGTTTTCCATCCAGTACTCATAGGTTTTGTACCAGCGCTCGTGCGGGTGTAATTGAACGGTACCGTTTTTTACGACCTCGAGGGCCGGTTTGGCCAATGGTCCGACTTTTACGAACCACTGCTTCGATAAATAGGGCTCGACGACCGTGTTGCAGCGATGGCAATGGCCGACATTGTGGTGGTGTTTCTCTGTTTTTTCAAGCAGGCCCAGTTTTTCCATGGCCCGAATTACTTTGTTTCGCGCCACGAAACGGTCCAGTCCGGCAAATTCCCCGACTTTATCGTTCAACGTGCCGTCGGCGTTCATGATATTAATCTGTTCCAGGTTGTGCCGCTTACCCATCAGGAAGTCGTTGGGGTCGTGAGCCGGGGTTACTTTCACGATTCCCGTGCCGAATTCGGGATCGACAAAATCGTCGGTCACCACGGGTATTTCGCGATCCATCAACGGCAGAATAACGGTTTTTCCGATCAGATGTTTGGTTTTTTCGTTCTTCGGATTGATAGCTACCCCCGTATCACCGAGCATGGTTTCGGGTCGGGTGGTTGCGACGGTAACAAAACCCTTTTCTCCGGCGATCGGGTAACGGAAATACCAGAGATGACC